>JAJDAW010000128.1 GCA_029261635.1 Nitrospinaceae bacterium
GATCAAAACCTGCGCTGTCGCCACATCAAGAACACGGATGGTCTCCAACATATCATCGACATGGTGACGAAGGTCATTCAAAATGATGGTATTGGTGCGAGCATCGACTGTAATGCGGGCATCGACACGTGAGCTTTTCAATGCATTGAGGCTGACTGTAAGGTCTGTGATATTGGCATTATTGATTCGCACAACTTCTGTAACCAGTTCCTGTGCATTTCTTTGGGTTGCGAGATCGTTGGCTATTCGAGCTTTTTTCGCGGTGCGTGCAGATTCTTCTGCGGCCAGAGTACCTTGGGTTGCAATGCGTACGATATTATTTCCCAAACACTCTCTGCCCAGAGCATTGTTAGCGAGAATCACTTCCATGGCCTCATTCCACGGAACATCGTTCAGGCGCATATTGACGCTGCCACTTAGTCCCGGTGAAAGAATGATATTGAATCCACTGATATCTGCAAAAATACGAATCAAGTTACGAACATCTGCGTCTTGGAAGTCAAGGGTGATGGTTTCCTTTTTTCCATATAGCATGGGGTAACAGCTATCATCATTAACTTCTTCGGCCTCTCTTAAGATGGTTGCTGCATCTTTATGATCTTTTTGACCTATTTTTTTAACCGCTTCATCTTCTGGCTTATTTTTAGTGGCTTGCGCCATTTCCAAAGCCATCGCTTGCAAATTTATGACCAGAATATTTTCCTCTGGCTTCAGAATTTCATAATCCGCCGCCTTATTAAGCGCGATTTCCAGCCGCAGCACACCTGCTTCTTCAAAATGAAGTGGACGAATGGAATCAACCAGCCCTTTATTAACCTGCATTTTCCCCGACAAACTTCCCTTTTGCATATTCGGAAAGTCCAACACCAAACGAAGAGGGTTCAGTAGTTTGAATGCCGTGTATTGAACGGGTTGCGATGATTCTATAGTGACGACTGCGCTCTCGCTTCCACTCGAATCGGTGTTCAAAGCAACAATGCTTGCGGGAGATTTAGAAGCCTGCGCCAAAACAACATTTGATTGCCCCAAGCCTGCGGCAACCAGGCAAAATATAAATATCAAGGATTTTTTGAACAGATTTTGTATCATAAGCTCCTTCTATCCTCTTCTAAATTTTTTGTGAAAACTCAATGGTTCTCTGGCGAGTTAAAATATTCCCCAGGTAATCACGAGATTTCTCGATAACAATTATTCTTTCGGACTGGATTTCATCAACGAACCCAAATTTGGGACCAATTATGTCTCCTCTTCCTACCGCATGACCCTTCTTGTCCGACGTTTCTATCAAGGCTAAAGTTTTCGAATTTTTTGAAATGATTCCCGTCAACCGCAGGTTTTTGTATTCCATTTGTACAGAATTTTTTGAAACTTTTGTTTCGCTAGCTTTTTCAAGAATATCTCGGTAAGTTTCCACTGCATCAGCATATTCATCATCGCTCATTGCTTCGAGATCTTCCTTGCTATTGAATAAACGTTCATATTGTTTCATTTTTCTAAACAGCTCGGGACGTTTCGTTTCAATTTTTCTCATTACATACAGAGCAATGGGCGGAATACTATCTAGCTCACTTCCAAATTGACGTGCGCTGGACAACGGCGGAGGCTTCGGACCCTCTACAGGCCCTTCATCGGTGAAAAGGGGTTTGAATGGATCGCGGAGTTGAACTAGCAAATATCGCTGACCTGGAGGGGCTAGTTCCCGCAACAATGGAAACTCAGGACCGCCTTCATCAATTTCAACCAACAATTCTCTCTGCACCTTATGAACATCTACCAATGTTTTTTTTATTCCTTGAGCAAACCCGTGCGATTCGGACATAACAAACCATTGCCCTGCACGAGATTCCAAGAAATTGGCATAGGTCCTTAATTCTTTTACATCTATATTTCTGTAGGCAAATAGTTTTTGGTGCAGAACCTGCTCGCGAATAGGCTCTACGACTTCATCCTTCAGCATCCTAACCACCTTTACAAGCCGCTCCCCTTGCAACAGATTATTGAATGGGAACATTGCTTCAACATAGGCCAGATAAAGAGACTTAATATTCGGCGATAAGCTTCCTGCAGCTTCGATCCTCTCCACCACCAATAAACGCAACTCACTAGGAGGCGCATTCATAATTCCTCTTGCGAATTTCTCCCGGCCTTTTTGATTTTCAAATGAGACAGCTTCATTTTCCGCTTTTAAAATTTTGCGACCCGTCCGACTATTGAACCATTTAGTAGATGCTTCCGCATGTTCCTGATTAAATCTCTTACGAAAAACTTTTTTCAAATTTACTCTAATATGGCTTGCCCCATTTCCATGACGCATAAGGTTTTTGGCGAACCCTATCTGGCTTGCCTTTAGTGCTTGCGGATCAATATTCTTATGTTGCTCTAAAGTAGACTCCACGTCTGGATAACGATTATTTAATCCGCTAATCCAAAATAATTTTTTAAGAGTTTTATTTTGAATCTTAACTCCAGCTGGCATCGCACCCATTTTAGCCAAGGCTTGCCCTGAAAATGAAAAGCTCATCAAGACACAGATCAAAAATAAAATCAGAAAATATGTTTTTTTAAATTCTTTCATAATCCTTATACGGGCCTATCAAACTATTTCCACTAGCATTAATGCCCTGATCTCTTTTTTTTCTTCTTAGCTTTTGCAGGTGGTTTTTTAGCCGCCACCGGTCTATTATCCGAACCTTCTATAAAAGAGAATGTTTTTGCAGTCATCACCGTTTGCAAAAGATAAGCATTCTCTCCTGTCGGACCGTTTGGTCCTATCACCGGAACTTTCAATGACTCAAGACTTAAATTCTCGAAGCTTACAAGTTGTAAAAGGTTTTGCATGTACTCAAAAAAATCCAGAGTACTCCACAAATCTCCTCGCATTCTGATTTTCAAAGGAATCTCTTTATAGAAATCCTCCACCGAACCTTCTGATAGTTCAAAATTTAATAGTTCTATTTTTCTATTTTCTCCAAAACCCGAAACCTTTTTTAGCAATCGGGGCAGATCATCAGCAACAGGCATTTGGTTTTTATAAGCAACCAACTGACTCGATACTCGTGCTAAATCTTTTTCAGTCAAATCACCTTTTTTAACGATGGCCTTATGACGTTTCAATGTGCGCTCTGCGGTTTCCTTTTTTTTGACAAGCCCGGTCAGCTCCGTGCTGGTGGCACTGAACAAAGTGAAATAGTAGGCAGCAATAATCACTATGCCTATCGCCCCCGCACCCGCAAGCAGGTGCAAGAACTTGATATCCTCAAGGGTATCGTAAGGAAGTTTGTCAAAAAGTTTATCCATAGAGACTATTTATTTCTTTTTCTTTTTTTCCGGCATATAGCTGTAAGCCGTGAAAGAATAAATGGGGTACCCCCCCATAATGGTTTGTGTCGACTTTTGCAGAAACGTTAATTTGTAATAAGGAATCTCCTGCAAATTGCTTATGTACTCTGCGATCAATTTTTCGTTCAGAGCTTTTCCAGAAATTTCAATAAACTCGGAAGCTTCGTCTGCCTTTTTCTTCTTCCTTCTTTTCCGTTTCTTTTTCTTTTTAGATAACGCCGGGTTTCCAAAAAGGATGACGGGAACTTTTTTATTTGCCAATTTGCTCGCGGTCAATTGTGTGACTCTTTCCAACCAGACCCCTTCTGGAACGGCCATATTTAAATCATTGATTATTTTCCCGACGGGGAACTGTTTGCTTCGCAGGCGGTCAATGCCTTTAACAATCTTCTCCCTTCGGAGTTTAGAGGCCTTCATTTTCTGGATGGCTTTTACCCGGGGCTCCAGAGCCTTAACTGCCATTTCCAGTTTTTGTGTCTCGCCACGAACCTTGTCCAGCTGAATCTGCATAATCATCCAATTGACCAAGACCAGAAGGATGATGACACAAACAACGGATATGGCTTTAACAACACGCTTTTGTGTTTCAATCTTCCTTAGTTCTTCGCGGTAATCATGGAGGTTTATATAGATCATGAGTAATCAAACCTCCTAGTAGCAAGACCCATCGCTACAGCCGATAATCCTGTCAACTCAGCAATCATTTCCTGATCAAAGTTTTTGGGATTGATTTTTATTCCTTGCATTGGATCCAAATACTCAACGGGAACTTTTAAGAAATCCGCCATAAAGCTATCTATCCCATTAATCAAACACCCGCCTCCAGATAAAAGAATGCGTTCGACCGGGGCATTCGAAAGGGTAGTAAAATATTCAAAAGATTTTTGGATTTCATTGAAAACTTTTTTATATCCTTGCACAATAAGTGCGAGGACTTCATCTTTCTCAATTCCGTCAGGCAGGTAACCGCCTTTCATCCTATGTGTCTGGCTGAAGGGAACCTGAAATTTCGACATGAGCATGGTTGAGCAATATCCCCCTCCAATCGGAATATCTTGTGTATAACCTATAGAACCTTTCTGTAATATATTCACATGAGTGAAGGAGTCTCCCAGATCAATCAAAGCCGTAGCACCCATTGCTGTCAGATCTTTGTTTAGTCGGGCGGCATTCATCAGTGCAAACACATCAAGATCAATTATGGCCGGCTTCAACCCTGCCTCAAGAAGAACATCTGTTCTTTCGTCAATGACATCCCTTTGCACTGCAACTAGAAGGGCTTCAACCATGGATGAATCTTGATCTTCACCGTCTTCATCTGAAGGTTTATTTTCCTGTTCTTCGGGTTTGCTAGCATTTCCATTTACCCTGCCTAGAATTTGGTAGTCTAAAGCCACATCGTTAATATCGAATGGAATATATTGTTCAGCCTCTTCGGTGATTTTTTGGGACATCGCTTCTTCTGACATTTCCGGGACTTTTATTTTTTTTACAAAAACGGCTTCTCCCGAAACGGAAGCAACGACAAAGTTCGATTGAATTTTTTCAGCCTTAACCAGGTTTGTTAGAGCTTCTGCAACTTGACCAGGGTCTTTGATGGCTCCTTCAACAATGCTTCCTTGCTCTAGAGGCATCATGCCGAGGCTGACCAATTCAAAATTCCCATTCTTCAGTTGGGCAAGTTGCACCAATTTTATGGAATGTGAACCCATATCAATTGCTACCAAAGGTGTTTTTTTAGATAAAAACATAAGCTAAAGTTATTCCTGATTCTCAACCAAATAGTAAAAAGCAAACCTCATACCAACCTGACAAAAATCCCGAAAATAGCCTGAGTAAGGTATATTTTAAAAAAATCTTGCCTGCTGAAACATAAAAGCGTATGAATTTGTTTTTAAATGTTTCAAAAAATCACAACTAAGTGATTCTTCACTAGCATCACGCCGAGTTGGGAACAAACAATTTTATTCTCTCTACCTGCTAAAGTTTCTACCTTTAGTCCCGATAAACGAGATGACTTCGTTTGCCCTCTCTCATTTTTTTCGAGAAAGTTATCTCCTTCTACTAAAAAAGGTCGAGATCTACTTTCTCTCAGTTAGGCTTTTTTTCGACTTAACTTTTTCGGCGATTCAGGAGGACTGCCATTTTCATCCTCAAAAATTCTTGTTCGATCTGCCAATTTGTACCCTAGAGCTAAGATAATCTTTCGTTTTGTGTCGAGTCGACATTCATTTCCTTTTTCAATCCGGTCTATGGTTTGGACGGTGACATCCGCTTTTCGAGCCAGCTCTGCCTTGCTCATCATTTTTGCTTCACGGATTTGTCGGACACTATTGGTGTTGGCCACGGTAAATTACCCCCTTCAAATGGTTCTGGCGCAAAGGTTCTATTTATTTAAATACTTTTCTTGGAATATGACGACCTTATTTTAAATCCACTAGTTTGTCAACAAAATTTTGTAAATACACATTAAGCACATATAATTTGTTTAAATTAATATACTTTTATAAAGCTTTCTCGAAACAGATAAAAAACCGTATTTGAAAAGTTCGGTTGAAAACAAAGGCGGGTTGCCTTAAAGTCTTCCATTATGAAACAAGTATTTTTAGATACCTTCGGCTGCCAGATGAATGCAGCGGACACAGACAGGATGGAGCTCATCCTGTTCCATTCCGGCTATCAACGCACCCAGGAAAAGGAGGATGCTGACCTGATTTTGGTCAATACCTGTTCAATACGGGAAAAAGCAGAGCAAAAAACGTTTTCACTCTTTGGTGGATTAAAACCTTTGAAAACAGCCAACCCAGATCTAATTTTAGGTCTTACAGGCTGCATGGGCCAACAGGATGGAGAAAAGCTTTTAAAACGAATGCCTTATTTGGACTTTGTATTGGGTCCCGATCAGGTGGAAGGCATAGGAAAAGCCGTCAACCGGGCACATGAATCGAAAAAACCTTTTGTGTGGACTGGGTTTGATTCAGAGAAAATTTATACCATTCCCGAAATTTCTGGGGACCTTCCACAAAAACCGGGTGCCAGTGCTTTTGTAAACATTATTAAAGGATGCGACAAGTTTTGCACCTTCTGCATTGTCCCATTCACCCGTGGGCGGGAAAAATCCCGCGAACCTGAAGAGCTTTATCAGGAAATACGCCATCTGATCAAGCAGGGTGCTAAAGAAATTATTCTTCTTGGGCAAAATGTTAACTCTTATGGGAAACATGGTCTGAACAACCCCATCCCTTTTCATAAACTTTTATATGGGATCGCAGAGATACCCGGATTGGAAAGATTGCGGTTTACCACCAGTCACCCGAATGACTTTACCCGTGAAACCATTCGAGCATATCGCGACCTCGATGTTTTGATGAACCATCTCCACCTTCCCATTCAAAGTGGTAACAATGAAATTCTAAAATCAATGCGCCGAGATCACACAGTAGAAGAGTATCTCGAATTAATTGATGAATTAAAATCTGAAGTTCCCGATGTTTCTTTGACGACAGATATTATTGTTGGATTCCCTGGTGAAACCGATGCTCAGTTTCAAGATACTTTGAAAGTCATGGAGCGGGTCGGTTATAGCAGCAGTTTCATGTTTTCCTATAGCCCAAGACCAGGAACCCCGGCAAATGAATTTGAAGATTCTGTTCCCGAAGATGTAAAGAAACAAAGACTCCAGGAACTCATTCAACTACAAAACCGACTGACAGAAGAGCAAAGTAATTTGTATAGAGGAAAAACTATAGAGATGTTGATCGAGGGCAACTCCGGCAAACCCGGTTATTCCTTTAAAGGCAGAAATCCACAATACTGGCGGGTGAATGCAACAGGTGGAGAAGGTCTATACAAGTCTGGCGACCGGGTTCAGGTGAGTATCGAACAAACATCCGGTCACGGCCTGTGTGGAGCGATTCAATAAATAGCGATTTGGGAATATATTTCTTCTTCAAGTAGAGCAAGCTGTGGCTCTACGACTTTAAGGGCGACTCGCAAGTCACGAATGAATTTTAGCTCCGGTGGCTCATTCCTTATCGAAAAATGACGCAAGGCATCGTTGCAAAACTGGTCGAGCTCGACAATCTGATTTAAAATTTCGGCTGGTAAATCTTCGAGCCCAACTTCCTGATCTTCCAGAAACCTTAATATACCAACCAGACTCATTTTAATATCAACGCATTGTTCCCGCAGTCCGCAGATAAGAAGAGATTCTTTGGTCTTCAGATCCTCACAAATTTTGAACAACATCTCTCGCAGGTTGCCATAAAACACCTCATGTTGTTTTTTGTCCTTAAACAATTCTCCCTGCCCACCAAACAAAAGGAAAAAAACCGTTTCCAGTTTATATTTGTCTGAGGCCATTACAGTGTAGAGAATAGATTTAAATTCCTGCGCATCGAAAGAAAGCTCAATATCCTGAAATATTTCATTGAGGGTTCCCAACTCTCCCTTGATAACACGGCGCGAGCTGGCCCGCACAAAAGGTCCAGATTCTGATTTCCAGGCTGGTAGCATTTGAACACCGCCGGCTTCACAACCGACCACCGTCCACTCCTGTAATGACTCGAGAAAATCTGTGACTGAAAAAATATCGACATCTTTTAAAAATTTCGGGTCCATTAAAAAAAGAATTCGTAATAATTGTTTTTCAAGTCCTACAGAACAGAATTTTTCATCTTGCGATAATGGGTCCATCTGCGTAGCAAGGGCAAGGTAAAGGGCGCGTCTGCGCAAGCGGTCTGAGCGAAACTGCTTTGAAGAATAGGGGCGTATCTGGAAAACACCTTTTTCGTAATCAACGAGATCAATCAAAAGAGAATCGCCTGGTTTGCTACCAAATTTTTTATAGTAACTATTCATATCCCAAGCTGTAACAGTCATGCAGCTTTTTCCCGGAACCTTTTCATTAATTTTAATTTCTTCTGGAAAATTTCCGCAGTACTGGTAAAACGAAGCTACATCTTGAATAAAAAAAGTTTGCTTTAATTTTTGAATTTCATTCCCATCGGGATCGATAAAAACCAGATCCTGCTCCTTTAAATCCGCCAAGTTAAATGGCATGAGGCGGTGTCCAGGAATCAGTATTCCCTGTTTCAATTCCCAGCTCCCTAATTGCAGAGAAAGAGAAATGTGGCTGACTTTTTCAATCACGGCGCGGAAAGGAATAAAATCATCTTCTTTTATTCCAATCAAGAAATGATGATTGAGTAATATTTTTTTTACCTTTTTCAAAGTGGATTCTGAAATCTCTTTTTCCCAGCGGCTTTCCAGGTTTTTCGCGAAGTCATTAACGGTAAACGGGTGCCGCGACTCGCGAATCATTTCTTCAGTTAGTTTGTTGAGTGTTATTTTTTTTGTCATTTGCAGGATGGGTTACAAAGTTGCAGGATAAAAGACGGAAGAAGAATCAAGCGGACCTTTTTGAAAAAGGCGAGGCCAGACTAACACAAAATAATTGCCCTGTTAAGGGTAAGTGGCAATTTGTCTCCCAAAAAATCAAAATATTTGATTTTGAAATATGGGAAAGCTAAAATTGC
>JAJDAW010000129.1 GCA_029261635.1 Nitrospinaceae bacterium
GAAATATTCCATATTTATCATATCTTTTGGAATACCCTTGAATTGTCCAACCACGGAAGTTGCAAGAACCAGTTGCGTCAATTGTTCTGTGCCGACGACCCCTAAAGCATGGGAAACCGTTTCTATCTGGTTGCTATAACCATAAAAAGCACTATTCACAATTTTGAGAAGGCGAAGGGTTAGCGCGGGATCAATGCTGATTATTTTTCCGATCTGAGCAAAGTCAGAATTAGGATCGTTCACCGCATCTTGTAAAAGATAGAAAGTGTTTGGCAACGAAGCTAAGGGTTCATTTTCTGATATGAGATCTTGAATTTCCATAGTGTTAATTTAATGTCGCTGCGCTGATTTCGCAAAAATCCCAATTCCGATAATATAAGGGGATTGTATTTAAGTTTATGCTACACCTAATTTAAACTACTTTTCAATGTGATAATGTCCCAATCATGTTACGTGTATAGGGTTGTCTCAATTTTGAGGGATTTAGATTTTTTTTTAAATATTGAATATATTGGGCTTGCTGTGATTTTCTACGATTAATTTGGAAACCCGATATCTAGTTGTTCTGTTTATTTTTTGGCTTTTCTGGTGATTGCTTTGTTTGTGGCTTAAAGATTTTATGATTCTTAAGTGAGGCCGGGTGCTTCATTTTTTGCGAGGGTCTCGTTTGCAGTTTATAATTGGACATGTTGCAAACAGGAACTAAAAAAATGGGTCGGATTATTTTCTATCTTTTATTATTTCTTTCCAGCTTTCTTATATTTGATTCCCAAACGATAGTAATCGTAGTTCTCTTTGCTGTTTTCGCTTTAGAATATTTTTTAACAAAATCAGAGAATAAAAATAATCTTTAATTTTTGATAAAAGGACAAGCTTTAATGAAACTATCTGGACAAGTACGAAAAATGAAAGTGGAACCTGAAACTCCTATTCAATATTTTCTTGATTTGAATAAAGAATCCCATTTTTTAAACTCCTATATAGGTGGCAAAGTAAAAATAAAGTGGGAGGGAATCATTACTTGTGTTGAGTGCGGACGAAAAACTAAAAAATCCTATGATCAGGGTTACTGTTTTGTCTGTTCTCGCGATTTACCTGAAAATGAAATGTGCTCGGTTCGTCCAGAGCTCTGTGAACATGAAAACGGAAATGAGGCTGCAAAAGAGTTTTGGCGGACGTACTGCAATATTGATCATTTTGTTTATTTGTCTTTGACCAGTGGGGTCAAGGTAGGGATCACCCGACATTATAATATCCCCGATCGTTGGATAGACCAGGGAGCAGTGAAGGGATTGATTATTGCTAAAGTTCCTGAGCGGATTCTTTCCGGGAAAATAGAAATTGCCGTCTCTAAAAATTTCGCCGACAAAACGAATTGGCGAAAAATGCTAAAAAGTGAATATGAAGATTTGAACTTGCTTGAATATCGTGAGAAAGCTCACGAATTATTTCCTGAAGATTTAAAATGTTATGCGCTGGAGAACGAGGAAATTCGGGAACTGGTTTACCCGGTGGAATCGGCACCGGAAAAAATAACCAGCCACAACCTCGAAAAGAACCCAGAGTTTGAAGACAGGTTGACAGGAATAAAAGGTCAATACCTTATTTTCGAAACCCGAGTCATCAATATAAGAAAATACTCAGGCTATCATCTTGAATTCGATTTCCAAGGTGTGGACGAATAGGTAAAACTAGCCCTAATGAGCCTCCCTCGCTAGAGGATTTTTTAGGCGGCTTGAGTTACAATTTTTCCGATGAAGACAGGTTCTGTGCTTTCTTTGTCTTCTTCGTGAGCAGGGTTAGGAATCAACTGCGCTACTTTTATATCTTTGGCCAAACCGAGTTTTTCAAGGAAGCAGAGAGCCCACCATGTCATATCAATTTCCCAAGGGCGTAATCCGTGACGCGCTGATTTTGGGAATGCATGATGGTTGTTGTGCCAGCCTTCTCCCCAGGCTAAAAGCCCTACCCACCAACAGTTGGTAGCCAGATCGTCTTTGAGCGGGAAAGTGACATAACCAAAAGTATGTGCTGCGCTGTTAACAAACCATGTGGAATGGTAAACGACAACCAGGCGAACAAAAATTCCCCATACAACCCAGGGGAAACCGCCAATGGCGAGAAGAATGAGTCCGAATGCAACCTGGATGTGGATGAAATACTTATCTAGAAATTGATAGTATTTATCGTTGCTGAAATCTTTTGTGTAATCGTTCAGAGTTTTTTTGTCATCAAACTTGGAATGGGTGAAGAGCATCCACGTAATATGTGACCACCAGAAACCTTTTTCGGCGCTGTGCGGATCGTCTATCGTATCTGAACCAGCATGATGCATCCGATGCTGACCGACCCATTTGATTGGGCCATTCTGACATGCAAGGGTGCCAAAAAACACTATTGTATAAGCAACCCACTTTGGAGTTGTGAAACCGCGATGCGTAAGAAAACGGTGATAACCCAAACAGATACCTAATGACGCTGTGACCCAGTAAAGAACAAACATTACCGCAACCGCACTCCACGAAAATGCGAAGGGGAAAAATGCAAACAAAGCCATACCGTGAATCAACGTAAAGTGGCCGAGTGCAATGGGGTTAAACTTCATCGAATAATTAGGAGCCGTTTGAGTTGTCATATTGGAAACCTCTATATTTACAATAAATTTTACTTCTCTATGTTATCCTTACTTCAAGAATTCCTGTGTAAAACTTTTGTAATATTGCCTGGGGTAGGGGGCCGGATGGAGATAGCGAACTGGGCTTCTTCTTTCTTCCAAGACCTTGGTGAAGTTGGGTATTATGGGAACTTATTTGTATAAATATTGGGAGTGGTCGGGTGAATAAGTTGCGCGCATTGTTTCATCCCATCATGGTTTTTATCGGGGTGCAAGTTGCTTGGATCGTTCTCATGGCGATCTGGGTTAATTGGTATCTGGAAAACAATCTTTCCATAAAAGAATTGGCTCAAAAGCTTCGTCCCGATTTGTTCACGGCTGAAGTGGAATGGTTGATTCTATTTGAAGGTTGTTTTCTAATGCTCCTCATTCTTGCTGGCGTGTATGTGATTTTTGTTTACTGGAATAAGCAGAACCGATTGAATCAGATGCAAAGTAATTTTGTTGCCAGTGTTTCGCATGAATTAAAATCTCCCCTTGCATCTATCCAGCTTTATTTGGAAACTTTAAAGTATCAGGATGTTTCTAAAGAAGAGAGTATAGATTTCGTCGAAACCATGTTGTCCGATACATCTCGTCTTTCGGGGTTGATAGAAAATATTCTTCAGTCTAGCAAAGCCGATCCAAAAAGCATGGAACTGCAGTTGCAAAAAGTAGATCTTGGGAAATTTTTGTCAGAGGTAGTGCAAGATCACAAGCGCCAGTTCGAAGAAAAAAAATGCAAGGTGGATTTGCAGTTGGAAGCCTCGCCGCTTTTGATGCTGGATAGGAAGGCGTTGCAGATGGTATTTAATAATCTCATCGGCAATGCGTTACGCTACTCCCCAGTTGGCTCAGCCCTTAAGATACATCTTTATAGAACCGGTAGATTTTGGGATGTTGATTTTGCCGACAAGGGAATCGGGTTCGATAATAAGGATATGAAAAAAGTCTTTAAGAAGTTTTATAGGGTGCAAAACGAAGATACGCAAAATATCGAAGGCGCGGGGCTGGGGTTGTTCATCTCGCGTGAAATTGTAAAGAACCACAAGGGCAAGCTTAGGGTTGCAAGTCCGGGCCGAGGTAAAGGTTCTGTGTTTACTGTCTCTCTTCCTACAAGCCGTGGGTTGACTGTTTGATAGAGTTTTGTTGAAAATGAAATTATATGAATGATGCAAAAAAAATTCTAGTCGTAGAAGATGAGGCGCATCTTGCGAAGGGGCTGCAGTTTAATCTAGAGCGCGAAGGTTATATTGTGTCCCTGGTCGATAACGGCGAATCGGCTATTGAATTGTTGGGTGAAGAAGTCTTCGATTTAATGATTCTGGATATTATGTTGCCGAAACTCAATGGTATCGAAGTGGCCCGGCGAGTGCGTAATACCGATTTGCGATTTCCTATTTTAATGTTGTCTGCGAAATCATCGGATGAAGACAGAGAGCTTGGGTTGGAAGCTGGAGCCGATGATTATTTAACCAAACCGTTTCATTTGCCAGAACTGCTACTCAGGGTTAAGGGCATCTTGCGTCGATGGGAGTGGTATAAAGAGCCGGTTCACGATCAGGAAATATTTCATTTTGGAGATATGTGGATCAACTTTGTCAACGGCAGGGCGAAAGGTTGTGCAGGGGAGTTTTATCTGACCGCAAAAGAAGCCTTGATGATGCGTCTTCTGGTTTTGCAA
>JAJDAW010000130.1 GCA_029261635.1 Nitrospinaceae bacterium
GGGGGCTAAGGGTAAATCAAATGGTTGAGGCTATAAAACTATACTTGTTAGGAGCTTTGCTAAGCGCACCTGGTATCGCCGCCCCAGATTCGATTCAAATTGCCAAAGCTCAATCGGAGCGGCCAGCGGTGATAGTGCGGATGCCTACTCTAAACAACTACCAAACCTGTCTTCATTCAACCAAAAAGCAATTTATCAACTGCACAGCGAAGACCGACAAGTCGATAAAAAAACACACCAAATCTGCTATCAGCATTTTCAAGAAACAGCGTATATGCAGTCTGCAAAAAGAACGCAACCATTCTCGCTGTAAAAGCATTTTCCTTAAATAACTAGCGGCGAACCGCCGGTCTATTCCCATAAGGCCAAAAAAGTTATTTCCCCCTTTTACTTCAATTTCACTAACTATCCCTCTTACGCTAGCAGATGCCCCTAGGGGAATGGAAAAAGCACTCATCAATGCGCTCAATGAATTCTGAACGCTATTCAACTTAATGCAGAGTTGCGTCCCACGCTAGTGGGCAGAGTTGTCTCCCGGAAGAAGGTCTTCGAGGAAAAATGCAGCGAGTTCAGATCGACTGCCAAGTTTGGTTTTCTGGTAAATTGATTGTGATTGCTGTTGCACCGTTTTCAGTTTTGTATTTCTGATATCGGCGATTTCCTTTAACGAGAATCCTTTTAACAATAGAAATCCCACTTCTGTTTCAGCTTGCGTCAGCTTCCAATGTTTGAATTGGCTTTCGATTTTTACCGAGAGTCCCGCCAGAAGTTGTTGTGTTTCTCCCTTCCATTTATCTTTTTCTTCGTGGAGCCTTTCGACATCAACCTGAAGGGATTTAATTTCTTGCCTGGCTTCGGTCAATTGCTTTAATCCGGCAACAAACATCGTTCCACTGACCAGTAGTAGCAATCCTTCCAGTATGAGGTGCGTTCCTGTACCTCCTTTCTGATAGTCCGTGACGAGATCGGCACCTATCAACACAACAAATATCCCAGACAACACTAAAACGAATTTATTCATATCCTCCATTTGCCTTATGACCTTTGTAAGCTTTTGGATTTAAAAGACAATTTTATAACCCAAAGTGCCGATGGTGGTTTTTCTGTTTTTGATGGAAATTGGTTGCAAGATCAATTTTTCCAAGGAGATTACCATGTTTGATTTGCCGTTGCACCCCGTTGTCGTTCACTTTCCAATTGTTCTAGGCATATTACTGCCACTCGCCGCTCTGGCTCTTTGGTGGGCTATTCGAGAAAACCACTTGCATCTCCATGTCTGGGTTCTGGTTATTGCCTTGGCATTGGGCTATGGAGTTTCCTCGTACATTGCAGTAGAGATGGGAGAAGAGGATGAAGAAAAAGTTGAAGAAGTCGTATCGGAAAAGGTTATTGAAGAACACGAAGAGGCAGGAGAGTTAATACTCTGGACTTCAGGCGGACTATTTCTGTTTTCGCTTGCCGGATTATATAGAAAAGATCTACATGCCGTCCGTTTAGGAGTTGCGGTTCTCGCTCTCGTTGCGGTTGTTCCTTTAGTAGATGCGGGTCACACTGGAGGCAAATTGGTTTATCAATATGGTGCCGCCAACGCGCACTTGCCAGCCAAGCAACAAGCTATGCTTGAAACCGGACATTTTGTATTCAAAGATGATGACGGAGATAAGGATAAAGATATGGATGATGATTAATTTATTGGAACCACCAGCGGGCATATGCCCGCTGGTGGGTGAGGAGAAACCTCTCTTTCGCTCCCTGAATGCGCTTGTTTTGAAGAAAAACAAACAATTGAGCACCCTATATTTACCTTTAAATATATCTGTTTTCCGATGTATCGTCGGATACTTTTACATTAGAAACAATTTTGCATCTGTTTGATCGCAGGGATATACTCGACCTCGGTAGTAACAAATACATAAGGGGTTATCATGATTGAGAAACTTAAATCTATTAAAGCTTCTGAGGTTATGACCCGGCCTGTTGTTTGCGCCAATCCCGATTCTTCTGCCCATGATGTTCTGGAAAAACTGACGAGCACTCATTTTTCAGGTCTACCCGTTGTTGAAGATGATAAAGTTGTTGGTATTGTATCGGAAAGCGATCTCTTGCAATTATTTTTGCAGAAAAAAAACTTGAAAACTACTCTTATCGGCGAGGTTATGACCCGAAATGTCATCACAGCAGAGCAAAGTTGTACCATTTTGCCGTTAATAAAAGCTTTTATCGATAATCAAATCCTTCGTCTGCCCATTACCCACGAGGGAAAGTTGGTAGGAATTATTAGCCGTCATGATTTATTGAAAGTCATCAACGATTCTGCACCTGAGTTCCCCCTCATTTCCTAAAATTTTAGATTACTTATTTTATTGAGTGCAAAACACACCGAATGGTTCTAACCTGTCGGTTCGAAATGTTCTTTACGCAAAACTTTTTAAATGTCCCAAAATAACTCTATTTCCTCTGAGCGCGAAGGTCTCACATCGGCTAAAATCTCCCGCTTTCTTTCTCTTCCTTTTCAATCTTCCCGGTTGTCAACTTATCTGGCGGTAAAAAGGTTCGTGGAAATTCCCATTGATGTCCTGTTAAAAGATGGGGTCGAGGGGATACTACTTGATGCCGATGGCACTCTTGGGCCTCATCACACACGAAGTTTTGGAATTTCTGCCTTAGATCATGTGCAAGCCATGTTACAGCAGGGATTAAAAGTCGCAATCTATACCAACGCTGCCGAGGACCGGTTTCAAAGTTTTGAAGAATTAGGAGTCAAAATTGTAAATAATGTGCCGCCCAAACCAGATTGTGCTGGATTTGAAGTTGCGATGAAGGAGTTTTTAGGATTATCTGATCCTTCTAAAATTTGCATGATTGGCGATAACTATATTACCGATGGTGGTGCTATCGATGCGGGCATGCGTTTCATCTATGTTCAGCCTGTTGCAGGGAGCGAACCTTTAATTCACGCAACGACCCGTTATCTGGCATACCTATGCGCCCGCATTCACAGGAAAATTCCTCCGATCACCAACAAACGCCCATAAAAGGGTTTACTTCTTGAATATTTACAAGAATAATAGTCTTTTATCTTTAACTATACATACTTATGGAAAACGAACAAATTCAGGAATATTGTCAGGAAGCATTAAAGATTTACGAAGTGAAGGGAGCGCAAAACGGACTTTCTTTTCTCGTAGGAGAAAAGTTTGGCAGGACTTTTTTACAACTTAAAAAGGCACGTCAAAAGCTTCAATTTCTATATCCCCGTGAAGAGGCTTCTGAAGATCACCCTTTGAATAAGGGGGGGCGCGCTCTAAAAATGAGTTATGCCTTGACCATTCAGGAACATTATAGCACCCCACTGGAGCAGGTTAAACATTACGAACTTTTTCTAAAAGAGTTCGTAACCGCCATAAAAAAAACGTTTACGACTACAGACATACAAAACTATTTTGACTCTTCTCCACAGTTCGACTCTGGAGAAGGTGAATCTTCCAGTGAAGATATGGACTATTCAGATGTTCTGCTGGAAGCCGAAGAAATTCTCGCTTTGGAAGATATTAAAAGACTACTTTTATAAAAACACACACAGTTGCCAATAAAATGGATCAAGAGCCTGAACCAATATTAAAAAAAAGAACGCGGCTGATTCTTGCATTTATAATTCTCTGCTCCGCAACCGTTCTCATATTGTTTACAGGCCCTGGGTTTAATTTCGTCTGGCAGGTTGTCCTATCAAGTTTCCTCTTCTTCTTCCTCTTCTGGCTCATAACCTAGCGGCGAACCGCCGTTGTTAATAGGTCTATTCCCCTCAAGCTGACAATTTCCGCTAAGCCTTTTACTTTAATGTTTTGCGTCCTAGAACCTTTCTGCGCGTCATCGCGAACGACCAAAGGGAGTGTGACGATCCAAACTTGTGGGTCAGCGAATTAACAACCAAGCCACCCCTGACAGGGCTAAGGCGGACAAACCTATTGAAATGAAGGCTAGGGTTTTTGCCGCAGGCAATTCGAGGTCTAGTTTTTCGTTGAGGGGGGTTAATGAGGTTGCAATCGTTTTCTTGAGTTCTTCTTTAATCTCCTGAAGTATTTCTATTTTTACAAACCGGGTATTTTCCGCCACCAGTTTATCGAGGTCTTCCAGAATTTTTTCAGATATTTCCGGTGTGGCTTTTTTCAGCTCTTCTCGTACTGCTTCCAAGCTGTCTTCGTTTAACCGCCGCATTTTGCGGTCGATATCTTCCATCTTGGTATGAATAGCTTTTTCTACCTTCGGCGCAATATTTTCTTGTATCAATTCCATCGAATCCCGTGCGTTTGCTAATGATTCATGAAGATGCTCTTGGATTTCTTCTTCCAGTGCTTCTTTTCGGGACTCTACATGTTCTATCAGAATATCCAGCCTTTGCTGAATCTCTGATATTTTTTTAAATTCCGGATTACTCGAATCGGTCATGATTTTTCCTGTGTCTGTTTAAATCCCACCAGCGGGTTTTATTCCCCGTGGCATACTACGCGTTTAAAATAAAATTCTTTTCCTAATACCCCGTTCTCTTGCGGCAGGGTCGTCCATTATTAGATGGCATTAATGGAAAAAGATTGCAGATAATTATGAACGTAACGGGTGACAGTTTCAATTAGTAATAGAGAGGCCTCACGCTTGACTTCGCCACCGCATTCGTCTACCTTTATACAATTGATAAATAAGAGGTTATTTGTGGAACAGTATAT
>JAJDAW010000131.1 GCA_029261635.1 Nitrospinaceae bacterium
GAAATGGTTATGATTTTATGGAAAAAGCTTTGTCAGGCGAACTGCTGTGGAGCATGGCATTCCTATTAATATTTTTAAAAATAATCAGCACCTCGGTCACTCTAGGCTCGGGCGGGCTGGGAGGAGTTTTCGCGCCCTCTCTTTTTATAGGAGCCATGCTAGGTTCAACATTTGGAGCATTGGTGCATGGCATTAGTCCAACCTTAACAGCTTCACCAGAAACTTATGCGCTGGTAGGAATGGGTGCGGTTGCAGGTGCTGTTATGCAAGCTCCTTTAACCAATATCCTAATGCTCTTTGAATTGACTAATGACTACACCATCATTCTGCCAATTATGATTACTTGTATTGTTTCTGCTCATACATTCAGAAGCTTTTCAAAGAACTCTATCTATATTCAAAAACTTCTTAAAGAAGGAATTAACATTCAGCACGGTCGCGAAGTTTCCATTCTAAATTCGATTCGAGTTGACGAAGTTATGAATAAAGAAATCACCACCATTCCTGAAGGAATGCCTTTTAGAAAAATTCTTGAAACCATTTCCTATTCGAAGAATTTTTACTTTCCCGTTGTGAATAGTCAGGGGGAAATGTCTGGAATTTTATCTTTTCATATGGTGCGGGAAATGATTTTTGAAGAGGAGCTGGGAGACCTGGTGGTCGCTAATGACCTTTCGGTCAAACCCGTAAAGTCTCTTACTCCAGATAACAATTTAAATCAGGCCATGGAATTATTTGCCCATTTAGATGTAGAACAACTCCCGGTTGTTCACAAGAATGACCCCAAGCGAGTCATAGGTATGGTCAATCGCGGGGAAGTGGTAGCTGCTTACAACAGAGAAGTATTGGTATCCGAATTTGACCGATGACTACCCCCCACCCGCCCGTTTTCAGACTCTTTTCATTTATTCTAATTAGCTCTTTGTTGTTCACAGCATGCGGCGATCCCAACGCGATCAGTCACCGACGCTCACAGTTTTTAATGGGAACTCTGGTCGAAATTTCTGTAATAGAAAAAGATGAGGAACTCGCCATAACTGCTATTCAGCAGGCATTTCGAGAAATCCGCAGACTGGAAAACCTAATGAGCATTCATATTCCAGGCTCCGAAGTTTCAAAAATAAATCAGGCGGCAGGTAAAGATCACGTCCCCGTTTCTAAAGAATTGATGGCCGTTATTCAACGGTCCCTGCTCTGGTCAGAAAAAACTGCGGGCGCATTTGATATCACCATCGGCCCCGCTCAAGAGTTATGGGATTTTGACGCCCCCTCCCTCCCCTTAGAAAGTTCTATTGCAGATGCGATTAAAAAAATTGACTTCAGAAAAATTCAACTAGAAGAACAAAGTATTTTTCTAACTGAAAAAGGGATGCGGCTAAATTTAGGAGCTATAGCTAAAGGCTATGCTGTTGACAAGGCCATTGATATTTTAAAGGAAAATAATATTCAAAGCGCGTTGATCAACGCTGGTGGTGACCTTAAATCCATAGGAAAAAGATCCGACCAGCTTAACTGGAGAATCGGACTGCAACACCCCAGGAATTCAGAATCCCTGCTAGCCTCTTTCTCTCTCTCAGGGAATGCCGTCGCTACTTCAGGAGATTACCAAAAATATTTTGAACAGAATGGGAAACGCTATCATCATATTCTTGACCCCAAAACCGGATACCCCGCCACGACCGGTTCGATGTCTGCCACGGTTATCGCAAAAAATGTCATGGATGCCGACGCTCTTTCCACAGCCATTTTTGTCCTCGGCTCAGAAAAAGGCATCGCATTACTTGATTCGTTAAATGATGTAGAAGGATTGATTGTAGATACTAAGGGAGAGGCGAGTACTTCCAGAAACATGGGTTCAATTGAGAACTTCTCCCTCAAGTCCTTCAAAAATAATATTCGCCATTAATCCATGCCCAATAGCATTAGGGTGACATAAGTCTGGAAACAGGAATGCAAGTTGCGTTTCTTTTTCCAGTATCTTTCCATAAGCGTCAAAATAAGTAACAAATTGTTCCGGAAAAAGGTCATGCACCTTTGGTAAATATGGATTAAAGTATTCTGGAAAATCATAAAATGGAATATCTACAGATTTTGCTACTTGCTCAGCAACACCCCTATACTTCCCGCTGTTACAAATACTGATGAAATGAGATTTTCCTCCACGCTGCAAAACCTCCTTGAAAATTGCGCCAAGGTTTTCCTGATATCCTTCTAATGAAACTCTGCTATTTTTTGTTTTAGGAATCCTCGGTTCAGGTAAAGAATGAATCAAGGTTCGCATCCATTTTATTATCAGCAAGCGATTCAAAAACCAGCTAATTTTTCCAACCAGTGAGTTGCGCTCCTGAAATCGAACACTATCAGATTTTAAAGAAGAGTAAGAATCGTTCGATCCAAACGAGACCAGAACGATATCTCCATTTTTTATTTTCACCCTTTCTTCCAGCAATAATCGTCCATGATAAGAAGTAAAGCCTGGAGTAGAATAATTTTTGACATTAATACCGGAGGCTGGGGAAAGTTGCTTAAATTTTCCTGCAAGCTGTTGTGAGTAAGAATCTTCAAAGTCTACTCCCCATCCAAAGCTACTGGAATCTCCCAATACATGTAGGGTACGAGTCTCATTCTCCTCTACTTTAGGATTCTGCGCTGAAACACGATTCCCTTTTGCATCCGACGCAATCGTCCAAGGCGGAAGTTTGTCAAAAAATAGTGCCGAGGAATAATTTGAAACTGTAATTTGCAGATTCGGTTTCAATAAATAGCCGTAACGCAAATCAGGGCGATAAGCATAGACATCTTCATTTACGAATCCCTGCTCCGCCACATAGCTCTGATACTTTGCCAGCAACAATGGGTCCAACTCTTCCATCCAGGCAGGAAAAGCAAATTTTTTGTACGAAATAGAGGGTTGAAAACCAGAAAAATGAAAAATCATTTCTAGCAAACAAAAAAACATCACGACAACAAACGTGGAAAATAAAAAAGGCCGAAGGGTTTTATCTTGGTGTTTTTGTATCACAACAATCGGATTAGCTATGAGTTAACTTTAGGGTATCTATTCAGCAAAAGGGAGTTCCCTACCACAGACACGGAACTCAAAGACATTGCTGCGGCAGCAAATACGGGTTGTAAAAGAATCCCATAAGCCGGATACAAAACACCCGCAGCGATAGGAATGCCAACAATATTATAAATAAAAGCCCAGAATAAATTTTGCCTGATTTTGGACATTGTGGCTTTACTCAACTCGATTGATTCTACAACAGCTTTTATATCTGAGCCTACAAGAGTTATATCTGAGGCCTCCATCGCAATATCGGTACCACTCCCTAAAGCAATCCCCACATCGGCCGCAGCTAGCGCGGGGGCATCATTGATTCCATCCCCAACCATTGCAACACAATGTCCAGATTGTTTGATCCTTTCAATTTCATCTACTTTCCCAGATGGTAGTACTTCCGCAACCACTCTATCTATTCCTAACTGCCCTGCCACGGCTTGCGCCGTCTTAGAGTTATCACCCGTTAGCATGACAACTTCTAATCCCATTTTTTTTAGCTGCAAAACATTTTCTTTAGCGTGTGGCTTCAAGGCATCGGTGGTGGCTATGAGTCCTGCGACCTGCCCGTCAACGCAGAGGATCATCGGGGTTTTGCCATTCTCTGTTAGCTTAACCAGTTGGTTATCAATGGAGGATATATTGATCTGGTTTTCTACCATCAACCTTTTATTTCCAAGCAATACTTTCTGCTCGTCTACTTTTCCTTCGACACCGAATCCTGGCAAGGCATGAAAATCAATGGGTGTTTTAAGCTTTAGTCCTCTCCTTTGCGCCTCAACCACAACGGCTTGCGCAAGAGGGTGTTCGGAACCTTTCTCCAGAGACCCCGCTAGAGCGAGTAATTGTTCAGCATCTAGTTTGGTCGCAGGTGCAAGAAGAACATCGGCGACCTCCGGTTTCCCCCATGTTAAGGTTCCCGTTTTATCAAATACGATGGTATCTAGTTTTTCTGCTCTTTCCAGAGCGTCTCCCCCTTTTATCAAGACACCCATTTTAGCTCCTCTTCCTGTACCCACCATGATGGCAGTTGGAGTTGCCAAACCTAACGCACACGGACAAGCAATGATCAACACAGAAATAAAAGACATGAGAGCAAAAGAAAAAGCAGGTAGTTCAGTGAAATATTTTCCGAACAACCACCAGAATAAAAATGTAATAACAGCCAGGCCCATCACCGTTGGAACAAAAATTCCTGCAATTTTATCAGCCAGTTTTTGTATCGGCGCTTTCGATCCTTGCGCCTCTTCCACCAGTTTAATAATCTTTGCCAAAACCGTATCCTGACCCAACCGAGTTACCTTCATTTTAAAGAATCCGGTTTTATTTATACTAGCTCCAAAAACATCATCGCCAACGTTCTTCTCTGACGGCACGCTTTCTCCCGTCAGCATAGACTCATCAATGGATGAGTTGCCTTCAAATATTTTCCCATCTACAGGAATTTGTTCTCCAGGGCGCACCCAGACACGATCTCCCAAAATCATTTCTGAAATACTGATTTCTATCTCTTCTCCTTGCCGCTCTACTTTCGCCATTCGCGGTTGTAGTTGCATCAGCTTCTTGATGGCATTCGAGGCACTTCGTTTGGCGCGCGATTCCATCCACCGTCCCAATAGAACCAAAGCAATAATCATTACCGAGGTATCAAAATACACAGCTACTTTTTCATCTGCCATGCGAAGCCATGAAGGAAAAAATGTCGCTACCGTGCTGTACAAATAGGCAGAGGAAGTTCCTACCGCGATCAATGTGTTCATATCAGCATATCCGTGACGAATGCCATTGATTGCACCACGATAAAATTGCCCACCGCAATAAAACTGAACAGGTGTCGCCAGAAGAAATAGAATGAGGTTTAAAGAAAGAGGCAGTGCCATGCCCTCCCCTTTCATACTCAAAACCATCACCAAAATACTGGCAATACTGCTGACAATTAATTTCAGCTTTAAAGTTGCCAATTCTTTGAGATGTCGACTTTCTTCATCGGAAGGTAAACCCGATTTAGCAGGACGCAAGTGATAACCGGCATTAGACAGTGCTTCTTTTAGTCCGTCAAAACCAATAAGAGCGGGAAGGTATTCAATGGATGCCTGCTCAGTGGCTAGATTGACTTTCACATCCGACACACCGGGGAGAGAGGATAATTTTTTTTCAACCCTGGAGACGCAGGATGCGCAGGTCATGCCTTCGATAGAAAAGGTTTCATGGACCGAAGGTACCTCAAACCCGAGTTTTTTAATCTCTTCTGGGAATTGTTCTGCTTTAATTATTCCAGGGTCAAACTCTACGGTTGCCATTTCAGCAGCAAAGTTGACTTTGGCCAATGAAACCCCATCTAATTCCCCGACTTTTTTTTCGATTCGCGACGAGCTACTGGCACAACTCATGCCTTTTACGGGTAGAGCTATCGTTTCATTTTTTTCTGGAATCACGTCTCGCATCGTCTATAGGGTAAACTCATTATGCCGAACCAGAGTACACCTTTTAATAGTCTTTTAACTATTTATAAGATTTGCTTTGCTAAAGGCAAGATAGGGGCATAAAAAAAGAATCTGCAACAAGGAAAATGATGTGTTTCTAGGCTGGCGAGAGAACTATTCTTTTTTACGGATAAGGTTTTTCAACGTAAAAACCCCATATCCTATTAAAAGCAATGCAATAAGGCCACTGCTAAAAGAGTTTTGACCGACTGCGCTGGTAAAAACAAAAATTCCGGCACCACTCAAAACAAGTCCTATGAAAAAATATCCTGCGGTTCTATAAAAAGGCGTTTTGGATACTGGTTCTTCTATATCTGCTCGTTTTTGCTTGAGTTGCCAGCGCCATCGAAGAACGTAATAAGTCTGTCTTAGCCAGTTGACCAGACCAGCATCTTCTCTCAGGCTGGTTCGGCAATACATGCATTGGCTATCTGTATCGCGGTTGGGGAAACCACAATTGAGGCACAGCTTTGAGTCCTGATTCCGACTTATCGCTATAGGTTCTTTTTTAGGATCTTCCATTTAAAACTCCAAGTTATCCAGCCTTATCGGCTACCTGGCTTAATAAGTTTAAAAAACCTTTTTGTGGTAAGAATGAAGGATTCTAGTACTATTGAGCAACCCTGTCAATTGCCATTGCCACGATTGATCAAACCTCTAAATTCTATTAGAATAGGGTTAAGTTTCCAATTTTGCTGATTGCCATGTGACCGTAAATTCTCTATAATCCGATCTTTAAAAATCCCAGCCCACAACGATGAAAACCCTATTTTTATTACTATTCTCAGTTTTCCTGACTACCCCAACCTTTGGTGAGGAATCGGCCCCAGAGGGCATGGTATTGATCTCCAAAGGACTTTTCCAGATGGGAAGCAAGAAGTCCATGCTGGAATTACGACCGCATGACCTGTTCAACACCGACCGACACACTTTGGGACCAGAAAATCCCGCTCACGAAGTCTACCTCGACGATTTTTACATAGATATTTACGAAGTAACAAATGATGCTTATGCAAAATACGTAAAAGAAACAGGTGGTAAAAAACCGATGGGCTGGAACAATCCAAAGTTTAAAGAACCAAAGCAACCTGTTGTGGGGATTGCCTGGAAAGAAGCGGTCAAGTTTTGCAAATGGCAAAATAAGCGGTTACCCACAGAAGCGGAATGGGAAAAAGCCGCACGAGGTAAACGACCGGTTAAATATCCTTGGGGCGACACACCGCCTGATTCCAGCAAACTCAATTATAACGAAGATATTAAAAAAACCACGGCAGTCGGTTCTTTTGAAAACGGTAAGTCAGACTATGGGATATACGATCTTTCCGGCAATGTTTCCGAATGGGTGAACGACTGGCACTTTCCTGAATACTATTTATTTTCTCCTAAGGAAAATCCACCGGGACCAGAAACAGGCCAGTATAAAATAATTCGTGGGGGTAGTTGGAGACATAAAGCCAAAGACGTGAACCTGACCTATAGAAACGCCACCACTCCGGTCAACCGATCTACTAGCATCGGCTTTCGTTGCGCTCGGGGAGCTGCTGAGGGCAATTAGTCAGCACTCGTAAAACAAACATTTGCCATTCAAGCCCTTAAAAATCTTTCCTTGAAACAAGGCCTATTCCCCTCGAGCGCGGCTCGGGATCTTATCTAATAATATATTGGCAATTTCTTTCTTTGTCATGCGCGGGAGATTTTCAATTTTTTCATCGGAGCCAATCAAGGTCACCTGATTGTTATCAGACTGAAACCCAATTCCAGGTGCGCTGATATCGTTGGCAACAATCAGGTCTAATTTCTTTTTCCTTAACTTTTCTAAAGCACTCTCAATCAGGTTTTGCGTTTCTGCGGCAAACCCAACTACAAACTGTCGCGTTTTTATCTTAGACGCTTCCATCAGAATGTCTTTAGTGGCGACAAGTTTAAGAGTCCGCCCCTCCTCCCCCTGCTTTTTGATTTTTTCCTTTTCAAGCTTCGCTGCAGTGAAGTCGCCAACAGCCGCAGACATCACTAACACATCACATTCTAAAAAATGTTCTTGGACTAGACTGTTCATCTCTGCCGCAGTTTTGCAGGGTTCAAACTTGATACCCGCAGGTGGATTCAGGTGAGTCGGGCCGCTGATCAAAACCACCTCGGCACCACGGGCCTTTGCTCGCTCTGCCACCGCATATCCCATTTTCCCCGAAGAAGGATTGGAGAGATAACGCACGGGGTCTAATGGTTCGTGAGTCGGCCCTGCAGTTACCAGAATTCGCATGCCTTGCAAGTCCTGTAGCTGATTAAAATGATTTCTCACTCTTCCCATGATCGTATCGAGATCGGAAAGGCGTCCCGGCCCGATAGCACCACAGGCTAATTCGCCCTGCTCCGGTTCGACAAATTCCACGCCGTGGGAGGTTAGTTTTGCAATATTATCCTGCACGGCAGGGTTTTGCCACATTCCGTCATTCATCGCTGGAGCAACCATTACCGAGCCTTTGAAAGCCAAGTAAAGATTGCTCAAGGCATCATCCGCCAAACCGTTTGCCATTTTCCCAATAGTCGATGCCGTGGCAGGCACTACAAGCATCAAGTCCGCGTTTTCAGCAACACGGATATGCTCCATATCCCCAGAATTTTTCGCATCAAAAATCTGGTGGTATACAGGCTTTCCCGATAATGCTTCGAACGTGAGAGGCGTCACAAACTGTCCGGCGTTGGCACTCATCGCAACTTGCACCTCGGCGCCCTCTTTCATCAACAACCTTAATAACTCCACAGCTTTATAGGCTGCTATCCCTGCCGATACCGCCAGCACAATTTTCTTGTTTTCCATTGAGTACTTAATTTTATGTTAGATAGTTTAATTATAAATATTAACCGCCATGCAATCAATGATTTTGGGGAATAATCCACTTCGATTGACTTTTTAGTGCGCATTTCATAAGGTGCAAACTTATGAATTCTCCTTTGAAAATTTTATCGGTCGCCGCAGAAGTTTTTCCATTTGCTAAAACCGGAGGATTGGCCGATGTAGCCGGGTCATTGCCCCCTGCCCTTAAAAAACAGGGCCATGATGTCCGCGTCCTGCTACCCAAATACACATGCACGAAATCGCAACCTATCCATTCCCTAAACAAAGAAATAACAGTCGGCAAAACAAAAGCCACCTTGTTTGAAGGTAGGCTTGCAGAAGACGTCCCGGTTTATCTCGTAGAAAACAACGCCTATTTTGACCGAGAACACCTATATGGTGAACCGGGGTCAGAATATAGCGACAATGTCGAACGGTTTGCTTTCTTTTGCCAGGCCGCTTTGGAAGCCTGTAAAGTCCTCGACTTTCAGCCCGATGTCATCCACTGCAACGACTGGCATACAGGTCTGATTCCTGCTTACTTGAAAGCCAGCGAAGACCCCTGGTATTCGAAGATACGCACTTTGTTTTCTATTCATAACCTTGGCTATCAAGGGAATTACTCTATGGATAAGTTTTCTGTCACCGCACTTCCCGATCGTTTTTCAGGCCCTGAAGGCATCGAGTTTTACGGACAAATGAGTTTTTTAAAAGCGGGACTGGTCTTTTCCGATGCGTTGAATACCGTCAGTCCGAGATACTGCAAAGAAATACAAACTGAGGGCTTTGGCATGGAAGGCATATTGCAACAACGGTCGAATTCCCTTACAGGAATTTTAAATGGTGTAGATTATTCTGTTTGGAACCCTGCCAGTGACAAATTGATCGTTGAAAATTATGGCCCCGGATTCCTCTCCCAAAAACAAAAATGTCGCGATGCATTGATCAATAAGTTTTCCCTTAAGATAGATAAAAATACTCCCCTGCTTTGCATGATCACCCGCCTTTCCAGCCAGAAAGGAATTGATTTTTTAATGGAGTCTTCCAAGGATTTAAAAGATCAGTACATGGTGGTTTTAGGGGAAGGCGATTCCAAATACGAAAACTTTTTCAGTGAATTAGCCAAGGCCAACCCAGACCGATTCGCAGTGGCCTTAACATTTGACGATGCACTGGCACATCAGATTCTTGCGGGTAGCGATATTTTATTGATGCCCTCTATTTATGAACCCTGCGGACTCACGCAAATGTATGCCCTAAAGTATGGCACGGTCCCAATTGTAAGTTCTGTTGGCGGGCTCGATGATTCAATACAGCCCTTTGATGGTAAAACAGGAACAGGCTTTAAATTTGCACCTAATGACCGGAAATCTTTTCAGCAAGCCTTACAAAACGCTGTGGCCTGTTTTGCCGACAAACCTGGCTGGGAACGATTGATAAACAATGGTATGCACATGGATTTCAGTTGGGATAACGCCGCACAGCAATATTCCAGTCTTTTCCAGGACATTCAGCCCAACCATTAAACATTGCAAAAACAGCCCGATTATTATAAAAACTATTCGTAGATTACCAATTTTAACATTCAGCTATAGCTCTGATTTTGACTTCAAAAAATATCCTTATCGTCGATGACTCTAATGGTCAGAATCGGCCCTATTACAAAGAACTCGAAAATGAAGCTATTACAGTTTCCGCTTTCAGTTCCATAGCAGATGCGCTAAAAGATGCGAATAAACCGCAACTCATCATTCTGGACTTAAAATTAAACGGTGATGACAGCGTTAAAACAATCGAAAAATTTAAAATTAAAAATGCCCCTATCATTTTTTGTTCAGAATGGGGAAAAGACAAATTAAGTTTCCAACTTTGGGCTTCTGATGTGACTGTCGTAAAATCCGGCGATCATAGAGATTTGAAGTTGACCATCAAAGAAATTTTAGAGTAACGAACGGGACAATGACAAAATCTACAATCGAGCCTAGATTCATTGCTATTGAAGGAGCCATCGGTGCCGGCAAAACATCTCTTGTCAATCTGCTAGGCGAGCAGTATGGCGCACGCCTGATATTGGAAGACACCGATTCAAACCCTTTCATATCCAAATTCTATGAGGATAAAGAGGCCTACTCTTTCCAGACCCAGGTTTTTTTTTTACTGAGCCGATACAACCAGTATATGCAACTGGCGCAAAGGGACTTGTTCAATTCCGTGGTTGTGATTGACTATCTGTTTCAACGCGACAAAATTTTTGCCCGTCTCAACCTTGAAGATCATGAGTTTAGTTTGTACGAACAGATCTTCAACCTGATTGATGCCAAAGCTCCGAAACCCGACCTGGTCATTTATCTGCAGGCAAGCACAGAAGTGCTGCAAGAAAGAGTTGCTAAAAGAGGAAGGGAGTACGAAGCCTTTATGGACCCGGACTACCTCGATTCTGTAAACAAAGCCTTCAATAATTTCTTTTTTTATTATTCCGAAACACCCCTTTTGGTCATAAATACCAATGAGATCGACTTTGTTGAAAAAAAATGTGACCTAGATGAGTTGATTAAGAAGGTCAACAGCCATAAAATAGGTAGAGAATATTATAATCCGCTTGGATCCTAACGGACCGGGACGGAGAAAGCTTCATACTGACAAGTAAACGCAAAAAATAGGAAGACCCATCAGGGCTTTAAATTTTGTTACGCGTTTCAAAAAGAGCATTGTTGTATAAATACTGAATTCTAAAAACTCAATGAGTTTAAAGGTATCAGCATTTTTCAACGCTCCGTCACTTTGCTTCTCTTTCGGCTATTGCCGAAGGGAGTCGTTTACCCGATTCCCTGCTCCTGCCAGTTAGGCCCCCAGCCAAAGCCCGTACAAGATAATGAAAAATCAATCTGTCACTGTTCCCGCTATTACAGCCAGGAAAAACTCAGATAAAAAAATCACCGCTTTAACGGCTTACGATTTCAGTTTTGCAAAATTGCTAGACACCACGGCGATCGATATTTTGCTGGTGGGTGACTCTTTGGGAATGGTTTCTCAGGGGCATGAAAACACACTTTCCGTAACCCTTGAAGATGTGCTCTACCATACGCGATCCGTTAAACGCGGAGCACACCGGGCACTTGTTGTGGCAGATATGCCGTTCATGTCTTACCAAGTTTCTGTTGAACAGGCCGTGACCAATGCCGGACGACTGATTCAAGAGGGTCATGCCGCAGCAGTCAAACTGGAAGGTGGTGCACGCATGGCTGACCAAGTACACGCCATCGTGCAAGCAAGCATTCCGGTAATGGGGCACATCGGCTTAACCCCTCAATCAGTACATCAGTTCGGCGGCTATAAAGTTCAAGGCAAAACTTTTCTCGACTCAAAACAAATCAAACAGGATGCAAAAGACCTGCAAAAAGCAGGTGCGTTTTCCCTAGTTCTGGAAGGAATGCCAGAGGAGCTTGCTGGTGAAATCACCCAGGATCTGGAAATC
>JAJDAW010000132.1 GCA_029261635.1 Nitrospinaceae bacterium
TTTTCGTAAAAACGACGGCGTTTCAACTCTTTCAACAAGCCTTCTTTGGTCATTTGTCTTTTTAGGACTTTTAACGCTTTTTCAACCTGATTTTGATAAACTGTTACTTCCAAAAACCTTTACCTCCCAATCAAATAAATGAAACTAATTAAATTTTTCACAAGAACAGACAACCTAAATTCTGCTAGCGCTCTGTTTTATCGTGAAGCTGGGAATTATCAACAAAAATACCTATAAAGTCAATAGCTGAATGAAAATGATGAATTTCAATCCCATAATTCGAATAACCCTTATTATCCCCTTGTTTTTGCTCTGCTTAATGGTCCTCGTTCCAGATGGGCATACAGATGAGTTTGCTGTCCCAAACTCGGGTTCGCCCTATCAGGATTTAGGTGAACTGCAAACGGGGGAAATACTGCATCTGCCAACAGGACTGACCGTAAACTTTGACCAAATGATGGACTCGATCGCCGCGTCCCGAGTGATCTATATCGGTGAAACTCACGACAATATCGAAGCCCATAAGGTGCAGTTACAAATTATAAAAAAAATAACCACACAGTTCCCGGTGGCAATCGGAATGGAAATGTTTCGCCGCTCGGCTCAAGAAAAACTCGACCAGTGGCATACTGGTGAACTTCCCGTGAAAGAATTTAAAAACCTCTTTCATACAAACTGGGGATCGGGCTATCGACTGTATCAACCCATTTTTGATTTTGCCCGCACTAACCAGATACAGCTGATCGGACTAAAATCTTCACGCAAGGTAGAGAACAGTTTTCGTTCCGGCGACCCCGCTCCCGACAATACGTTTTATCCAGAACTGGATGACAAGGACCCTTATCATCGAGCCTACTGCATGGCAGCTTTCGGCGGTCACCGTGGAACAGAAAAAGCTCTGGAAAAACCCTATCGCATGTTACTGCTGTGGGAAGAAACCATGGCACAAACCGTTGCGCGCTTTTTAATTAATCCAAAATATAAAGACACGAAGTTAGTGGTTCTAAGCGGTGGGTTCCATATCCAATATGGATTCGGCATCCCCAAGCGTGCCTATCGTCGGGTTCCACACGCCTATTCCACAATCCAACCTACGGTCACACACATCCCGGAAGAATTGAAAGATCGAGAAATGGTTGTAGAGAAAGTTTCCATCCCACTTTATGCCGCAGACTACGCCTGGAAGGTCGACTACAAAGTGTATGACAACGTACGGCTGGGTGTGAGGCTGGCGCAGAAAAAAGAAGGCGTGACCATAATGTCAGTGACACAACATTCCAACGCTGAAACCGCAGGAATTGCAAAAGGCGATTTATTACTGAGCATGGATGGAAAAAAACTCACCCGCACGGACGAGGTGCTGGAACAATTGCAAAACAAAAACTTCAACGACCACTCAACCTTCCACCTGCGCCGCGATGGCAAAGAACTAAATGTCGAAGTGATTTTCAAGAAAAACAATTAACCAATGATGAACACCGATAAACACGGATTCACCCCAAAAAAAACAAGACCTCTTTCGCCCGTCATCGCGAGCGACTGTAAGGAGCGCGGCGATCCAGACTTAACAATACCCCCACTTTATTCGGAGGTTGCTTAGCTAACCAGCACTTTTTATTTGCTCTGGATTGCCACATCGCCTTCGGCTCTTCGCAATGACGGATAAGAAGTCTCGCTTTACTCCCTTCTCCCCTTGAGGGAGCACTCTGAGAGTGACAGGCTAGAATGAGGGGAATAATAATAGTTTTTACCCTCATCACCCCCTCTTAAAATTCCAACGCACACAAAGAAGAAAGAGAGCAAACAACCCCAATATAAAAAGAGACTCCAGCGTGGCAAGGGCTTTTACCAAACGAACACCCGTAACATCGGTTATCCACTCAAGCGAGGGTTGTCGTAACACATAAAAAGGCTGGAAGGCTTGCTTGAAAGAAAACCCCAAAGTTTTTACTACTAACTCCCCATAGCTTTTCGTTTGGTTGGCATAGATGCAGGCAATAGCATAATAGAGAACAAAAAAACCTCCAATCACACCTCCTAGCCATGCCAGAGGCTTACCCATGCTTTGACCGTAGTCTGCCGTTTTCTCGTACAACCAAGAAAAAAGTTTGGCAGTCTTAGAAACTTCTGGATCATTTCGCAAACTCTTTTGTTCGAGCGCGTAGAACATTCCCTGCTCCCGATGAGCTTGCACATTTCCCATCATTAGCTTTAGGGTTCTATAAGCGCTAACTGCGCCTTCTATTTCAGTATCTTTAAAAAATCTTTCGGGTGGAAAAACAGTATCCTGATGAAGTTCGCAATTGTGAAAATTTGGCGCCTGAACAAAAGTACAATTTTCGAAATTCGTACTTGCCAGAAACTTTCTGTTACTGAAGCTTACTTTCGCACAAAAAAGGGCACCATTAAAATTAGCTTCTGGAAAGCCAAGGATTTTATCACCCTTTATAATTTTTGAAAATTCAACGGCCTCACTAAATCGGCTTTTTATAAATTCTACTGTCTCTCCAAAATCTGCATTTAGAAAAAATGTTTTTTTAATGAATTTCACACCGCTAAAATTTACCGTCGTTAAGAAATTAACATTCTGGAAATCAGAATAACCGTCAAACTTGGCATTCAAAAAAAATGCAGGGCCTCTAAATGAGGCATCCTGAAAATCAGCATATCTATAGAATATTGTATTTTCAAAATCGCCGCCAGCACTAAGCCAAACATTCTTAAAACTCACTTCTGCAGTAAAAATAGCTCTAGAAAAATTTGCTGTATCCGAAAAACTAGCTCCATTAAAGTTTGCTTTTCCCTTGAACTGAGTTCCAACAAAATATACCGAGTCAGTGAATTTAGCACCCTTAAAACTTATATTTAGAAGTTTTTGGTCTGAAAAATCTATAATGCCTGGAAATAAAACATTTGAAAGGTTAACTAGTTTTTTTTCATCAATACTCGACTTAATAAACTCAAATATTTTTTCATTAAAATTTTCCTTTTTTTCTTTGGACCATTTTAATTTCTCTGGAGAATGAAAAATACAGTAGTACACATTGCGACTCGAAAGTAGCTGACTATCTGGAAACTGGAACTGACATTCTTCTGTCTGACAAGGCATGTACCAACTCCTAAGCTTGCGATAAAATTAAGGTAAGGTTACCGGAAAAGACTGGCTTTGTCATTTGGAGGTGGGAATAAAAAGGTGTTCTACTGGATGCAAATCACCCCAGCCCCTCTTTATGAAAGAGGGGATTATTAAAATCAATGGATTTAAATTAAAAGGCTCTACTCGCTTTGTGAAGCAAGGGGACTGCGGACACACCATGTTAATTTAGTGTCAGAAGTTGACTTTAATGTAATAGCTCCTGACGTGGAAAAAGTAGCTGCCCCAGAAGTTCCAAAATCCAGAGTCCATGCATTTTCGCTAGCGCCTGAAACAGATGCTTTGGTGCCTGACCAGTATGGATCTGAGTTTACGTTTTGAAACGGGTGACCGCTCTTGATAGCGGGGTCGTTCTCAATTGAGTCGATTAAACTTGCCAACTCCTGAATAGATGGAAGACGCCAACCCGCTTTCCCCCCCGCCTCTTTTCGAACGCATTTATTCCTGGCGCTGAACCAGCTGCCGGATGTGTTATCTGGAGTTTTTTCCCAAACGATTTGAGTTTCTTTATCCAAAACCGCTTCGCTATTCAGTTTAGACAAAACAATAAAGCGCTTAGCTACATTACCTATATTCTTGTTCCAACTTCTTAAGTCAATGGCACTGGCAGGACCAGCAGCAAGAGTCATGGATATCAGCCCTGCACCCGCAAGATAACCAATATGATTCTTTTTTGGAATTTTCATATTCAAGTCTCCTTATGTTTTCAAGTGTCTGAGAAACCCAAGTCAACTAACAGTTCTTGGGCTAGAATTTGATTCTCCATTGAAGGATCGTTTAGAGCCTGTAAAAGATAGGGCTTAGCATCCTCTTCCTCCACGCGCTCAATGATGAGGGATATAGCCTCTCGTCTAATTTGCGGATCATTATCTGATAGGGCTACTTCCCCGACGGTCGCCAAAGGGATAGGCTCTGTAAGGTTTTTTAATAAGGAGAGAGAGGTGGATCGAATTTTTGCTTCACTGGCCTTCAAGTTATGGAGAAGGAGTGAGAGCACTTCTATATCGTCCCCGAGGTAGCTGAAATGCTCCACCGCCATAAGTCGTTTTTCTACATCGGTAGCCTCTTTAGACAAACGCAAAATTTCATATTTAGATAAGCTTTCCTTTGCATCAACGAGGACTATGAAATCTTCTGATGAAACCGGATGATCTTCATACTCGTACAACCAAATTTTGCTAGTAGCTAAATTTTTGCCCCACTTTTCAAACCGACTGTTTTCCCGAAAGAGCTTTTTTAAAGCAGACTTCCAATCCCTTGCTAAGATTCTGGCATTCACTGGAACTGAATTTAACGGTTCAGGAACTCTAAACTGCATTCCCGTTTTTTTATGGATAGCTTGTAAAAGTTTTCCCAGGGGATAATCTTTAGCAAGAATATTGACCCCTTGATTGTCCGCTTGGATATTTAATTGCGGTGGTAGCCTGTGGTACTCAGAAGCTATTACAGGTGAGAAAGCAAAACAAACGATTTGAAAAACCAAAAAAGAGATAAATAGTATTTTCAAGGTGAGGCGACTCCTATAAGAAACTTTCCAACGAAAAGCCTTTATTACTCCGAAAATAAGTAAAAGCAAACGGGAAACCTGATCTCTGAGATGACGCTTAAGTGTTTCCACTGCATACTGGCTTAAGGGGAGCTCTCTGTCAATTGGAAAACCGAATTTTACAAACAAAACATCGAAATCCCGGATATTTCAAGGGTTTTAATAATTTGAATAGGCCGTATATTGGTAGGGTAGTTTCCCCGCTCTGTTGGGCACAAGTAAACCAAACAACTTGTCATTGGGGAGTTCAAGATCGACCCCATATTTCATCAGTAGGGAATCCTATTTTTTTGGAAATCCTTTGATTGAGATCAGGGAGTATTTTTAAAGATTAGGAGTGGATATCAAACGAGGTGAAATTTTGGCGAGCGTGAACTTTCTTAATATCCAGCGAGGTTACATCTGCCGCAGGGGTTCCTTTGCGGCACCATACAATAAATTTTTCGATCTGGGGCTTTTCGCCTTCGGCATGAATTTCTACCGTTCCCTCTGGTCGATTTTTTACCCAACCGAGCAGGCCCAATTCATCCGCTTTTTCTTTGGTCCCGGCACGAAACCAGACACCCTGCACCCGACCATGCACGATGATGTGAGTCGCTTCTATCATTCTTGTTTCTTATCGATCAACTCTTTTTCCTGTGAATATCGTCAAACAAATGCTGCACTTCGCGACAAACTTTAAAGGTACTGCCTTCACCAATTTTTTCACCAAACTTACCCAAGTCACGCATGATACGCTGAAACTCCTGCGTCTGGCCTTTGAAATTATCAATCAACGGACGAAAATATTGTTGTTCGTCCTCATCCAGGCGATCGCAAATAATGCGAAGCCGGTCTTTCAATGGTTCGAAATCTTTTTCCATATTTTCACTCGTGAGAGATTTTAGCCAATGAAAATCACTGGCCCTTTTTTTTGCGTTCTATCATAAGTTTCTTAAGTCGCAAAGCAGCAGGATTATCATCGGGAAGTAGAAGATATTTATCGCGTGTAAGAATGGCAAGTTCACAATCTTCTAAAGCGATCACCGATGCGGTACGCGCATCGCTAGAGATCAGTGCCATTTCTCCAAAAAGATCACTTTCTTTCAGGCTCGCTAACACCTTTTTATTGCCAGCAGCATCTGTTATAAAAACTTCCACCTTGCCTTTTTTGATAAGAAAAGCACTCGTGCCATGTGTTCCCTGACGAACAATGGTTTTGCCTTTTCTGTATTCTTTGATAACAAACATGTTCTTAATAAACCCCGTTAGTTTATCGTAACGCCAACACTATAAAAAAATAGGTCCACAAATTCAATCCTATTAAGAGTAGAGCAAAACAATTCCGAATATTTACGAAACTTAGTGATGAACCTGAGATGAAAATCTGTCACTCACCGGTTTCGAATCTCTTCTGAATTCATCGTTCCTCTCTCGCCGGGATAGCTTATATAAAATCGTTTTAATTGGCGTTGAGTCATCCGAATTTTTCGATGATTTCTCTTTGTGGCATATAAATTCAATGCTTTTTCCATATGATATATAGCCTTATCCCCTATTTTCATATGATCGTACGCCATGCTTAAATTATAATGCGCCTTCGCGCATTTTGGGTTTAACCTTAAAGCCTCCTTATAGGCCTGCACTTCTTCTACATGCCGACCCAGCGCAAGATAAGCACGACCTAACTCATAATAGGACAGGAAATCCAGAGGGTCCTCTTCTACAATTTCATTTTTCCGGTTGATTTCCTGCTCTGCCATCTTGCGGTAAGTTTTAAAATCAGTTTCCCCTGCCCATATCGATCCCGAAAAAACAAACTGCCCTGCTAAAAAGAGAATAAAAAAAAGAGTCCTCTTGTTTTCAGGCAAAACATCTAACAGAATGTGTTGGAATAAATTAGGATTCATCTCATCAATGTAGCATTTTTCTAATTGAGGTAAGAATGAAATACAGAAAATTTGGCAGCATGGATTGGCAGGTATCTGAAATTGGACTTGGAACCTGGCAACTCGGAGCTGATTGGGGAAATGTAGACGATGCAATGGCAGAAAAAGTTTTGCGGACTGCCGTGGAATCGGGAGTTACTTTTTTCGACACTGCAGATTGCTATGGCGAAGGGCTTTCCGAAAAAAGACTGGGGGATTTTTTTAATTCGTGTCCCGATAAGGTAACCATCGCAACCAAGCTGGGCAGGTTCCCTCAACCCGGCGGGTCGGATAATTTTTCCCTGCATCAATTTCGCCAGCACATAGAAAACTCCCTTAAACGTCTGGGTGTCGAATGCCTGGATCTAACCCAAGTTCATTGCCCTCCCACAGAATTAATAAAACAAGGGGACATGTTCGACTGGCTTCGTACCTTAAAAAAAGAAGGTAAAATTAAAGCGTTCGGACTCAGCATAGAATCCATGGAAGAAGCGGAACTATGCCTCAAGCAGGAAGGAGTTTCATCTCTGCAAATTATTTTTAATGTTTTACGGCAAAAACCAATTGAAGCGATTTTTGAATCGGCTCTAGAAAAACAAGTGGCTCTCATTGTCAGGTTGCCCCTTGCCTCTGGACTGCTTTCGGGGAATTTCAGCAAAAATACTTCTTTCGCTGAAAACGACCATCGCAACTTCAATCGAAACGGGGAGTGTTTTAATGTAGGGGAAACCTTTTCCGGTCTCCCCTATGAAAAGGGTCTTAAGCTAGTCAGTCAGTTAGGAGAAATGATTCCAAACGATATCCCTCTATCTCTGGCCGCTTTGAGATGGATTTTGGATTTTGAGGCCGTCTCTGTTGTCATTCCCGGCTCAAAAAGTCCTGAACAAGTTCAGCACAATTGCCGAGCCAGCGATCTACCCTCTCTGGACTCATCTTTACACGAAACACTAAAACAATTTTACGAGCAAAATGTAGCCTCTTTTATCCGAGGCAAATACTAATTCGCAGACTTACTTTATCTAAATTAACGCCTTTTTTAAGCTTGTTTCAGCGATTTTTAACCACAATCCACATAAAAATATAAACCTGTTACAATAAGCTATCTCAAGCATGGCTCTCAATTTTCAGAATTGAAAAATTTTTGAACCTCAATCAGCGGGAACCCATCTTAGTATGTGAGAGCAGTTCAATCTTATTGCAAGAGGAATTTGATGTCGGAAAATTATTCAGTTAAAGAAATCGAACTCACGCCCAACCCAAGGGCTGTAAAATTTATATTAGACAAGCCTGTTCTGGACTCGGGTTCAAAAACCATTGAATTGGGCGGCTACCTTGAATCTGATATCTTCGCCAGTAATATTTTTGCCTTGGATATTGTTGATCTGGTTTATCTTCGGGAAAATTTTATTTCCTGCACCCTGCATTCTGCGGACCTATGGGTGGTTTTTAAGGATAAAATCAAAAATATTATTGAAGCCGATTTAAAAAAATACGACGAAGGCGATGATGATGAAGTCTCTTCTTCCATTCTTGATGATTTCGATAAGGAAAAGTATCATGAGCTTTCCAATGATGAGAAAGCCATTATCGTTGATGCTGTTCTCGATGAATCCGTCCGCTCCGCGTTGGCTAACGATGGTGGAGGCCTGGAAGTAATTGAAGTGGATGGCCCGATCGTCCGAATTCGCTATCAGGGTGCTTGTGGCGGTTGCCCCAGCTCTACCGGTGGTACTTTGCGTGTCATCGAAAACCATCTAAAGTCTCAACTCGATCCGGAAATCAAGGTTCACACTTATTCTTAATCCCCCTCCTTTCACTCTTGCCGTTCCGGCTTTTTCAACAGCCACGCCCCAAATCTATTGATTATTGTTGAAAATTATTAGTTTTTCACAACAGCCTTCAATTCACACCTATACCTCGATTTATCAAAGGGTTGCTTAAACTTAGACCCTTACCTGCTTAAGATTGGATGCAACCTGGGGTTGCCGCTCACATCAATTTAAGTGATAATCAGTTAATCAATAAAATAATAAAATGAAAACACAAAAAATCCTCCAGATTTTTATTTTGACCCTACTTGGCTCTCTTTGCTCCAATTGTTTCAATTTGGCCTGGGCAATAGAGAACAAAAGTCGAGTTATTTCTACCTATTGGCAGTCAGATGCAACGAGTTATTCTTTCATTTCAGTATCTCATTCTTCATTATCTGGTTTAGCTTCTCAAATTGGGCTGGTCGTCAATGTAATACAAAGTGACCAGACTGCATTTGGAACAGCAGTGACATTTACAATTTCGGCGGGAGCAACCCAAAGAATATTTATCGCGCGTAGCAATCATTCATTTCTCAGTGCAGCAACAGTACCCACGGCTTCATTTATTATAGGAACTTCAAGCTTTAAGCACGGACATATAAGAGTAGATCCCGTCGCGAGCAATCCTGAAAATATTATTGCGAATACTCTTAGCGGTAGAGGGTTTAGAGATGTCACCATGCTAAATTTTTGGGGAGCAATTGTTATTGAATCGAATACGACTGGGTTTGCGATGGAGTTCATTGGAGACATGCACGATAGCGCAGCCACCCCTAGCATGGACAGTTCTACACCTGTGAGTGGGGTAAACTAAATCATGAACCAACACATAGCTATCACAGGAAAATTAAATTTATCGAGTGTTATCGGGTTTCTGTTTTTTTTCTTATTAATCCCCGATCTGGTAGCGGCTCAAGTAATCAGTGTACCCGAGACCGACTTGAAGTCACGGGTGGTTATATCACCTTATGCGCAAGCAGTTCCGAATGATAGCTACACCTTCATATCTGTGAGCCACCCCTCCTTGGACACCGCCCTAACTCAAATTGGTGTGGGTCTGGAAGTGATTGGCATGACAACCCTTGTGGACAATGCAGCAGGTCGGGCAGCAATATTCACTGTTGACGCAGGCGAAACACACCGAATTTTTGTGGCCAACGTTTCTCACTCAACCGTCAACTCGACCATAGTCGATTCCAAAACGCATTTGATTTTTACGGTGGATTCAGCTCAATTTGGAAATATACGAGCTGTGGGGCTTAACGAAAATCCTGCGAGTTCGACTGTCGTAAATGGCGTTCGAAAATTCAGCAACCTATCACAATTAGATTTTTGGGGTGTCGTATATATCGAATCCAGCGGAACAGGTTTTGCCATGGAATTTCTTGGAGATGCTCACGACTCAACCGTCGGCAGAAATTTTGGGCCTAGCAGACTAGAGGGACTCGATGGAAACTCTACGGGTGTGGCACGAGGAATAAACTAATAATGACCGTCAGCATTTCCCACTTTAACCAAGTAACAATCCCTCTTTAATATTTTGCATCTATGGAGAAAAGAGACACTACTCAATTCGCAATCGTATCTTTTACGGGGGATGCTTCTCTAACTTATGAAGACATAAAAGAAGCTGGCAATGGAGAAATTGGTTTTCATTTCATCATCGACCCTCAAGGGCAAATTTTGATGGGCAGGCATTCCTCCAAAGTGGGAGCCTATTCTCCTAAGTTCGATGAGACCAGCCTGGGCATATGCGTTATTGGAACACGACACGAAATGGAAGACGCCCAATCCATTTCTCTAACCCTGTTGCTCGAAAACCTTAAAGCGGAATTCCCAGAAATCGAAAGTGCCAAATATATTTACAAAGAAGGTTAAATCAAATAAATATTTCTTGGTAGCACCCTCCTCTTCCCTCAATATCATTATCATTCGAGTTTTTAAGCCTACAAAGGTATAATCTGCTGAACCCCCAATTAAGAGGATATTATGATTCGTCAGGTATTAAAAATTTTCAAAGCACTGAACTCGGATGAAAAACCCTGGCAGTTGAGTCTCGGGTTAGCCTTCGGAGGTATCATCGGCCTGATGCCGCTTTGGACACCGCATAATATCCTTCTTATTTTTCTGGCTTTTATAATCAACTTGAATTTTGCGCTTCTGATCGTTGGACTTTTCTTTTTTTCTGGAATCGCTTATATCCTCGACCCCCTTTTCCACCAAATCGGCCTCGCTGTTTTAACAGCAGAGGGAATGCAAGATTTCTGGAACGGGTTTTTCAATAATCCCATTTTTCTTTTTGACAGACTGAACAATACGCTGGTGATGGGCAGTCTCTTATTCTCTCTAGCCGCATCGGTGCCCTTATTTTTTCTACTCAATGTTTTGATTAGAAAATACCGGCAGCATATACAGGTCCTCTTTCAAAAAATTCCTATCCTAAACTCGCTCAAGATCGCAAAAGTCTATGACACTCTTTCTGGAGGTGGAAAATGAAAATTTTTCGCTGGCAAGGTGTTATTGCATTTGCCCTTATCGGAGGCGGCATCGCGACATTTTTAATGCTGTTTATGGATGGAATGATTGAACGTGGTATCGAAGAAAATGGGTCGCAAGCTGCCAAGACACAGATAGATCTGGCATCGCTGTCCACTTCTCTCCTGTCACAGGCGGCTCGTATTGATGGACTGGAAATAGCGAACCCCAACAACAACATGGAGAACCTGCTACAAATCGAAAATCTTTCCATGGATATGGATGGCACCAAAGCCCTCGCCCAAAAAATTGTAATTAATGATTTACAGGCTACTGGCATACGCATTAATCAAAAACGCATGTCTCCAGCAAAAACTATTAGTTCACCCAGCAAAAACGATCCCGCAAATAAAGAAAACGAAGAATCAGGCTCCATAGGCCTGCCAGGCCTCGGCGGAATTGATATCAAATCTCCTGAAGAAATTCTCAAATCAGAAAAACTGGAAACTTTGGAAGCCGCAAACCGGGCCAAAGAAACGATAAAGAACCTGGAATCAAAATGGAAAAACAAATTCGATACCGACCTGAATCCCAACGCCCTGAAAGAAACCCAAAAGAAACTGTAAAAACTCCAAGAAAAGGTTAAGAGCGGTGGCCTCGCAAGCATCCCGGAAACAATCCAGGAATTCAAAAGTCTACAAAAAGAAATTCAAGATCGCATTAACCGCATCGCATCCCTTAAATCAGAATTTGAGAAAGATGTGCAAGCCGCAAAAAAACAACTTGCAGAACTAAAAGACTTGCCTAAAAAAGATTTTGACCGATTGAAGAAAAAATATTCCTTAAACGCTGATGGCGGAAACAATGCACTGGGAACGTTAATAGAGGGCCCCTTAAAAGCCAAACTCGACAAAGCCTGGAAAGCTTATAGAATGTTGAGTCCCTATCTCAACAAACCCAAAACACCTGCGAAAGAGGACTATCAGTACGTTCGCGGCAAAGGCGCAGATGTTCGTTTTGCACAGAGCCACCCTGATTTTTTATTGCGACACGCAAACCTTTCTTTAAGTTTGCTCGACACCGAAGTTAAAGGAGAGCTAAAAGATTTAACGGACAACCCTAAAGTTTACGGCAAACCCGCTGTTTTGGATTTTCAATCGGGGAAAAATGACAAGTTCGATTCTTTCGGCCTCAATGCTGTAATAGACAAAACAGGTAGCCAAAGCAAAGACACCCTGAAAATAAATTTCAAAGGACTGAACCTTCAGGGCATTAAAAGTGAGGGAGCAGGGGAAATCAAAGGCGGTTCCGCCAATATAAACGGGCAGCTAAAAATTATAAATGAAAATGATTTGGATGGAAGTTTCAAAGCAGAGCTCGAAAGCGTTTCACTATCCATTCCAAAACAAGACGACAATGAGTTGGCTAACACCATTGCCAGCTCTCTTTCTTCCATCGACCGCATCAACATTACAGTTGGCATTCGCGGAACCATCGAAAATTACCAGTTGGATATTCAATCAAATCTAAACGATATCATTTCAGGAGCTGTCAAAAATGCTTTGGCTGGAAAGATGAAAGGATTTGAAAGCTCATTAATGAAAGCCATTCAACAGAAAGCCGGAGGTTCTATAGCAGGCGCAAATGGATCTCTTTCAGGCTTACTGGGCCAAAATAAGATGCTGGAAGAAAACCAATCTGCTTATGGCGGGTTACTGGGCCAAGCCAAGGGCGGGGCATCGGGGCTCAAAACACCGCCACTATCATTACCCGGCGGACTTAAATTACCTTTTTAAATTTAAAAAATACTTTTACCTCAATGGAGAAAAAAATGAAACGGATCTGGGTTATTACAATCTGGCTACTTCAAGTTATGCCAGCCCATGCAGGAATGTTTGACAGCATCATGGAAACATTAAAAACCCCTGAACCCTCATCCTCTCTTTCCACCGACTCCATGATTTCAGGACTCAAAGAAGCCCTTACTGTTGGCACTCAAAATGCTATTGGCTCTCTATCGGCAAACAATGGTTATCTAAATAACAAAGAAATAGCGATTCCCATGCCATCGTCAATCTCCAATATCTCGGACGTTCTAAAAACAGCAGGACAGGGAGATGTGGTCGACAACTTTGTCAAAAGTATGAATGGTGCGGCAGAATCGGCGGCTCCCCAAGCACAGTCCATCATATTGGATGCCATTAGCAGTATGAACTTCAACGATGCCCAACAGGTTTTAAACGGTGGCAACACCGCCGCCACTGATTATTTGAAAGCCAAAACTTATGACAAAATTTCCAATGCCTTCCAGCCCACCATTTCTTCCAGCCTTGACAAAGTGGGCGGCACCGCAAACTTCAAACAAATGCTCGGCATTTTCAACAGCCTACCCTTTATGCAGGCCAAGCCCTTCGACCTCAATCAATACGTAACTGATGAAGCATTGAGTGGACTATTCGTTATGATGGGCCAAGAAGAAACCAAAATAAGAACAGACCCTACTGCTCGAGCAACCGACCTGTTAAAAAAAGTTTTTTCAGGACAATAGCTTCTAAAAATCTGACATAATATAAGCATGAAAAAAATTATTATTATTGGCGGCGGCATCGCCGGGCTAGCAGCCGCACACCGTATACAACGCGAAATCAATGACGGTTCCGATCTCGATTGCATGTTATTGGAAGGAGGCGACCGATTTGGCGGCAAAATATCGACGGAGAAGTCTGATGGGTTCGTCATTGAGCGCGGGCCAGACTCGTTTATCTCGCAAAAACCTGCCGGCATCCAACTTTGCAAACAACTCGGACTGGAAGATCGCCTGACAGGAACTAATCCTGGCGCTCCCAGCACCTTCGTTTACACAGGCGGCAAATTGGTGACCATGCCTGATGGCCTGAGCCTGATGATACCCACCAAGTTTTTACCTTTCGCACTGACGCCTTTATTCAGTCTGTTCGGAAAAATTCGCATGGGATTCGATTTATTGATCCCCAAAAAAGCAGACGACTCTGATGAAAGCCTCGCCTCGTTCGTACGACGTAGAATGGGTGAGGAAGCACTCAACAAAATGGCAGAACCCATGCTCGCTGGCATCTATGCCAGTGATCCGGAAAAAATGAGTATTCGCAGCACCTTTCCCATGTTTGTTGAAACAGAGCGTAAATACCGATCTCTCATAATTGGCATGCTGGCCCGCAAAAAAGCCATGCTGATGAATGCCGGGAAGCGACCCGCCACCCCCTACTCTTTGTTTATGACATTGAAAGATGGGTTGGGGGAAATGGTCGAGGCGGCGATAAAAAAATCGCCCAACATCCAGTTTAAATCCAATGCAAAAGTTAAGACCATCGAAAAAATGCAAGAAGGATGGCGTGTGCAACTTGAAGATGGATGGGAACGTATGGCTGATGCGGTAATTCTCGCGACGCCAGGTGCTATTACCGCAAAACTTCTACAACCTATCGCTCCCGATTCTGCTGAGCTATTGAGTAGCATCAAATATGTATCCACCGCCACCGTGACACTGGGATATAAAAAAGAAGGCTTCTCGCACTCCCTTGACGGGTTCGGGTTTGTAGTACCACGTTCTGAAGGGCGTAGTATTTTAGCCTGCACCTGGACATCTTCCAAATTCCCGCATCGTGCTCCCGAAGGGTATGTGATGCTACGCTGTTATCTCGGCGGTGCGCTTCAGGAAGAGATCGCCGAAAAAGATGAAGAAACTCTGGCGGCACTTGTAAAAAAAGACCTGCTGGAAATAATGGGCATCAATGAAACACCCGTTTTCTGCAAAGTGTTTCAAAACCACAAATCGAATGTCCAATACCATGTGAACCATTCTGAAAAAATCGATTCGATCATGGAAGATTTGAAAAACTATCCCGGACTTTTTCTTGCTGGCAGTGCCTACCGTGGCATTGGCATTCCTGACTGCATTCAAAATGGCAATCAATCCGTCGAATCGGCTCTGGAGTTTTTAAATACTAAATCCGAATAGACGATTTAGCATCTAATATCTGGACCATCAAAAAATATTAAGGAGTTAGCTATGAAATGGGTTTCCGCCCTCTCAAAACAAACGGATATCGATGCTGCTGTCCAAGAAGCCGCTGAAGAAATCATTCGGCAACTGGGCAAAGATCAAGCCGATTTGACCGTTGTTTTCGTTGCACCGCAGTATAAAGATTTTTATGACAAGATTCCCGACCTTGTAAACCGCTACCTCAAACCCGGCTTGTTGTTTGGTTGTTCTGGCGGCGGAATTATTGGGAACGGAGAGGAAGTTGAGCAGCAGGCCGCATTCAGCATCACTTGTGCAACTATGCCAGGTGTAAAAATTCAGCCCATTTATTCCGAAACTAAAGAACTTCCCGATCAAGACACCTCTCCATCGGTTTGGCGAGATTGGTTAGACGTGAAAATTGAAGATCAACCGCATTTCGTTTTTCTTGCCGATCCCTTTTCTTTTCGCGGCGAGGAGTTTCTTGCTGGCATCGACTTTGCCTATCCCAACAGTAAAAAAGTAGGAGGACTCGCGAGCGGTGCTCAAGGCCCCGGTGGTAACGCGCTTTACCTGGGAGATAAAATATACAGCAATGGGTTGATTGGCATTGCCTTGAGTGGTGACATAGAAGTAGATACCATCGTAGCGCAGGGTTGCCGTCCCATCGGAGAACCCATGAAAATTACCGCATGCGAGGACACCCTGCTAAAAGAACTCGATGGCAAACCCACTCTTGAGGTATTACAGGAACTCAATGAAACCCTTACCGATGCAGACAAAAAGCTTTTACAAACTTCTCTGTTTCTGGGAATCGAAATGGATGCGATGAAAGACGATCCTAAACAAGGTGACTTCCTGATTCGCAATCTGATGGGGGTTGACCGGGAAAGTCAGTCACTGGCTATTGGCGCTCTAATGAGAACCGGTCAACTTGTTCAGTTCCATCTGCGTGACAAAAAAATGTCATCCGAAGACCTCGATGTAATGCTCACACGATACCTGTCTCAAGGTCATGCAGAAAATGCCAGCGGCGCATTATTATTCTCCTGCCTCGGCAGAGGCAAATACCTTTACGGAGAAGCAAACCACGATAC
>JAJDAW010000133.1 GCA_029261635.1 Nitrospinaceae bacterium
TTGTCGATTTAATTGCGGCGGTGGGTACGGGAATGACCTTGTCCGTCTTCGTCTTCATGAAGAAGATGAGTGCTATTGGAGAGGATACTATCTCTCTCTTTCCAATCCGAGATCTCAAAATCAGAAAACCTTGTGATATGAAAGACGAGTTCATATTGCCTGCGGAGTATCTCGACAGGATATATATTAAATCCTTTTCAGGTCCGATCTTTTTTGGGTTCTCTCAATACATAATTGATAACCTCAAGAAACTACCGTCATTGGATAGCATCATTTTTGAGATGGATCGCGTTCCTTATCTTGATCAGTCCGCAGCTCATGCTCTTGAACTTGTATTTGAATATTTAAAGAAAAATAATATTAAGGTTTTCCTGGCCCAAGTAAATGAAGGGCCTCTCAAGTTATTGCACGCCGTTGATATTGTTCCAAGAATTATCCCAGAAGAGCATATCTTTGGAGATATTTTTAACTGCCTTCAGCAGATAGAGGAAGATTTTGTTTTAAAGAAAACCGGGGAAATGTGATCTGTTTTCAAACTGAAAAATAAATTGATAGGCTCTGACATATGAATAAAACTTTTTTAAACTTATTTTCTTCTAAACCTTACGCGACCTATGTTATCGCGATGGTTGTCTGCGCTCTGGTTATTTCCTTTATTGATAGCCAATTGCCTCAAGGCGTATCCGTAGGTGAGGCTTATGCTATTTTAGCTTTGATTGGCCTCATGGCCAAAGACAGTCGACTCATTACCATCGGCGCTACAGTTGGAACCGTCCTAACTTTGGAAGGGCTTTATATTTCAGAACATGGTGCCGCTTTATGGATTGTATGGACCAATCGATTGTTGGCTATTTTTATTATCTGGGTGGTTGCCGTATTTTCGCTAGCCCAGGTACAGTTTTTTAAAGAACAAGAGGAATCAGAAAAAATAAAAGAAGCCTACAAGCTCCTAAAAAAGGAAACGACTTATTCAAGTTTACTTAAAGATATTGCAATTATATCCAACTCTTCTGATCCGGTTGAAGAAGTACTCAAGCAAGCCATGCACAAAATTTGCCATTTTAAAGGTTGGCCTGTTGCTCATGTTTATATAAAGAAGGGGAATGAAGATTTGCTCAGATCCAGCAAGCTTTGGGTGCTTGAAGACTGGGAAAGCTTTAAGGAGTTTAAAGAAAAAACAGAAGCTACAGATTTTCGTCCTGGTATAGGTTTGCCAGGAAGAGTGTTGGCCGAACAAAAAAGCTCAACGATCAAAGACTTAAAAAAGGATTCCAATTTCCCGCGTATTAGTATTGCCCAGAAAAATGGTCTTCAATCCGGGTTTGCATTCCCTATTGTTATTGGTCCAAAAATCATTGCTGTCGTGGAGTTCTATAGTAAAGAGTTGCTTGTGGAAGATACCAAACTGACCGAGTTCACCGAAACACTCGGCCTTCTATTGGGTCGACCCTTTGAACGCGACCATGCAGGATTGAGAAAAGAAGAATACGAAGAACATTTAAGACGGCTATATACCCGCATGAAAGCTGTTAGAGAAGACGAAGATAGCTTGGAAGGCTCAGATATTCATAACAAACTGCAGTGAAGATAGTGTGGAATTTTAAAACCCCTACGGTAAGGGATATGCTTGTATGATCTCACCCGTATTGGTAAGCAGTTAATAAAAATAGTTGTTCTAATTTTCTGACGGGTATTGTAGATTTCACATATTGATTTGAAAATATTTCTTCGAACAAAAACAATGCCCCCGATATCAAACCATAGCCTTGCCACGATTTTGATGTGGATGGTAGTAATGATCTTTCCTCCATTGTCTGTTTTGGCTAACGAGGAACGCCCCTCATTCAATTCATCACGATACGAAGAAAACTACCAATTTCTGCGTGACCCCAGCCAGAGAACCGATTTCTTTGATTCCGTAAAATATATTCCACTCAATAAATCGGAGTCCCTCTATTTGACCTTGGGTGGAGAAACCCGCCAGCATTACGAGTTCATCAGCAATAATAACTGGGGCAAGGGGACACAGGATGACAATGGATATTATCTACAACGGTATCTGGTTCATGCAGATCTCCACGCGGGCGAGCGCACCCGCTTTTTTGTTGAGATGATGAGCGGAATCGAAACGGGCAGGGAAGGAGGGCCGCGTGGGGTAGATAAAGACCCGCTTGCTGTGAACCAAGGATTTATTGATTTTAAATTATGGGATGAATCCGAACAATCTCTGACCTTGCGAGCAGGAAGACAGGAAATTATTTTTGGGAGCAGGCGGTTTTTCAATTATCGCGAGCGGCCCAATATGCGTTTAAGCCATGATGCTGTAACTGGCATATACCGCACAGGTGAATGGGATGTGCGTGCCTTCGGGGCTCGCCCTGTAACTCTCAACCCTGATGTCTTTGACAACGATTCAGGGCCGGTAAAGACTGTTTGGGGCCTTTATGGAGTACGTCAAAATTTACCTTTTGCTTTAAATACCGATCTTTATTATATCGGGTTACACAGCCGCAATGCCACTTACGATCAGGGGCAAGCAGAAGAAACGCGCCACACCTTTGGAACACGAATTTGGGGTAAGAAGAAAAACCTGGATTATAATTTTGAATTCTTATATCAGTTTGGCAGGTTTGGTCAGGGCGATATTCATGCGTATGCGTTTGCATCCGATACGGGTTACACCATTCCGCTTGGCGGCCCGACCAAGGTGCGTTTCAGTTTGCGTGCGGATGTGTATTCAGGAGATGATGACCCTAATGATGCCGATCTGAATTCATTCAATCCATTTTTTCCAAAAGGCAAACACATCAGTCAGCTTGCCGCTAGCGGACTCATCAACCAAAGGGATTTACACCCTAGAATAAATTTAACTCTGGATAAACACTGGTCGCTCACCGCAAGCACTTTGTTTATTTGGCGTGATAGCCTGAATGATGGCGTTTACTCGATTGGCAACGGAGTGCTGCGTAGCGGTCAATCTAGTCGAGCGCGTTATGTGGGTACACAACCTGAGCTAGAAGTTAAATACAGTTTCAATCGACACCTTGATCTAAAAGGAACATTTGTATATTTTCGTGCTGGTAAGTTTCTTGAGCAAAGCACAAATGGTTCTGACACCACTTACTTGGGTTCCATGCTCACCTTTCGTTTCTAATACCTCGCAACACCATGGGTTTTTGTTGTGTGTGGAAAAGACTCTCCGGAGCAGGTTGCTCCGGAGAGTTAAAGGACAGTTGTTTATTAAAAATAGAACAGGGCGTTAAACGCAAGGGTATCTTGAGTGTGCTGCCCATTACCGTGCCTATCTGTAAAGACAGAGCTGCTTGATTCATCATGGCGATACTCCGCCCGGACCACCATATTGTTGTTGATTCTAACTTCCGGGGTGAGCGACATGGCCCATACTACTAGAAGTGTTCCAGAACGAGCTCCATCATCATCATGGAAAACTTGTCCACGATAATTTAATGAGAACCAGTTATTGACATCATAACGAGCTATTCCTGAAAATCCCCACCAAGTGTTTTCGCCAGAATTAGGTGCCGTTCTACTGTCTTCCGTTCCGTATACAGCATTTAAGTTGAGTGATAATTTTTTGCTGAGGCTAACCTCGACAACGGTATCGAAATAATTTCTTTGGGCATCAGAATTGACAATTGTGCCACCACCGTTTATTTGTGTTTCTGCGCTTCCAAAATAATTAAGGTAAATAACAGCTGACTCACATATCGCCCAGGAGATTTGACCGCCAAACCCTTTTGCATTGTTGTCATCA
>JAJDAW010000134.1 GCA_029261635.1 Nitrospinaceae bacterium
TTCTTTACGGGAAAATGGCGGAAATCCTTTAATTATAAGAGGAAAAGAGGGTTTTTAGAGGGGGAAACGGGGCGAAAACCGCCCCATATACAGAAAAAGCGAAATCTGAGCAAGATGGAGGAAACTAAATCATACTGACCAGCTTATTGATGGCTTTTTCGATCCCTTCCGCCACTTCAGAAATACTTTGGCCCACCATATAAGCGGGGGTTGTAATAATTTTATTTTCTTCGTCAAAAACGAAATCAGTCGCGGCGCATTCTTGATGATGACTCCCCATAGCTTCAATCAGTCCAATGCCTTCTTTATCGTTACCAATCGTCAAAGTGGGTTTGGCTGTTTCGTTTTGGTAGATTTTTGCCATCATGGCCGGAGCGATGCATAAAGCGGCTTGTGGTTTTTGTTTGGCGGCAAACTCTTTAACTAGCCTCATGACTTCAGGGTTCACATCGCATTCATCGCCTTTTTCTGCAAAGCTTGAGAGGTTCTTGGCCGCACCGAATCCACCGGGGAGCACCAGTGCATCAAGGTCATCGGCTTTGATCGCATTAATATCGCGGATTTCCCCACGAGCAATGCGCGCCGACTCTATCAACACGTTGCGTTTTTCCGTTGGCATTTCCTGCCCATTGTGATGGTTGATCACATGCATTTGATCGATATCGGGGGCCATGCATACCGCCTTGGCACCGGCACGATCGATTGCCAAAAGAGTGATGACCGCCTCATGAATTTCCGATCCGTCATACACACCGCACCCTGAAAGAACGACACCAATTTTTTTCATAGTTATTCCCCTCTAAATATAAGAACTCGAAATGAGATGATTTTTAATTGAAGGCCAATTCTACCACCCTCGAACAGGGGAGGCAACGTTCACAGATAACCCTATAAAAATTGAAAACGGATGAGCATAGATTGTTAAGCCCTGTGTTGAGAAGAAGGGGCTACTTCTTTCTAAGGCCGATAGTTATAGGCAACCGCCTGTCCTTGCCGAAGGCTTTGGGGGTGATTTTGACACCTGGAGGGCCTTGCCGGCGTTTGTATTCACTGGCATCCACCAGTTTTGCGATTCGCTTGATATCCGTTTTCGACAACCCGGAAATTTTTATCTCCTCGACCGATTTATCTTCTTCAATGTATTTTAACAAGACCTGATCCAGCAAATCGTAAGGGGGTAAGGAGTCGGTATCTCTCTGGTCGGGTCTGAGTTCTGCTGATGGTTCTTTTGTGATGATGGACTCGGGAATGATTTCTTTTTTGTCATTGAGCCAACGTGAAATTTTATAGACCCAAACTTTCGGCACGTCTTTAATGACGGCGAATCCCCCGGCCATATCGCCATAAAGAGTGCAATATCCCACACTGAGTTCACTTTTATTTCCCGTTGCCAGAACCATCCATCCCATTTTGTTGGAAAGGGCCATGAGCAGGTTTCCGCGTATTCTTGCTTGCAGGTTTTCTTCTGCCAATCCTGAATCCGTTCCTTTAAACGGTTTTGCAAGGATATGATCGTATGCCTTCATGGCTTTATCTATGGGAAGCGTCAAAGTCGCAATGTTTATATTCTTCGCCAGATCAAGAGAGTCTTGAACGCTGCCTTCAGAAGAGTAGGGCGAGGGCATCAACACTCCGAATACGTTTTCAGAGCCTAACGCCTGCGCAGCAATGACTGCGGTCAATGCCGAATCAATGCCGCCGCTCAACCCTAGTACCACTTTAGAAAACCCGTTCTTGAAAATATAATCACGAGTTCCTAAAACCAGTGCTGAGAAAATCTCTTCCACTTCTGTTTTGTCGTGGCAAATATGAGAAGGAAGGGCAGGGTATTTTTTCTGTTTTGATAGCCCTGCTGGAGCGCGATAAGTTTTAATGTCTATTGATGGTTTTTTCTTTGGTTTAGGAATGATTGTAATATCGGAAAAAATCAATTCTTCTGCGAACGAATTTCCCTGGGTGATGATTTCCCCATCGGGAGTAACTATCAGGCTTTGCCCGTCAAATACCAGCTCATCTTGACCGCCGATCAGATTGACATAAGCGATGTGTGAGCGGTAACTGCGCGCTCGTTGCTGGATCATTTTTCTTCGCGCTTTGCCTTTGCCTTTGTGGAAAGGAGAAGAAGAAATATTCAACAGTAAGTCTACCCCGCCTTTACTGCAAAGAGCTTTTCCCGGCCCCGATTCCTCCCAGATATCTTCACATATCGTAATACCCAGCGTTGCTCCTTTTAATACAAACCGAACGGGAGTGTTGCCTTCCTGGAAATATCTTTTTTCATCGAACACACCGTAATTTGGAAGAAGCATTTTTCGGCAAGTGCCAACATGTTTTCCATCGAAAAGCAGAGCTGCCGAATTATAGATGGCGTTACCGCTTTTTTCTGCAAAACCAACAAGGGCTGTCAGACCTTGGGTGTGAGATGCGATTTTCTCCAGGGTCTTGTGACTTTGCTTTAAAAAGCTGTCTTTCAGCAGCAAGTCTTCAGGTGGATAACCCGTGATCGCTAGTTCTGGGAAAAGAATCACATCGACACCCATTTTTTGGGCTTGTTTCAAATGGTTTTTTATTTTGTTGGTATTGTGATCAAAATCGGCGACCATTGAGTTCATTTGAGCCAGGGCAATTCGTAGAACGGTTTCTGGTTTTTTCGACATTGATTTAGTGCTCTTTTTGCTTGCAGGCATTTTCGACTTGTTTTTAATACGGATTCTTGGGAAATTAATATTTCATCCCGTTTGGAAGATTATACTACAATAGGTATTAATCCTTAATTATCTGAAACGTTAAAAATCTATTGAAACATGACTGAACCTAATCAAGCAGAAGAAAGTATCAAGCATTCCATTAACAAAAACGGGTTTCCCGGAAAAATCGTTCGTCTTCCGTTTAAACCCGTTTACGATGCCTGCAAAAAACACGGTACAAATTTGTCGGATGTTTTGGATAATTTGCAGGAACAACAGATTTTCGGAAAAATCATTGGTAACCATGTTGAATTTCGCTCCCGGGAAAAGATCGCTTTCAAAGCACCCGATCCTTCTTCTGCCGATGACTTTTCGTGGGTAAAAGGTGCAGCGGGAAATATGGAAGGATTCCAGGACGCTGCAAAAGAAGCCATGGGGAAAATGACTCCCGATCAAATGCAGGAAATTCGAAAATCAGTTGAGTCTATGAGTGATGAAGAAAAAATGAATATAATGAAAATGTTCTCCCAACGGTTCGACCCTTCCAAATAATTTAATTCAAAATACCTATGCTGATTTTTTCTAAAGATATCGGTCAACGAGACCATACCCATGCGTTGGAAGACAAACTTCCAGATTTGAAACGCTATATGGAGCACCAAAGAAAGTTGTTTCCATATACCGTTGTTCGGGCAGGATTAGACCTAGCTTATAAAGAGGTTGATGATATTCTCAATTTTGTCGATAACGATCATCGTCCGCCTGCGGACAGCAACCGGCAGGAATACCCGGCAGATGTTGATCAGTGGTACCGCCAGCGGTTTCCGTGGTCTTCTGCATTTTTAAAAATGGAGGATATGCATTACACCTTGGTGACCCTTGTTAAGGCAATGGATTCATTTCGCACTCACGAAACGGGCAACAGTTATCATTGGACTGTTTTGTACGATTCCGTTCACAATATTATCCAAGTTTATAACAGTCTCATCCGAGAGAAACCGGATCAGTCGAGAGATATCCATTTGAGCAGTGGCGTTGAAGTAGACTTCGATGACTTTATAAACAACTACTGGCTGAATCTCGATTTTATGATTTTTTCGCAGGCCGATTTCCCACACGCCCGACACATGAAAAGGAAAGCGGCGATTGAGGAGACGATCCAACAGCGGATGACAGAAGGTGAAGAGCCTTTGGTTGCCTTGGAAAACCTGGAGTCAGATTTAAAACCTGATGAAGCGACATTAAAACTTTTAAGGCGAGATCCCGTTGAAACGCGGCTTCTTGAATTAATCGGCCACCCTGAAACGGGAAAACAATATGACAGTCTCAATAATGAGTTTATAGAAAATCAGCAGTATGGAAAAATCTCACTTATTGATGCCGATTATTTAGCCAATTATGAGTATTCAGCGAAATAGAGATCAGGGAGAGAAGCTGAAAGAGTCAATCTGACTCAAGCTGAATAGAGGTTTAGGAGCTCTCTTGGGAGTTCTTGATGAAGATTGATAAGAGGCTCTTTTTCTACCAGAGGTATCCTCAAACTGGGTTGAAGATTTCTGCGCTGACTTTCTAAACGAAATTTCAGCCACCTGTTCTTTTTCGAAAGTTGTTTTAGGTCGTCTGGAAAGGACTCTCCTTGATGATCTTTTTCTCTTGGCTATTTGGCTGTTTTCAATCCCAGTACCTTCCCAGACATTCTCAAGGTTTTCCAAGCCCTCAAAATAGATCTCTGTTTCTTCATCGATCTCCACCAATTCTTTTACCTCGCTAAACAAATCAAGAGGAGGAAGTTCTTTTCTTTTAGCTCTTGCCGGGTCAAGGTCTAAATAACTTGGCAGGGAAATTTCTAATTGAGGAAACAATTGCCCCGTTGTTTCATCAGCTCGCTGACTTAATATTTTATCTCCAACCGGTAGGTTTCCTGTGTCGCGCCGAGTGAATAATACGGATCCCGAAAATGCGGTTGCGTTTTGTTGGTTGTTGGCGGCACCTATAAACGAGACGTTAATATTTCCGGTTCCAGTATGGTTAATATTAGTTATATTTATTTCGTTTAATTCGAAAATATTGATATCTCCCAAACCAGAATTATTAATATCCACCGATGCAATGTTTGTCTCAATGGCATTGCTGGCTGTTCCAAACCCTGTTACGAGATTCGCTATCAGGGAGCTTGCGCTGATATCCAAAGAAGTTGAGTCGGCATCACGAACGCCACCGTTTGTTGAATTCAAGGTGACGGAATTTGAGGTGGTGAGCAAGCCAAGAGTAATATCTTGATCCGCTGACAAGTTAATAGTCCCAGCTCCTGCGTTGAAAGAGCCTCCGGTTGCCATTGTTATTGCGCCCCCGTTACTCTCTGCCTTTGCAATTATATTTCCCGAGGTGGTAACGTTTCCACTAACATTCAGTGAATTGGTACCAGTCACTGTCACAGTAAAATCGCCGCCTATTGTGGAATCTCCCAATGTCAAATCACTATTACTACTCACTGTTGCGTTGGCAGTTCCCGATGTGTTGAAGCTAGCCGTGCCAGCAACCGTTAATATGCCAGCACCTGCAATTGCCGCCTCGGATGTTGCCGTCAACGAACCCGTAGTAGTTACATTAACGCCAAAGTCCACGCCGCCTGTTCCTGCGTTAAGAGTTATATCGCCCAAGCCTGATGAAGCTGTGCCAGAAAAGTTTATTGCGCTTCCAGTTGCCGTCGCGTTCAAGGTCAGTGGCCCAGAAAAAGAAGTTACGTTGTCTACTGTGATGGTTCCGTTGGAATTATTCCCTATTATCAGATTTGTAGCAGTGATCTGGCTGAGTTCAGTATTGTCTAAAGAAAAACTGCCGGCACCCGAACCCAGTCCTATGGTCTGGGCGGATTGAGATGCCAATAATGTTGCAGTACCTGAATTGATCGCGCTACCAGCACCCAATGCCATATTGTTGGAAGTGATAGATAAAGTGTTGCTACTGGTGTTCAGTGTCTGGCCCGCTGAGATCGTAAATATACCACTGCCGTTTGCGTCACTATCGGCGTCGAAGCTTGTCGTGCCGTTAGTCGTCAGGTTGGAAGAAAGAGTAATCCCATTTCCGGCATTCACAGTTACGGTCTGAAAAGTAGAAGCGGAATTTTCAAAAACAACCGATGACCCTGAGGCTGTTGCATTTAAAGTTACTGATGTGAACTGATCTGTATCTGTTGAAGCGATTCCCTCTACAGTGATATTTCCATTGGTGTTATCACCAACGATCAGGTCTCCGGCTATAATTTTTCCCAACTCGGTCGAAGTCAAACTCAAACCACAGGTGCCGCCGCAGTTGGAAGCTCCTAAACCAATAGTGGCATTAGCCAGATTTGTTTGAATTGTTGTCGATGCGGTACCGCTACTTAATGTCGACCCACCAATTGTCAGCCCATTTGATTTAAGAACAATTGCACCGGATGCTATAAAATCATTGTTGAGGTTTATAGCACCGGTGGATTCAAGTTCTATCGCTCCAGCCGTCGTGATGTTGCCGGTGGCGGCAGCTAATGTAATGTCCCCCGCAGAGGTAATGGCGCTGGTATTAATGACCAGTCCTGTTGTGCCAGACAAAGTCATTGCCCCTTGTCCCTTTATAGTTCCTCCGTTTTGACCGATAGTCAGTTTCCCAACAAGGTTCAACGCAGTTCCAGATGCAATAGTTATGCTGCCATTGATCAAATTGAGATCACCAGTGATCAGAGCCAGTTCAGCATTGCTGATATTCATTCCGGCAAACCCGGAAGTAAATCCCAATCCTAAACTTCCGCTGTTAGATACATTGATGGTGGTTGCGCTGGTGCCCGGATTAATCGATCCAGTTATACTTAAATCACTGGCCGTGATTGTCAAAGCGTTATTGGTTGTAGATAAAGCTCCGGAAATGGTTGTGGTGCCGGTGCCAGAGTTCAGATCCACTGTCCCATTTGCCGAAAGACCAGCAAGGGAAATTCCTGAGCTTGCAGTTAAGCTGGCGGTCGTTACGGAAGTCAATGCATTGCCCACAGTGATGCTACCCGTGGAGTTTAGAGTGAGCGAACCATTGTTGGCAGTGATCGTGATAGCCCCTAAAGTTATGTCTCCTCCTGAGATATTCATTCCACTTGCCAGAGAAAGCGAACTTCCTCCTTGTAGATTGATGTCTCCGGTTGCCGTTAGCGTGCTGTTGCTGAGAGTCAGGCCGCTGTTGGCAGTCATCGTTACCGCACCTTGAGAAACCAGAGCGTTGTCGATATTTATCGTTGAGCCAGTAGAGGTCAGAATCAGGTTTCCTGCCGAGGTTGTGTTGCTGGCGCTAAGCGTCAAAGCACCTGCCGAACTCAAAGTAATTCCACTTCCTAATGCTAATACGGAAGAGTTTGCGTTGATATTTAAGTCGCCTGAAGACGTGGTAATGCCGCCATTCAAAGTAATACCCGAGTTTGCTGTCAGGGTAACGGCTCCGGCGGCTGTTAAATTACCTGTTGTCGTTATGCTAGTGGGTGCTATCAGCGTCAACCCGGCAGCTGCAGTCATTCCACCTGTAATGGCACTTAAGCTTATAGATGTTGCGCTATTTAGAGAAACTCCGCTGGCAAAGGTAATATTATCTTTTGGATCGATTGAATCGACGCTGCTATCGGCGTCTCCGTTTAAGCTAATAGCTCCTGTGGTGGTGGTGATATTGGCGTTGACATTAATTCCATTTACGGCTTTTGCTTCCAGTGAAGAAAACGAAGAGTCTGCCTGAAATATAATGGCACCCTCTGAACCCGAGACATGAGTGTCCACATCCAGCACAACACCCTCATTAAATGAAGTGAGAGTTATTCCATCTACAGTGATATCACCGTTTAAGGTTCCTCCAATGGTGAGCTTATTACCACTGATAAGGTTCAGTTCAGATTGCACGATGGACATTTCGCACAGATTTGCGAAACCAACTCCACAGCCCGATAATGCGCTTCCACCTAAGAAAATATTAGTTTTCGATCCAATGGTTACATTTCCTGTTCCACTATTTATGTTGCCCGCCAAATTTAAAGTTCTACCTGTTAGCGAAATATCTCCTCCGTTCGAAGTCAAACTTCCTATGACCAGGTCACCTCGTGCTTCAAAAATGATGTCCCCACCCTGCGTACGGATTTCATCATTCCCATCAAGGAATCGGATGGCACCTGCAGCTGAAGTGATATTTGAGTTGCTATCTCTGCTGATAGAATTTTTTAATGTCCTGAATGTAACCGTGTTGCCATTGCCTTGTTGCAGGCTGAGAAGGTTGTCAGCTAAATTCCCAACGATGATTTCGTTGTCTGCTTGAAGAATGATATTGGTCGTCGCCCCAACGGCCTCAAGAGTGTTTTCAAATATCGTAGTGAAGGTGGCCGCACCACTGGCAGTAGTAGAGCCGGAACCACTTGAAATGGTTATGGTGTCAGGATCAAGAAGCAGAGTACCTGTTTTTCCATTAGCAGCGGTGGTGTCTACTGACCCATCAAAAAATAGTTCTTCTTTTCCCGAGACTTCTACGAAACTTCCATCACCAAAATATTTTCCGCCACGCCCTTTGACGATACCTTGAAAATGCATCCTTCGATCTGCCCAGAAGATCATTCTTCCGCCATTTCCATAATTAACGGCATCTCCAAATATTTGTGCGTCCGGTCCAATATAAGTATCCAATGCATTAGGAACGGTACCGTTGCCTTGATAGTCGCCTCCAAACAATAATGTTCCACCTCCCGAATCACCAGAAACATCGATGAAGCCAGTTCCGTAAAGTCCAACCAGGTGGCCTAGGACATTAATTTCGCCTCCGGTTTCTCCTGAGTTGTAACCCGAAGCATCCAGCGTTCCTGAAACATGGACATCTCCTTCATCGCCACCCATCAAAATTATTTTGCCGTTTTTCTCCATAACAGACCGTGCCTGAATCACACCATCCATATTGATCACATGGTCTACGATATCCTGTGCAGCATTGACATTCAGCTGGACCACACCTCCATCAGCAAAAATGCTGCCGCTGTTAGTGACCAGAGACGATAGGGTTTCTCCATTCATTCCGGTTACTTGATCTACCACTTTGCTGTCGATTCCCAGGTTGATGAGCTGATCACCATAAAGGTCGAGGGTAAAAGTATTACCTGAAGCCAGACTTACTTTCCCCAGCCGAGCATTGATAATTCCCAGATTTTGCACACCCGGTGCTACCAATGCTACTAAGCCGCCTTCGGCGGCGGTTATTGTGCCTTGATTGATGATTGAGTTTGAGAGGTTGGAGGGAATATCGAAATTATAATTTTCACTCAAAAAATTTGAATTGGTAATATTGCTGGTTGTCGCCACAAGACCTTGCACGTCGACTCGTGCATTGTTGCCAAAGAAAACTCCATTAGGATTAACCAGCCACAAATCACCATTCGATGTCATTTTCCCTAAAATTTGTGAAGGGTCATTTCCCGTTACTCGATTTAAAGTAACGCCACCTTGTGATAACTGAAAATCAACGTGCTCCATAGAATCGATGTTAAAACTTCCCCAATCAATGATCGCTTTGTTAGTTCCCTGGTAAATATTCATGGTTTTTAGAATATCTGCGTCAGCTTCATGAGTGACCGTATCAATGGTCACCGAGCCAGACTGAATCGTTGGGTCGGTAGGGAGCGCGAAAACGATTGAAGGAAAAATGCCTACCAGATAAGTCAAAAACGAAACCAGAAAAATCGCCCAATTGCTCGGCTTCCGTGAGAGTTGGAATACTCGTCTCGAGCGAGGGGCTGATTTTTCACGGAGGAAAGGCATTGTTGGTTTTTCTCCGGTTTTTGCCGGGCCAAATGCCATCTGGTTCATTTTAAAAACGTTCATCTGCAACCTTAAAATTGTGTCGACAAGTTGAAAAACATTCGGGTGTCCTTGTTGCCCTCTGCCGAGACATCTCGGTTTAGAGGCTTGTCAAATTCCACATAGCCGGAAATATAATCCGTAATATTGAATCTCAATCCCATACCAACAGAGCTGAGGTCTTGTTTGCTGGAGCCGGTTGAAGTTTCTATTCGACTCCACACCGTTCCATAATCGAAAAATGTATATGCTTGGATATCTTGAACGTAGGATTTGTTGATTTGGAAGGCCTTTTGTAATTCAAGTTTAAAAGCCAAACCATGGTCACCTGTAATTTCTGAAGGATCAAAAGCTCGTCCGAATTGCGAGCCACCTACTCCAAACTCTTCGGATGCCAATAGTTTTTCAAAGGAGTATTGCCACGAAGCCGCGCCCAATAACATCCAGGAAGGAGCCAGTTGTTGCAGTCGAAGTGCTTCTCCGGAAATTTTTGAAAAGCTGGCCTTGCCTTCGGGACGAGAAAGCTTGGGTGCGCCAGATTCGCTGGCACCAAAAATGTTTAGCCCCTGACTCCAGTTGATACTAAGTAAATTGACCCCGCGATAATTGTCGACAAAATCGTAAGACAATCCAAAATTGGCGATGCGTAATTTGTCTTCAGATTGTGTATCGTCTAAAAATTCTGTTTTTGAATTTCTACGGGTAAAACCAAAAAACGTGTTCAGGTTTTCAGAGCGAGACCGGATGATTGGATGAGAAACTCTCAACGTGAAAGTGGTGCTGTCACCTTTGACATCAAATATTTCAAGATCAGCGCCGGGTTGAGACTTGCTGGCTGAACCTGAAAAGTAAATTTTGGTTCCTTCAGAAAAGATAGGTTGTTCATAAAATCCGCTATAGAACCTCAATTCATCGGTTTCTTTTGTAATTGCCCCTTGAAATCCGATTCGCTCATAAAGCCCTAATAAAGAATTTGTACTGGCATTACCAGAAAACTGGACCGGGCCGTTGAATTTGGAACCTCGGTTGTCGACTCCAAGACCTCCCGCATATCTTTTGTTTTCAAAAATCAAGGTCAGGTCGGTAGCTCCTTGCTGAGCTTCTGAAGGTGTTAAAACCGATTTCACAGTGACCCCAGGCAAATCATCCACCAGAAGTAAGTATCGTTCGAGATCCTTGGCAAGTAGCGGTTTGGATTTTAAAAGTTTCCTGCGATATTTATTAAGCAGGCTTCTGGGGCCAATAACATCTCCCTGAACATTGACCTTGTCCACAAAACCTTCTATGACATCGATGCGGATGATCCCTCTGTCAATTTGTTGCGGAGGAACAACCGCTTTGCTCAAAATGTATCCGTCATTTCTGTACATATTCGTAATCGTTTGCGCAATGGCATACACCTGACCTAACGAAATGCGCTTTCGCATATACTTTCTGAACAATCTGGAAAATCTGCGTTTGCTGTAAAGAGTCGAACCCTTGATAACCATTTTTTGCAATACAAACTTTACCTTCCGTAATTCCTCTGGAAACATGGGCTTAAGATTGTCTTCTCGTACGGGTACCTTTTGCGCTTTCGGTTTTGCCTGCTTCTTGAAGCGTTCTTCGAATCGGAGTGGAGAGGCCTGCTTATAAACTTGATCTCGCCCCTGGGGAGAGATTTGGGCAAAAGAGGGCAAGACAGAAAAATTGCAGAAGAGAAGGCAAAAAGCCCCCGCTGTAAGAATTTTATTTTTTAAATTAGCTGTAACCAAATCCACCACCATATTTATCTTAGCGGGAAAAAAAGAGCTGAAGTTGAGGTCAAAAACACTCTGGGGAAAACCCTTGAATTACCGTAAATAAAGGGCTTGAGCCTTAAAAGATTCCGTTGCACACTTGCTGTTTTAATCGAGATTACTTCCAAAATTTCATGGAGTTTCACGCCATAATTTGATGGCCCAAAGTTTCGGGGAATCTCGAAAGAAAAATGGATCTTTTTAAAAATAAACTGCATGGGAACTTAACCCTTTAGTTACAAGTATTTCAGGTATGTTGATTCCCTATTATTAAGAGCAAGGACTATGCCAAAGGGCGGCCTGCGGGGAGAATCCCCTAAGTCGTTATAAATAAAATGTTTTCTTAGTTTCGATGTAAAGGGGAAGTGACCCTGAATAGGGTCAAAATCGGAAGTTTTTTCCATTGCCTGTCAATTATTTGATAAGCAGGGGAAGAGATGAAAATTCTTATCGGGTATATTCTTGGATTCAAAAAAGTAAAACAATTTACAAAAGGCAGACAACCCTCTAAGATTAAAACTTAAGGCCGTTTGATTTTTCTACTTCCGGCTGTCTAGACTCCATTGCTCAAAGGGGAAAAATTGGCAAACGATAATTCCATGATCATTTTGAATATGTGCGACTTTTGCTCCCACGAAAGGCCTGACTGTGAAGCACAGCCCATATTGGCGGAAGAGTTAAGCCTTGAAAAGCAAGACTCTTGCGATTTGACTGCAGTGATAGCCTGCAACAAATATAAAAGCCCTGTTGATGTTCTGAAAGAGAGATTCCACGACCCTGACCTCTAAGAAGCCAGATTTACACCTGCCCATTCGCGTTTTTCCTGCCTGTTTCATCCTTAACCAATTCGTTACGTTCGCTTAACAATTATGTAATGTGAGAAGACTATACTTTTCTTAGTTGATAACCTGATTTTAAGGAAAAATTATGTCTTCGAAAAACGATGGTAAAAAGAAACTCGCAGAATATTTTTGGATGGAAATCAACAAGGCCATCCTGACTTCGCCTGAAGTAAAACTTTCGATCAAACAGTTGCAGGCGTTGGGACTTTTGGATTATGTCAGCGAATATAATTTAGTGCTGGAAGTAGATAGGCTTATAGATAAGATCGTAAAAAATGCTGACGATGTAACCCCGGATGAACTCACGCAACTGAAAAACGATTTTCAAGAGGTGGAAGAGTCAGGAGAAATAGATTTTTCACAGAGCCAAAAGAGTAATAAAAAAACTATCCTTAAAGAAGAAACCGATTCAGAAACGTGCAAAACAATTTCTATGCCGTGGGTAGATGGGAAATTGCTGTCAGGCAACGAGATGCTTTTTGAAGAATATCTCAGTCAGGAATTTGATGAGGAGCAATGGTTGAAGCAAAGTAAAATCAAGTTGTGATTTTTCGCTTTTCTTTAAAGATACTTTTGCCCAAAAGTTGCGTGTTTACTGGGTGACCAGATGGTTCGCGATCAGAATGATATGTTGTTTATTTACCGCAAGAAATTCGGATTCAAATAAAACATTCCCGGTGACCAGACAAAAGACTTTGGCATCGGTCACAGGAATAAATTTCTCTTCCCCTTGATTCAACATATCCAAAAGTCGGTTGTTTGGGAGCTTGAAAATCTTTCCCTCGACTTTTTCGCTCGCAGTTCGAATAATGGCGTTGATGGTTTCTTTTTTGACAATAGCGTTATAGGCCATGGCTCGATTCCTTACCTGATTCAAGTAAAAATATAAACTGCCCGATCTGGAATGTTTTTGTGAACCAATAGCTTACCCCTTTTCTCTCTCTCTGACAAGAGTGCCTTCTCATAAATTGCATGCTTCCTGTAGGTATGTGGTATTCTTCATTTTGATTTTTATTCTTCAACTCTATTTCACCGTTCTATGAATAAGCCCGGTACGCAAAGACTTCAAGGCACTGATGGAATACGCCGGGAAACAAAACTTTCCAATAATCCCGAATGCAAAGGGCTCACTCCGCAACAGGTGTTTCTTGAAAAGGGCTGGATCACTGAGCAGTTCATGGAGCTGTATTCCTATTCGCATATTAAAAATCTGCCAGGATCAAAAACTCCAAAAAATGTGGTGGTGGGGTGGGACCCCAGGGATCCGTCTGGAATTTTTATTGAAGCTGTTATCAAGGGAATTCGTAAGGCAGGGGGCAATGCCCTGACTCTCGGGATTGTGCCAACTCCACTGGTGCCGCTTTTCATGCTGCACGAAAATGCGGACTGCGGCATTATGATAACGGCATCGCATAACCCCAATGACCAAAACGGGATAAAACTTTTTTCCCCTTTTCACGGCATGAAACCTTTGCCGTCCGACGACTCTAAATTAACTCGTTTTGTTTTGCCGCAAAAATATTCCGCCATTAAAAACGCATCATTAAAGGGTAAGCGTAAAGATTGCAGGGAAAATGCTCTGGAACTTTTTAGCGGATTCACCCTGACTCCCGAAAACTCGTGGGTCGATGAGTCGATCAATTTTAAAAACTTGGTGCTGGTTGTCGACCCTGCTAACGGCTCGCTCACGGGCATCGCCAGGAAGATTTTTATTCAGGCAGGAGTTGGAAAAGTATTCGAGGTCAACGGAAAATTAAATGGAGATGTGAACGTGTTTTCCGGTGTGGCCGATCTTGAAGGGCGAGACCGGATCACTGCGGAACAGATCAAAAACCCCGGCGGATATTTTTATCGCCACAAAGCCGTTGTTAAGCTTTTTGAAGTGGGCCGCAAATACAAATCTTCTTTGCGCAAAGGAATAATGCGAGCCGTGGGAACCATCTTCGATGCAGATGCCGATCGGTTTTTTATGTTGGAATACGATCCTTTTAAAGATCTGCTCTGGGTATTGAGCGGTGATGAAACGGCTATTTTGCAAGCCAAACATCTGTCGACGCAGTTCCCAGAAAAATATAAAGGTTCTTTGTACATCAATACCGTTGAAAGCGATCTCAATGCTGCAACCGCCGCTGAAAAAATGGGATTGAAAGCGGAGCTAACTGCTGTAGGTGATAAATGGATTCTTCTTAAAGTCCTGTTAAAACATTTAGAGCAAAAAGCAAAAGACAACGATTGCCCCAAGCAAAAACGTCTGGCATTTCAGTGCGAGGCAAAGAAGCTGAAAAAGGTGGGTATAACAAGTATTACTTCGTTAAAAAAACTTTCCAAAATTCTGGGTGAAAAAAAGAAACCGAGAGAAGATGCCAACCCTGTTCTGGCAGTTGGAAGTGAAGAAACCGGGCATAATATTACAGAATCAAAATTTATTCGGCCAAATGGAGAATCGATGTCGATTTATTCTGGCAATGGGATTAAAAGTGCTTTGAACACTCTGGTGGCGACCGAGCATCTAAATCTTCCTCCAGCAAAATATTACAATAAGATAAGTCGGCCTTTCACTCCGGGCTTTAAGGGCACGCTCTATGTCTATTATATCCATCAGGAATTGTTTTTCAGCGGTTCAATAGTCTGGCGAAAAGTAAAGCAAACTCTTATGCGTGCGGCTAAAAAACGAGGCTATCAGGTTGCGACTCGAGTTTTCCCTGAAGACCCTGATATGTTATATATCTCAGTGTCGGCGGGGAAAGCGGGTATTTTTGTGAGAAACTCCGGCACCGAAAATAAAATCAGTATCAACCTTCGAGGAAGTAAATCGGATGCTGCAAACCTGAAACAAATGGGACAAGAGACTATAAGAATACTTTTTTCCGCCTTGAAAAATTGCGATCATCATTTTTACAAATTAGAATTGGATGCGCTGAGCCAGATTGCATCGCAGCCCTTGAATGAAAAAAAATTAGAAATTGAAAAGCATTCTAAAACCCGATTGGTCACTGAAATGCAGAAACAGGGGCTCATTGAAATGAGTTCAAAAGGCTTTCGTTTGACCGCGCTTGGGAAATGGTATGTGGGAAATTGACTATGCAAGATTTGTCCCTGTTTTTTTCAGGTCTAGACCGAGAGCCTTATAAGACGCTGTTTTCTGGGGGTGGCCCGGTTTGGGATCCTTTGAAAAACCTCGATTCGATATTGCAATCGCTGATGCAAAATAAGACGGATTCCTATTCAACGGAGTTGGAGGGTGTCTGTTTTGACAAAAGTGAAAAGGGATTATTCGTGCAGAAATGGATAAAACTGGATCGAGCGGTTTATCTGAAAGAGTTGGGAATTTTTATTGGATCGGGTACCGGGTTGGAGCCATCGGCAATAATTAAAGGTCCAGCAGTGATCGGCGAGAACTGCGACATTCGGCAAGGTGCTTATGTTCGTGGAAATGTTTTTGCCGGCGAAGGTTGCGTGATCGGCCATGCGACAGAAGTTAAAAACAGTATTTTGATGGATCACTGTGAAGCGGGGCATTTCAATTATATTGGTGACAGTATCGTGGGTCGCCATGTCAATATGGGTGCCGGATCGAAACTGGCGAACTTGCAGTTTCGTAGCAGGGAAGAAAAAGAGAAAGGTTTTATTCATCCTATTCAGATTCCGTCTGCGGACCTTGAGACTGGGATGGAAAAGCTGGGGGCGGTGGTCGGCGATCATGCTGAGATTGGATGCAACGCGGTGCTTTGTCCGGGAACATTGTTGGGTAAAGACACCTGGGTTTATCCTAACTTGATGGTGCCGAAAGGTTATTATCCTCCTAAAACCGTGTTGACCCCAAAAGACAGAAAACCACGCAGTATTGATAGGTAATTTATGGATACCAACGATCCTTCATCGGAAGAACAATCTAATCTCGACGCCTTTTTTGAAATGTTTGACTGGGTGGATGAGGATATTTCTGAGTTGAATAAGGACGAAGAAAACGAAGTCAGTGGCTACGAATGTCTTTTCATTGCCTTCAATAATTTGCGCAGTTATTGTAAGCAGATTGATTTAGATTTCAGTCAGATTAACGACCAATATTTGGCCTCTGTCAATCCCGATCAGTCCGATGAAACTTTCTGGGACCAGGATCTGGATGCGACCTATTCAGAAATGGATGAGCTGGCCGGGTTCGGGAAGTTATTGGAAACAATAGAGAAAGGTTTTTCGGAGTATGAAAAATTCTGCGAGAAAAGCGATGAGCTTTTTGACGAGTGGCATTGTGTTCTGATAATGCACTCTTTCCTGCGAAAATATTGTGACAAAATAGAAATTAATTATGATCTGCTTCAAGACGATATTTCCGCTCTCCTGTCGGAAATGGAAAAGGAATAGCGCAATTTGGTCTGAAAATGGCAAATACCTTCCTTTAATGTCGGATTTTCTTTCTATCTAATTCCATATAAAGTGGTATATTTCTGCGAGCAATTTGACAATAAGCCGGTGTGGTGAAATTGGTATACACGCTAGTTTTAGGAACTAGTGCTTTAGGGCGTGGGGGTTCGAGTCCCTCCACCGGCACCACCTTCCCGAAAGGAAGGGGTTTCATTTTGGTAAATTATTAAATTTTTGGATAAATTATGGAAATTGAAATAGAAGACGTAGATTCTTGTAATAAGAAAATTAAATTTGTAGTTCCTCATCATGATTACAAAAAGGAAGTGGACAAATACTATCAAAAGCTGGGGCGACAGGTTAAGGTCCCAGGTTTTCGTAAGGGTAAAGTGCCTGCTTCCCTGTTAGAAAAGCAGTTTGGGCAGGATGTTAAAAAAGAGGTGCTGAGCAACCTTATCAGTGATCGTCTGAACCAAGCCATTGCTGAAAAAGAACTACGTGCAATCGGCCAACCGCATCTTTTGGAAGTCAACGCAGAGGAGGGTACTGATATTTCTGTGTCCGCTTCACTGGAAGTGCTGCCGAGTGTGGATATTCAGGATTATTCGGGGATGGAGATGGAGATGAAAGTGCCCCGTATCACAGATGAAGAAGTCGATCAGACCATTGAAGCTTTCCGCCAAAGAAAAGCAAAAACCATAGAGATAACGGATCGTCCTGTGCAGGAAGAGGATCTGATAAAAGTCGATTTCACAAGTAAAATGGGCGATCAGCCCTTTGAAGGTGGAACAGCCCAGGATCAGGCCATTCGGGTAGGGTCAGGTCAGCTGATTGAAGGTTTGGACAAAGGCATGGTTGGCATGACGATCGGGGAAAACCGTGAGATTCAGGTGCAGGTGCCAAAGGACTATCAGAATAAAGAAATTGCCGGCAAAGATGTTGATTTCAATGTCACTCTGAAAGGCATTCAAGTGCAGGAATTGCCAGAGTTGAATGATGCGTTTGCACGCGAAATGGATGCTGAAAAGAAATATGAAAGTCTGGAAGACATGAAAGCTAAAACCCGAGTCGAGCTAGAGGACTATGAGCGCGGTGAGGCTAAGAAAGCCGTCAAAAAAATCCTTGCGGATAAGCTTTCCGAGCAAAACCCTGTCGAGTTGCCCGAAGGCTTGATAAAAGAGCAGGTCAAGTTTATGACCGACCAGGCAAATAAGAAGCAAGGGAAAGAAGCTAAGCATGATCACGGTCACGACCATGGGCATGACCACGACCACGATCATGAAGAAGAGGTTACGCCAGAACAGATGGAACAGTATAAAGAACCTGCTATTAAAGCTCTTCGAGAAGAGTTGATTTTGGATCAATTATCTCGTGACTTGGAGTTAGAGGTCACTCCAGAGGAGTTGGATCAGGAATTGCAGAATATGGCCCAGCTATTGGGGGGTGGAGGCAACCTGAATCAAATGAAAAAGGAATGGGAAAAGAACGGTGTGCTTGCGCGTTTGCACAGCCGTATGAAACGAGACAAGACCCTGAATTCCGCCCTTGAAAAAGTGACGTTGAAAGAAGTAATGGTTGACAGAAAAGATTTAATTGCTGATAATTAATAGTCAATCTGTCTTTAGTTATCTAGCTATTTCTAAATGACTTACAAGCCAACAATCCTTTCTGATTCCTATTCGGTTTTAGAGGGTGGTTCATCTTACCTTAAGTCCTAATCAAGAGAGAAAAATGAATTCCATTCACAACCAATTAGTACCCATTGTTGTAGAACAAACTAGGCGCGGCGAACGGTCTTACGATATTTATTCGCGTCTCTTAAAAGACCGGATTATTTTCATCGGTTCCGCCATTGAAGATCACATGGCAAACCTTATTATTGCGCAGTTGTTGTTTCTTGAATCAGATGAGCCGGATCAGGATATTTATCTTTACATTAATAGCCCCGGCGGTCAGGTCAGTTCGGGAATGGCTATTTACGATACGATGCAATACATCAAACCCGATGTCCAAACCATTTGTATTGGTCAGGCCGCCAGCATGGGTGCGCTACTTTTAACGGCGGGAGCACCTAAAAAACGCTTTGCTCTTCCCCATGCCAGAATCATTATTCACCAACCCAGTGGCGGGTTTCAGGGGCAGCATACCGATATAGAAATTCAGGCAAAAGAGATTACTCGCATCCGCTCTATTCTGGATGGCATAATGGCGAAACATTCCGGCAAAGAAGTGGCTCAAGTTAATAAAGACACGGAGCGCGATCATTATATGACAGGTGAAGAAGCAAAAACATATGGTCTGATAGACAGTGTTATCAGTAGTCGTGATGAAGTGAAAAAAGACGATAAGGGTAAAAAATAAAACGGATTTTTTAACTACACCGAGTTAAGGTCGAGGACTTTATGGCAAAGAAAAGTACAACCACCGGAAATTACCGCTGTTCTTTTTGTGGTAAGAGTCAGGAAGAAGTCAAGAAGCTGATTGCCGGACCCAGCGTCTATATCTGTGATGAATGCATTGAACTATGCAATGAAATCATGGTGGAAGAATGGGCCCAGGAAAAGGGTGAAGACTTCCAGCATTTGCTCAAACCTAAAGAAATTTTTAATCATCTTGATCAATACATTATTAATCAGGAGCGTTGCAAAAAAATTCTTTCCGTTGCTGTTCATAACCATTTCAAACGCGTTGATTCCAACCTCGAAATGGATGATGTGGAGCTACAAAAAAGCAATGTGCTGTTGATCGGGCCTACCGGTTCCGGAAAAACCCTCATGGCGCAAACATTGGCGCGCATCCTTGATGTTCCATTCACCATTGTTGATGCTACTACATTGACGGAAGCAGGTTATGTCGGAGAAGATGTCGAGAACATAATTCTTAAACTTCTGCAAAGTGCCGATTACGATGTCGAAAAAGCCGAGCGAGGGATTATTTATATCGATGAGGTCGATAAGATTTCCCGGAAATCAGAAAACCCATCTATCACTCGCGATGTGTCTGGAGAGGGTGTCCAGCAGGCGTTGTTGAAAATCATTGAGGGCACGACTGCTAGTGTTCCACCGCAGGGCGGACGCAAGCATCCTCATCAAGAATTTTTACAAGTAGATACCACCAATATATTGTTTGTTTGTGGTGGTGCATTTGTGGGTATGAGCGAAATTATTCGTAACCGGGTTGGCAAAAAAAGCCTCGGGTTTGGGCAAAAGATCACTTCCAAAGTTGAGTTGGAGAAAGAAGATTTTCTTGAAAAAATTCAACCTGAAGATTTGCTCAAGTATGGTTTGATCCCTGAGTTTGTCGGCCGATTTTCAGCTGTAGCCACACTTCAAGAATTAGATATTGAAGCGCTGATAAAAGTTATGACCGAACCGAAGAACGCCTTGGTCAAACAATACAAAAAACTGTTTGAGTTTGAAGACATCAAACTTAAATTTACGGACGGAGCTGTTAAAGCTATCGCCGAAAAAGCGGTTGAGCGAAAAACCGGAGCAAGAGGTTTGCGTGCCGTGATGGAAGAAACCATGCTCGATATTATGTTCGAGTTACCTTCCCAAAAAGAAGTTGAAGAAGTTGTTATTAATGAGGAAGTCGTTGCCAAAGGTGAAAAGCCCATGATGGTTTACGCGAAAAAGAAACAGGCCAGTTAGCATTATGGGTTCAGATAAAATCGTTCTACCGCTTCTCCCTTTAAGGGATATCATAGTATTCCCGTTCATGGTTCTACCCTTGTTCGTGGGCAGAGATAAGTCTGTGCTCGCCTTGGAAAAATCCATGGCAGAGCAAAAAAGTATTTTCCTTTCCGCTCAACGCAATCCCAGTAATAACGACCCGCAGCCAGCAGATATTTTTGAAATCGGGACCATCGCCAATATTCTGCAGATATTGAAGCTGACAGATGGCACTATGAAAGTGTTGGTCGAGGGGCTTCAACGAGGTCGTATTGAGACCTTTAAAGAGAACCCCGATTACTTTGAGGTAGAGGTCAACCGAATTCATGAAAACGATCAGCTCACCGCCGATGTAAAGGCGATGATGCGAAGTGTCGGGACTGTGTTCGAGCAATATGTCAAGCTCAACCAGAAGATACCGCTGGAAGCTGTTGCCGCAAGCGCAAATATTCTTGAGCCACATCGCTACGCAGATACTATTGCTTCATACATGGTTTTTCAGACACAGGAAAAACAGGAGTTGCTGGAAACGCTGAATCCTGCAGACCGCCTGAACAAGCTGTTAGGGATTCTGAAATCAGAAATGGAAGTCCTTAAAATCGAGAAGCGAGTTCATGGGCGGGTGCGCAAACAAATGGAGCGCAGTCAGAAAGAGTTTTATCTGAATGAGCAAATGAAGGCGATACAAAAGGAGCTTGGCAAGCGTGATGAATTTAAGAGTGACTTCGATGAGTTAAAGCAAAAAATTAAAAAAGCAAAAATGCCGAAAGAGGTCAACGAGAAAGCCAAGAAAGAATTGAAGCGGCTGGAACTCATGCAGCCGATGTCAGCAGAAGCCACAGTGGCGCGGACCTACATCGAATGGCTTGCAGATTTGCCGTGGGAAAAAGCCGCAGGGACCGATAAAATTAAAATTCCGGAAGCTCAAAAGGTTCTCGATAAAGACCATTATGGGCTGGAAAAAGTCAAAGAACGCATCACCGAGCATCTGGCTGTTTTAAAGCTGGTGAAAAAAATAAAAGGCCCCATTATTTGTCTTGTAGGTCCTCCTGGAGTTGGGAAAACATCGCTGGGTAAATCGATTGGGCGCGCCATGGGCCGAAAATTCGTCCGTATTTCCCTCGGTGGCGTTCGCGATGAAGCAGAGATTCGCGGTCACCGACGAACTTATATTGGTGCCTTGCCCGGTAAAATAATTCAAGGCATGAAAAAGGCCGAAGTGCATAATCCCGTATTCATGCTCGATGAAATCGATAAGATGAACGCAGATTTTCGTGGCGATCCGGCCTCTGCATTATTGGAAGTGCTTGACCCTGAACAAAATGGGACTTTCAACGATCACTATTTGGAAATCGATTACGATCTTTCAAACGTTTTGTTCATCTGTACTGCGAATGTTTTGCATTCAATTCCGAGGCCGTTACTGGACAGGATGGAAGTGTTGCACCTTCCCGGTTATACCGATCAGGAAAAATTGGGTATTGCCCAGAGATTTCTGGTGCCGAAGAAAGTCGCTGAGCATGGTCTGACTAAGAAAAATATAGAAATTTCCGAAAAAGCTCTCGAACGAATTATTCAAGACTTCACCCGCGAAGCCGGAGTGAGGAGCTTGGAACGGGAGATAGGGACCCTTTGTCGTAAAGTTGTCAAAGTTGTGGTGGAAAAAGGCAAGAAGACGAGTGTCAAAATCACGCCAGCCAGCCTTGAAAAATATCTTGGCATTCCTAAATATAAAAGATCGGATAGAGAAGGTCCGCTTGAAATCGGTTCGGCAGTTGGTTTGGCGTGGACCGAGTTGGGTGGCGAAATTCTTTCGATTGAAGTCACTGTGCTTCCGGGGACGGGTAAACTCGTGCCCACCGGGCAGTTGGGCGATGTTATGAAAGAATCGGCGCAAGCCGCGATGACTTATGTTCGCTCGCGTGCATCCGACCTTGGATTGGTTAAAAATTTCTACCAGAAAAATGACTTTTTTATTCATATTCCTGAGGGCGCAGTTCCTAAAGATGGCCCTTCGGCAGGCATCACCATGGCGGTGGCACTGGTTTCAGCTCTCACTAAAACGGCGTTGCGTCACGACGTTGCTATGACGGGCGAGTTGACGTTAACCGGAAAAGTTTTACCGATCGGTGGTCTGAAAGAAAAAGTTCTGGCCGCACATCGACATGGAATTCATAACTTGATCATCCCTGTTGAGAACGAGAAAGACATTGTAGATATCCCGGCGAATATAAGAAAAAGCATTCAGTTTTTCCCCGCCACTACAATGGATGACGTAATCCAGCATTCTTTCGACAAAAAGTTCAAAGTGAAAAAGAAAAAACCAGCCGTACGAAAAACCAAAAAATCCTCAAAAACAACAACTAAACAACCATCTCTCCGTCTCAACTAACCCCTCTGGCGAGGGATGCAATGGGTCGTTCTTTTACTGTGAAACAACTGTCTTCAGGCAGATTTACCTTTTTACTGCGATAAGTCGCCAGAGGCGACAGGTAGATTTTTATAAGAGTTGGAAAATTAGGTGAAAATTTCACCCCATTTTTTAACTTTTACCCCATTACTTAAAAATCATCTTTTTGCATGTATTTTTTGATTTCAAACCCTGCTGAAACATCCCTCTAAAATCACAAAAAGGCACAGAATTCATTAGACTTATGCGATTTCTCGTTGTATTATGATTCGATGTAATTTGTTTAAATTTATAATAATTATGCTATTTCAAAAAACATTGATTTTTCGAACATTGGGAATTCTGGCTGTGAGTTTCGCATTGGCCTCCTGTAGCTCATTGGAGCAATCCAAAAAGGAGTCGCCAACGGAGTTGGTAAAAAAGCAGACCGGATCTGCAGGACGAGAAATTGTCATTCCTCTTGAAAAACCAAAACCCGTAAAAAATAAATTGCCTGATTCGATAACTGCGACACAACCTGTTTTCGAGCCTAGGGAACAAGAGACCAAAGGTTTTCGCTTCACCATGTCAGCGCGTGGGGTAAGTATTAAGAATGTTCTTTTCGCGCTCTCTGAGGAAATAGAACAAAATATTATTATTGATGCCGATATCGACAAGCCTGGTGTTGGTAAGTTGGCAACAGTAGACCTTAAAAACGTGACCTTGACACAGGCACTTGAAAGCTTATTGCCTCCTTTACGTTTAACGTATGAAATGGATGATAAGTTCATTCGCGTAAGTAGGGAGAAAATGATAGCTCGGACATTTTATCTAAATTATGTTATTTCCAAACGACGGAGTAGCAGTAACCTATCTTCGAGCAGTGGTTCGGGAAGCTCTTCAGGAACCTCCTCTAATAGTTCGAGTTCTTCAACCACTACCGCTTCCTCCAGTGCGAATTTAGGTTCTTCTTCAAGTGGATCAACCAGTTCCATACAGTCCACTGAAGAAACAGATATTTGGCAGGAAATATTTCAAGGATTGAGTGTCATTACTACACCATCAGGTACTACCACTGAACAAGCCACGCCCGAGCCAACTGAAAACTCTGAAGAAGCCGGGTTGTCAACTCCTTCTGCAAGCGATCCTTCAGGGCTTGTTTCGAGCTTGTTGGGCGGGGGAGGAGATTCGGGGGGAAGTGGAGATTCAGCTGCTTCTCCTGATTCGGAATCTTCTGATGGCGCAGGGGGTACCGCTACAAACTCTGGGGACCGAAGTTTTCAGGAAAGAGGATATTTGGTGGTAAATAGGCAAGCTGGAATGATAACGGTTAAAGACTATCCAGATGTTTTGTTAAGGGTAGCTGAGTTTCTGGAAAATATAGAAGGTTCCGTTCAACGACAAGTTTTTATTCAGGCAAAGATTGTTGAAGTTGTCCTGAACGACAATTATAGATTGGGAATCGACTGGACAGCGGTTAGTCCGTTCACTATAGGTAAAACCGCAGGTTCATTAGTTGCAAACACAACGATCACAGGTGCTGCAGGTTTTGTCTACGGCCCTTCATCCACTGCTTTTAGTGTTGTTTTGGATGCATTGTCAGAACAGGGGCAAGTGAGCGTTCTTTCCAGTCCTAAAATTGCGACTCTGAATAATCAGAGGGCGGTGATCAAGGTCGGTACGGAAGATATCTTTTTTATTCCAGAA
>JAJDAW010000135.1 GCA_029261635.1 Nitrospinaceae bacterium
CCCACGATCACCGAACTGATCGATTACGAAGAGTTCTGTGGGCTGTCGCGCTGATAAAAACTTTTAAACTCACCCATTGTCCAGATAAAATATTTAGGACAATGGGTTAAATTTTTTTCTGAAATAATTATATGTCATCAAAACCGCTGAGTTTTCCAATTCCCTTTGAGGTACAGGCCCCCACTTGCCCGGTCATTACCGACAAATCGGTATTAGACGCAATTGGAAATACGCCTTTAATTCGCATCCATAACATCGGCAAAGAATATAAGAATGTTGATATTTATGCCAAGGCCGAGTGGAAAAATGCCGGCGGCTCGGTGAAGTCTCGCCCCGCCCTCAAAATGATTGAGGACGGAGAGAAATCAGGAAAACTTACCAAAGATAAAATAATCCTCGATTCCACATCTGGCAACACCGGTATCTCTTACGCACTGATTGGAAAAGTCAAAGGCTACAAAGTCAAGCTCGTCATGCCGGCCAACGTCTGTAAAGAACGGAAAGGTCTCATGGCTGACTTTTATGGTGCAGAAATCGTCACGTCCAGTCCATTTGAAGGATCCGATGGCGCGATTATAATGGCCCGTGAGATTTATGAAAAAGATCCTGACAAGTATTTCATGCCAGACCAATATAATAACGATTCCAACTGGCAAGCCCATTATGAGACCACGGCTCAAGAAATCTGGAAGCAGACGAATAACCGGGTCACCCATTTTCTTGCCGGTATCGGCACAGGCGGAACAGTTATGGGAACCAGCCGCGGCCTTCGCGACCTCAATCCTGACATTAAATGCTACGCCGTTGAACCCGCAGAATCTTTACATGGACTCGAAGGGCTCAAGCATATGGAATCATCCATCGTTCCCGGAATTTATAAGGAAGAAGAGCTAGATGGAAAAATCAGTGTCCCAACCGAAGAATCCTATGACATGGTGGAGACACTGGAAAAGCAAGAAGGAATCCTTGTGGGACATTCATCCGCAGGGGCTTTAGTGGGTGCTCTCAAGCTTGCGGCAACAATCGAAAGTGGAGTGATTGTTACCGTATTCCCCGATAGCTGTGAAAGATGCTACGTTAACTTTGGACAGTTCAAAAAATACTACGAAAACGAATCTACCCATAAAATACCCAAAGCCGACTAGCCCTCATCTATGAGCCGCTTCCAAAAACATATTTTCATCTGCATTAACGAAAGAAAAGCCGATGATAAAAGAGGTTGTTGCGCATCACGAGGTTCTCTTGACCTTCTTGATCACATCAAAGGCCGCGTTCACGAATCAGGGTTAAAGGGTAAGATTCGAGTCAACAAAGCGGGTTGCCTCGATGCCTGTGCCCAAGGCCCTACTCTGGTCGTTTATCCTGATGGTGTATGGTACGCGCCACGAAGCAAGGAAGATATGGATGAGATTCTAACAGAACATCTCCAGAACAATCGCCCCGTAGAACGACTGATCATACCCTTCAAGTAGAAAACATTTACTTCTCTACTTTGGATTGTTCTAATCTTATTTGCGATTGGCAGAGTTGGTAGAAAATTCCTTTTTGTTGCAGAAGTTCTTTCCTCTTGCCAAACTCTACGACTTCTCCTTTTCTCAAAACCAGAACTTTATCAACATGCATCAATGTCGATAGCCGATGCGCAATAATAATACTGGTTCTTCCCTGAGTCATTTCTTTAATTCCATTCTGAATTTGACGCTCGGTCTCCAAATCAACATTCGAGGTTGCTTCATCAAGCACCAGTATTTTTGGATCAGCTGCAATCGCTCTAGCGAAAGATAGCAACTGCCTTTCCCCTGAAGAGATATCCCCTTTATTCAACTCCTGTTCATATTTGAATGGAAGATTGCTGATGAAGTTATGCGAGCTGACCGCTTGAGAAATGGACTCTATCTCCTCTTGTCCCATCTCCTGATTTCCCAAGCGAATATTATCCAGAATACTTCCTGAGAATAAAAACACATCTTGTTGTACTAAGGAAATTTGTCTTCGCAAATCATATTTATTGATATCGTTTATAGAATGACCATCAAAAAGAATATCGCCTTTTTCTATCTTATAAAACTGGCAAAGAGCGTTAATGATAGTGGACTTTCCGGACCCTGTAGCACCAACAATCGCAAGACTCTCACCTGCTTTTAAAGAAAAAGACAAATCTTTCAAAATATACCGATCATCTTTATAAGCAAACCAGACATTCTTAAACTCCACATCACCCTGTAATTTAAAATCATTTTCTGACGGAACAGATTCAGGTATTTGTTCCGGAGTATCAAGCAATTCAAAAATACGCTCAGATGATGCCATGGCAGTTTGTATGATATTGAATTTTTCAGCAAGGTCGCGGATCGGCTCAAAAAACTTTTGCAGATATTGGATAAATGCGACCAGAATGCCTAATTGAATCTCATCTTGAACATACCGACCTCCGCCATACCAAAAAACCATCGCGATCGCCAGAGAACTGAAAAAATCAATAGACGGCATGTAAAAGGCATTGTATCGAACGGTTCGAAGATCCTCCTTCAACCGCTCTCCATTAACCGATGAAAATTTTTCATAGTTCTTAGTTTCACGATTGAAACACTGGACTGTATCAACGCCTGAAATATTTTCTTCTAAATAGGAGTTTAGCTCAGACACATGAATCCGGTTTTTTCTTAGCGCATCCCGTGCCCGGACTCGATACATCCTTGTTGCAGTTACCAAAAATGGAAATACAACACAAACAACCAGAGTGAGCCTCCAGTCGAGATAAAACATGACACAGAAAATCCCAATAAGTGTAAACAAATCGCTAAAAACAAGGATAAGCCCTGAAGTCAACATTTCGTTCAGCACCTCCACATCATTCACCACACGGGTAATCATTCTTCCGATTGGGTTCCTGTCAAAATAAGAAAAAGACATTTTGTGGAGATGAGAAAACACCTTTGACCGAAGATCAAACATAACCTTCTGCCCAATGACCTGCATGAGATAAGTCTGACAAAACTGGAATATGAAGGAGAAAACCAATACCGACAAGTATACTCCGGCAATAACGTCCACCCCCTTCATATCGCCTGCTTTTATATGATCATCAATAACAACTTTAGTAAGGTAGGGACCAGCAAGGTTCAAAATCGAAACTGCCAAAAGAAGCAAGATGGCCAAAGCCACCAAACTCGAATAGGGTTTCAAATGAACAAGAACCCTTTTAAACAAAACCCAATCTTTATACCGATGGTCTTCATTGAGGAGCATTAAAGAATAATCTCCATTTCTCTAGCTAATTCTTGGCTCCGAAACAAGCTGGCATAAACCCCGCCAGACTTCACTAGTTGAGAGTGATTTCCCTGTTCAGAGATGCTTCCATCTTCCATAACAATTATATTGTCGGCATTTAAAATCGTAGAAAGACGATGGGAAATTATTATCTTTGTTGTATCCTTGAAATGTGTTTTCAGTTTAAGCAACAACTCTTCTTCCATTTCAGAATCCAGATTAGAAAACGAATCATCAAGAATTAACAGTGACGGCTTCTTAAATAAAGCACGAGCCAATGCTATTCTTTGTTTCTGACCTCCAGATAAAGTAACGCCTTTTTCCCCAATCATCGTCTCCAAATGATCAGGAAAGCTCTCCAAGTCAGAAGTCATTCCGGCAATTTCGACATTTTTTTCAATCTCCGAATCAGATGCATTTCCCCTTCCTAACGCGATGTTATTCCGAATGGATGTTGAAAAAAGAAAAGGTTCCTGACTCACATAGCCTATATAATCTCGCAAACCTTTTAGCGGAATTTCTTGAATTGATTTCCCATCAATCCAGATATCACCCGATACAGGATCATAAAATCTTAACAATAGTCTTGCTAACGTTGTCTTTCCTGATCCAATCACTCCAACAATACCGAGGGTTTGCCCGCAAGGGATAGTAAGATTAATTTCTTTCAAGGCGTCCTGGAGTTCATTTGGATACTTAAATCGAATTCCCGAGATTTTAAGATCGCCCTTACCAGTAGGGGTAAAGTCTCCGCCATTGTCTATAATTGAAGGTTTAGCAAAAAAAACCTCATTAACTCGCGTCATACCAACAAGGCCTTTTTGAGTCAGATTGAAGACATAACCTATCCCCATCATCGGCCAAGATAAGAGCATTAGATATCCATTAAAGGCAACAAACGAGCCCAAAGTAATGTCATTGGCAATCACCGCTCTACCCCCCATCCACAGGGAGATCATGCTTGCAACCCCAATCGCAAAAACCATGGTCGGGGTAAATACTCCGAACACCTGGGTAACCCGAAGGTTCTTTTGAATGTATTCTTGATTTAATTTTTTAAATTTATTCTTTTCATTTTCTTCCTGCACAAATGCATGCAGTACACGAATACCAGAAAGATTTTCTTGAACATGTTCAGTAATTTTCGACAAATGCTCTTGTACTGCCACATGCCTTTTTCCAATTTCTTTAACAAAATAAAAGAACAAAATGGAAACAACTGGCAGAGGAATAAAAACTTTGAGAGCCAATTCAACATTAATCCAGATCATCATGGTCACAGCCATAACAATAACGAAAGCTGCGTCAATCAGAATCAAAATACCCAAACCAAAGAATTCACGAACCGCTCTTAAATCATTTGTAGCTCGAGACATAAGGTCGCCAGTCTTTTGCTTCTGATACCACAATCTATCCAAACTAAGCAGATGACTGAAAAGATCATTTAAAATATCAAACTCAATCTTTCGGGAAAGGCCAAACATATATTTACGCCATCCATAGCGCCCCACCACCAAAACCAATGAAATCAAAAACAGAAAAAGAACATACTTCAACAGTTGCTCGACTGCAGGTTTTTGAGGAAGAATATCAATAAATTCTTTTATCAACCACGGAACCACGAGGGTCATGCAATCCGCAATAATCAAAGCAACAATACCAAACAGAAATTCTCTGCGGTATTTTCGAACATACGGAAAAAATGCTTTCAGGTTATTCAAACCCAACTCCTGAAATTAGACATAATTGACTTTTAATGATTTTATCAGACTTAGGCAAAATGGAGGAATCAACAACGAACCGATTAAATTTTATTTCTTAGGAAGGGAGATTACAAAATAATTCTTCACTGTTTTCGCCGCGACAAGTTGGTTCGCAAACTCACTCGCCTTGCTTTTTGATTCAAATTTTCCCACTCTCAGTTTATACCAATGCCCACCCGATCTTCGTTCTGACTTAACGATATACAAACCTTTAACCCCTTTCCCTTTCAACCTTTTCACCACCTTATTAGCCTGTTTCGCAGATATCACTGCCGAAATTTGTACAGTATAAACCCGACTATCTTTTTTACTTCCAGAGTTACTCGTTAAAGCAGAAGACTCCGTCTGAGGAACAAGCGCTCCTTGGTCTTTAATTGGAAGCCATATTTCTTTAAAGCCCAGACCAATAAGAATAAACAATAAAATGGTGGCAAAACTACCAAGCTTAATTTTCAAAGGAAGTTTCCCAAACAAATAAGCACCATCCAGAATTCGTAACAGCATCCACTTCCCAATATTCTTAACAACTCGTGCAAACCATGCCACCCCACTCCACAGCAGGGAAACTTTAGAGGCAACCAGTCCCATTTCGACTTTTAAATGTTTCAGGTCCTGCAAATCCTCTTTTCTGAAAAGCTTTATCTTTTGTAATTTATAAGCAACCCGGGTCTCATCAGACTTTACTTTCAATTCAGCCTGTTTCGTAGCTGGCAATTGATAAAATATTTCTTCACATTTTCTATGCAAATCTGGGGCGACACCCACAAGGTTTCCATCACAAAACGATTGCGCCAAAATGGTTTTCAGTTGATCTTCTTCGGGGAGAGAGAATTCCAGAGCCTTCACATAAAACTTCAAGGCTCGACCATCCGTTCGTTTATGGGTCAAATAAATCGGTAAGACAAACCTGACAATTTCACCAGCAAGATCACTCCCCTCTTCCAGAGCACTTAAAAATAACGGCTCTGTTTGCCCCGACCATTGTCGGGCTTTTAAAAATAATCCAGCCAAATAGGATGTAAGAACAGGATCGTGTTTTTCCTCCTTCTCAAACATAATGAGCAGTAAATCCATTTCCTGTGAATTCAGCTCCTCGCCTCGATTCAGAATGGATAAAAGAGGTTTTCTAAAACGCGAATTTTGTGGACTTTGAATAAATGCTTGCACATAAACATTTAATGCCTTTGGTGTTTCTTCTCCTATAGACAGAAGGTAATCCGCAAATTGCAAGACACTTAGATTTCGATAGCGCTTTCCAGTAGCGGGTAAAAAATAGGAGGAATAAGTGAACTCAATTAAATTATCAAACTGCTTTTTAATATTCCCAACAATGGAGTTCGGGGAAATATTTTTTAAATCATGTAGTGAATTATAGAATCTTTGTTCGCCCAGCATGCCGTAACCCACAAAACCAAAAAACAGGCAAACCAGAAAAATTGACCACTGGATGGCTAAATCATCAAACATGACATTCGGCAGAGCCACTTCATGGAGAAAATAAAGAGCCGAGAACCCAACTCCAAAAACCAGAAAGAGCGATACCGTCAGTCTAGCCAAATAAAATTTAAGAGTCTGAAACAACATATTTATCTAGGGATTTGAAGGGTCTTCAATAGATTCTGTTTCTTGAAGAGTTTCTGTCTCACTCTCCAATTCTGTATCTACAATTGGCAATGGGGAAAGATCCACATCTTCTTTTACCGCAACTTGTATTTTTTCAAGAGAAAACTCACCGGGCAAACGTCCCGTTTCCACATCGACTGTGGCAAACTTAATATTTTCCGGGACGGGAAACTTGACTCTGGTTTTCCCTGCAAGTGCTTTTTGCATAAAATGCACCCAGATGGGTGCCGCCGCACTCGCCCCTGTCAAACCTTTTCCCGATTTAGTTCTCATCGAATCGTTATTATCAAACCCTACCCAAACCGATGCAGAGATATCTTTTGTAAATCCATTGAACCAAGCGTCTTTATAATCGTTCGTCGTACCTGTTTTTCCTGCCGCCGGATGCTTGAATCCCATCCTGCGGATAATTCTTCCCGTCCCTCTTTCGACAACTCCCTGCATCATATCTAATAGTGGATAGAGTGTGTCAGGTGAGAACTGTTGCACCCCTTGATAAAAATGCTCATAAAGACGGTTTCCCTGAAAATCTTCTATTTGTTGAATCAAATAAGGCTCATTATATATCCCCAGATTAGCGATCACACTGTATGCTGATGCAATTTCCAAAGGCGCAATCCCCGACGTGCCTAAAGCAAGAGAGAGATTTTTTCCCAAGGGACTTTTAATCCCAAATTTTCGTGCAGTGCGAATGACCTTTTCCGGCCCGACTTGTTGCATGAGCTTTGCGGATACAATGTTGACGGATTTCAACAGAGCCTTTTTAAGGACAATACGTCCAGCAAATTCTTTATCAAAATTTTGCGGCTCCCAAGATTTTGACCCCGGAATTTCTATTGTAATAGGCTCATCAACAACCACGGTTGCAGGAGAAAGACCCAAGGTTTCCATCGCTGTCAAATATACGAAGGGCTTAAACGAAGATCCCGGCAGCCTATTATTTGAAACGGCTCGATTAAACTGACTATGAGAATAATTTCTTCCACCCAATAAAGCTTTGACGGCACCGCTTTTATTCTCAATAGCTACCAGGGCCACTTGTAGTTTCTCTGATCCAGATTTTTTTTTCACTCTCCCTTTTAAAGCTTCCAGATGATTGCGGGCACCCCGCAAAGCAAACTGCTGGTATCGCGTGTCCAAAGTGGTAAAGATTTTCAATCCACCAAAATGCACAAACTCTTTTCCGTAATCTTTTTCAAGTTTCGCCAACACTTCATTAACAAAGTAAAAATTAGGATTCGATTCAATTTTGGGGTTGGCTAGATCCAATGTAGAACTTAGCGCTTCTTCTCTTTCGCTATTTGAGATTAGCTTCTCTGAAACCATTCGCTTCAATATATAATCCGTTCGCTTCATCGCCCTTTCATAGTGGACAAACGGATTAGCATTATTAGGGGAGTTTGGCAGGCCCGCGAGCATAGCCGCCTGTAAAAGGGTTAGCTCTCTAGCTCTTCTTTTAAAATAGGTCTGGGCAGCTTCTTCTACCCCGTATGCCCCACTGCCAAAATAAATCTGATTACCGTAGGCCTCCAGAATTTGCTCTTTGCTAAAAGTCACTTCCAATTGGAATGCAATCAATAACTCCTTAATTTTTCTAATCCAATTACGCTCAAAGGAAAAAAATAGATTCTTAGACAGCTGCTGAGTTATGGTGCTGCCGCCCTGAGCGATCCTTTTAGTTCGCAAGTTAGTTAGTAGCGCCCTTATAAGGCCTCGATGATCTATTCCGCTATGGCTATAAAATCGCGAATCTTCAACAGCAATTATGGCTTTGAAAAAATTAGGCGAGATGTCCTCAAAACTTACAGGGTGCCTTTCGCCAAGAACTTTAATGCGTTCACCATCAGCAGAATATATCTCCGTAGGCAAACTTAAGTTGATATGTTCCAGGCTTTTCGGAAGCTGTGGCAGATCTTTACTCAACCAGACATAAAGTCCCCCAACAGTTAAAATTGAGACAAGAATCAAGGTGACAATTACCAGATTCAGAAACTGCAGAAAACGGCCGATCAAGGACTCACCTCAAACGAAGGTTGTGGTTCAGCCGGATCCAAGGAATCCGACCTATCAATTTGAGACATTATGTTATTAGCCAATTCCAAAGCGACGGGAATGAAGAGAACACCCGTGTAGTAATCCGTATCATATTCAATCCCAAATACAAGATGCTGCTCCTCTCCTGTCACAACATCAGCAATCCCGACCCGAGAGATATGATAGTCTTTCTCTAAGAACCAACGAGGTTCGGGGAAAACTGCCTTTTGAGTGACCGAGTCCAGACTTTTTAATACCGGCAATACTTCATCAATCTCAAAAATACGATTTTCCTTAAACTCTGAATCTTCAAGTCTCCCTCGTTTTATGGAACGAGTAGCGTGGACTTCCGATATCGTATCAACGGATAAGAATATTTCATGGGCGGGAATATTTTTTTGATCAAGGAACTGAAGGGTTATCCAAGGGCCGAATCGTTTTAACAAAACCCGTTCCCAGTTTTTTCCAGAATCGAGATTGATCAAATCATAAGGAGAAATGATTTGTTCTGATCCCAGGCCAGGGAAATCAAAGTAAAGGTTAAGGAACTTTTCGCGTGTTACCACCAATGGAAAACCTGGAGAAACACTTTCAAACAACTGTTTGAGAGAAGAAATACCCGAGGCATTTTCTTCTTGAGTATCCAGGGAAGAACGGATGGATTGTATTTGGGCTTGTGCGATGAGGGACTGCCTATCTCGCTCCCACATTCGACCTAGCTGAGGCCGCTTGTGATTTTGCCACTTTAAGTAATAACCGACGCTTTTTTCAAACAGGTTGGCATAAAACTCAAGGAAAAGAAAAGCGGAAAGAATGACTAGTCCTGCAACACCGTGCCACGACCTTCTGACACCAACAAATTTCACAAATTTTTATCTCACGGTGATTTTATTAATAGCTCGGGTTACTATTTTAAGCTTGTCTATCTTCTCTTGCAAAGCTTTTTTATCCAGCTTTTTTCTACCCGGCTTTCTTTTAGGTTTTGGCTTCTGAGGGGTTTTAATTTCAATTTTCACTTTAGGTATCATCTTATTTTTGCCCTTACGCCCTTTACCCGCCCTATCTGAAAGTCGGCTAACCACTCTACCTGTTTCAACAATCTGACCTATCGAGTCCATACAATCTTTTTTCAGACGCGGCGGCATTTTCCTGAACAAGGTCAGAATGCGTTTTTCGGCATCATCAATTGTCATCAACTCTTGCTGGTCTGGATCTTTAAAAGTCACCTGCCCCGCTTTAAAGTCGATCGATTGCACTTGAATCGTCGAACCCCTATTTATTTTCTCTAGAGGAGCAATATCATTAGGTTCAATAGCAGTCGTCAACAACTGCTCCAGTGAGATATTGCCCAAGCGAGCAATTTTCACCAAAACCGAAACGGGCGCATCTCTCTCACCCGCTTCGTACCGCACAAAAGTCCGGAACCCCACCTTTAAAATCTCTGACATCACAGATTGGGTACAACCTAACTCTTTGCGAATGGTCTTTAGGTTTTTAGATAAAACCGACATAGTTTCCCCGAACTATAGGCATGCTTTACACTTGTTTACATTTTAATACCTGAAATCGCTTATTTCAACATAACTTTACACGTTCGAGAACCTAAAAACCTACTCATAAATATTGATTAAAAATAACCAGGTTGAGCATCTTTAAAAATCAAAGAAATTACAAAAGTCAAAAAACACACATTCTTAAATGGGTTATGTCAAAAAAGCATTGGTTTTCAGCACTTATCAAGAACCCTACAAACCTTTATATAAAAAGGCGCTCGTAAAATCCTTCCTAGTAAAACTAAAAACGGCATAGGTTTTGCTATTTAAAATAAAACAATAATTTTTTAACAATATCGTGGAGTTCCCAGACATGGATTCATTTTTTGAAGAAGAATATGAAAATTTAAACGATGCCATCTTAAAAGCCATTGTTTCTTCCAAAGAAATTCAAAAAATACTTGTAAAGCTTAAAGAGCAAGAAGAAATCGACAATATGGCAGTTCTAAACCTTTTCCTCAGCCTCGATGAGTTGTACGAAATGATTTCCGAAGAGGACAATAACCCCATCTCATATAAACTAGAGCCGGTGGAATCGAAACAATCTGCGGACAAAGAAACCAGAAAAAAAACTCCCTCGCCACTCAAAAGTGGAAACATCATCGACGGAAAAGAGTTGACCTTAAACGAGACACTTTTTGAGAATTTTTATCAGGGGAAATTTAACGAGGAGACTTGGGTAAAGAAGGCGCGCATCCAGATATAAAATTATATTTACCGCCGGAAACATTGAACTAATTTTTGAAAATTTTAGAATCGCAAGAAATATATTTGATTTGCTTTAATGGAATCACAAAAATTTCATCGGCGGTGGTAACTTCAAACAATTCTAAGTCATCGCTGAAGCCATGCTTTTCCGTGGTTTCCAATATCAATTCTTGCCCATCTACAAATACAATTTTTAATCTGTACTGCATTTCGTTTCCCTTTCTATTAAATGAGGCCACCTGAATGCCCTCATTCCTTTCTATAATAAATCAGTTAGGATGAGCCACACTCTCAAATTTTTTCGATAAGGGATTATCAAGATAATCTTCAACGTAGTTTTTCAAGTATCCCTTTTCATACAGTTTCTTATTTGAAAGTGCCGAGTTTACTTTATAAAGCACCTTAAAACGAACCCGTGGAAACTGTTCTTTAAATTCATCAAAAGATCTACCCGAAATATCTCTCTCATCATTGGAAGATTTTTCCATTATAACCTGAGGCAAGTGAATCACTCTTTGATTGGTAATTCTCTTCGCCACATCATCAAAGGTAAGCAGGGTTGTGCAATTCGAATCCCCTCCCAGCGTGTCATTGGGAACATATAGAAAACGCGCACGCCCTGGTCTAAATAAGGTTAAAATTCTATGGACATTTCCTGCCATAACGATCCAGTCCTTTTTCTCCAGTTCACAGGCATCAAAGGTTTTGATAATTTTATTTCTATTCAAAAAAGCGGTGATATCTGATTCTGTATGAATCATTTGCACATTTGGCAGATTCATATCATAAATTTTTCTGGCTTCGTCAGGCAAAAATCGTTTCCCTTGTCGCATCAACTTAGTTGTATCAGTATCAATATATTTCAAAGGAGTAAGACACCCCATCCAAAGCAAACATTCTTTATTGATATTTGAAATGTTCTTTGCATCCTGAGACATCGTTCCCGGACCAAAGGAGTAAAAATTTGCGGAAGTCACCGATGGCCCATCCAGAACCGCCATCACCTGTTTGACCGAAGGCCCTTTAGGCATTAATTGTTCCCGATAGGAACCCAAGGTAATTACCGACAATTCAAAATTGATACGACCGGGATACTTTTCAGCGAGTCGATTGATCCTCGCAGGGTCAAAATAGCCCACCGAAAACACGGTGATTTTCTTATCCGTTTTATCCAGAAACTCTTCAATCCAATCCATCGCTTTCGGGTGAAGAGCAAGGTCGGTCCATTCCATATACTCATTGCCACCCAATATCCAAGATTCAGATTCACGAGTCGGAATGGATTGGATTTCATTGAATATAAACTCCCAATGTTCCTGCGTGGTCAAGGGAGTCTCAAAAGTCTTGCGATAACTATGATCCATTTCATAGCAAAAGGTACATTTAACAGGACAGGTTTTCCCGAGACTCAGGGGAATTTTTCTATCCTTTATTTCTCTTCGAAAAATATTATATAGAAACTCCTGGTCTTTGAGCGACATATCCCTACCAGTCCTTAAAAGCGTTCATCAATGAATCATCAACAGG
>JAJDAW010000136.1 GCA_029261635.1 Nitrospinaceae bacterium
GGCCTTTGTGCTTAAAAAAGAGACCGGGTTTGCGGTTGGAGAATCGGAATGCCAGTGTGGCAGTAGCGATTTCAGTCCCTTACAATTAGACCTGTTTGTGAGCGACCTTCAGTCATCTATGGAAGCTCAAGATTTGGATGATGACGATGGAGATTTCGACTGGTGTCGCCCAGGCCCAGATGATTCTTCTGAAGGGGATTACAACAATGTTTTCGATGATGACCCTGGGTTTTCCAAATAGATAGAATTACTTCAACTCGCCCCTTCCGTTCCAATCCCAACATTCCCTTTCTCATTGAAAATATTAAATTTATTTGTCAAAACTCCGATAAAAGATATAATATAAAGCTAATTATTCCCAGAAATAGTGTAAATATATAAACTATATGAACGAGAAAAAGCCTCTTGACGGAAACGTTTGGAGAGAAAATCTGAAAAATGCGCTGGATATAATTAACACCAGCGAGAGCTTCTTATTCAGCGGAGACATTGACCCCGATTCGGTAGGGTCGATGTTATCTCTTTCGCTTTACCTTCATCAGCTTGATAAAAAGGTTTTTTTAATCCTGCCTGAGAACCTGGGTGATAATCTCGATTTTTTCGAGAAAATTATCGAATACAATTCGATCAAAATTTTACGGAATAAAGAACAGATCCTAGCCGTAAAAAGTGAAATAGATACCGTTATTTTTTGCGACACAGCCAATACAAAACTGGTTCCTCATTACTCTTTTATTGCAAAAAATATTTTATCCAACAAACCCAAAGTGATTGAGATTGACCATCATTTTGGTGCAGACAGCGAAGAACTAACAGATTACGGAATCAAATTATTTCGCAAGGCCAATGCCAATACCGAAATTATTGGAAAAATTCTTTTAACGTATCATGAAAAATATCACGAAGGGCCTAATCCCTTTGACCAACGCAACATCATTCTCGGTTTGATTACCGGCATGCTGGGTGACACCGTCGGCGGGAAGGTTATTCCCTTTAAAGAAGATTACGACTACTGGATGAACTTGCTCAAAGAGCGTCTGCAGAGTATTACGCGTTGGAGAGAATCGGATGAAAAAAGAAATATAGACCCCAAGGACGCGAAATTTGGCGACCCCCAACAGATTCTGGAATACCTGAATCGGTTGACCGATGAACAGGAAGCCTGCTTCAACCTTTTGAATGACCGTGCCGTATTAAAAGGTCAAATTGGTTTCTTAAATCTATTCCACTCCACTCAAGATGATGTGGCTGATACCTGCAAACCGTTCGATTCGGACTGGTTCGCAGACATCCAAAACTTTCTAATGAATTCAGTCCCTGAGAAATCGGGTTGTGCCGGCATGGTCGTTTTTGAAGGTCAAAATGCCGAAGGGGAGAATTGCTTTTTCATAAAGCTTCGACGAGCGGTCAAGTTTTCTGGAATTGACCTGCGCACTGCAGAAGATAAATTAAAGGAATTATTCGGCGATCTTTATATGGGCGGCGGCGGTCATGCAGGTGCTGCTTCATTTAGAATCCATCCTCTGGACGAAAAAGAATTTCTAGAGAAAATTGAAAAGATATTCGATTTTTTCAATGCAGGCCTATTAGCATCCAGCGACAAATAGAACAATTTACTCCTGCTTAGCTCTATCCTTCCAACACCTTTTTATAAATTGAGAACGTTTGTTGGGCCATAAGATTCAAAGAGAACTGGTCTAGAATTCTCGCCTTGCCATTTTGTTGCATTGCTTTCCGTTCCTCCGGGCCGAGTTCCAATAAAGTCAAAATACCATGAGCAAGGGTTCTTGCCGAATTAACAGGAACCAGTACCCCTTCGACAGACTTTCTAATAATATCGTTGTTACCGGGTATATCCGTTGCCATCACCGGTTTCCCGGCTGCCAATGCTTCCAGTAGATTATAAGGAAGCCCTTCACTCCGGGATGGGGAAATATAAAAATCTATAGTCTTTAATATCTCCAGCGCATCTTCCCGCACCCCTAAAATTTTTACAGCCTCATCCAGTCCATTCTCGTGGATGTACCGCTTTATCGTTTTAACATATTCTTCATGTTCGTCAGGGCAATCACCGATGATTAGAAGTCGAATGTGGGGAACCACTTTTGCCGCTTCGACAAAACCTTCCAGCAGCGTATCCAGCCCTTTTTCTGGTGAAACTCTTGAGAGAGTACCGAAAATTTTTATACTTTCACGAGGCCCCAACTTCAATGAAGCAAGTGCCTCTTCTGCTAATGGCAGCGCTTGAATGGAGTCCAGATCAATACCATTGTTAACAACACTGGAGTTCGAATCATTTAGAAACATTAAAACTTTTGCTTTGTTTTTTTCTCCATTGCCAACAAAAATGTGGTGCCGGGTCAACAATGTCAGAACATTTTCTACAAACAGATAAATCCATTTTTGGATAATAGGAAGGAGTTGGTGCTGAAAACCGTGAAAAGTGTGCACCACAGGAATTCCCAACATCCAACCAAGTAACCTGCCATAAAGGCCGGGGCCTTTTCCATGGGTATGAATCAAATCGGGTTTCTCTCTCCGCAAAATTCTCAACAGTTTCAAGAAAGCAGACAAAGACAGTTTCCTTAAGACCAGATCATAAGGAGCAATTCCTAAGGCAATCAACTTATCCCAATAGGAACCATCGTTGTGAGTACAAACAATGACATCCCATTCCTTGCGGTCCATTTTTTCCAGCAAGCTGTAGATATGCCTGGGGCCTCCCCCGGGTGCAGTGGTGCCGCTGATAATAGCTAATTTCATGGTCGAGGCTGGGTGGTTAACGGAAGATGATTAAATAATACGATATTTCCGAACCTTGAGGAACTTTATTTTTCCCCTACAAGTTAGGGATGGCTACGCGGTAATATTTGGGGATCAAAATTATAAAACTATAATTTCGATTTTCGTCAATAGTGTGCGGCACCACGCCGCACACTACATCGAAGTATAGATTGCCAACCTGAGTGAGCATCGTCTGCTTGTCAGGGACGACCCGTTAGCGTCACGCTGAGTCTGCTTCGAGGTCGGTATGGGACAGGAGGTTTTCGTCCTCAATGGCCATAGCGATGTTTGGGTCGGATTTAAAACTATCGTTAATCGCACTCAACAAAGTGGCTGCATCTGAATAATAAGATTGTTTATTCACCCCATCGACTTTTCGTAGCGAAAGATCTTCGTACAAGGCGACCATATTTTCCGAACGTGAGATGGACTCCCTCACTTCGGAAAAGGGGATGTTGCGTTTCTTACTTTCAATCGCACGTTCTGCATATTCAATCCATAAATCAATATCACCAGCAGCATCGCCAAGCTCAAGATAGTTTTGTCGCATCTTCTCTTTTCCCAGTTTCTGCAACTGTTCCACCTTTTCTCTTCCCCAACCGTTCAACCGCATTCCTTTAGTTGCCCGGCAAAGGTTCTTCAGGGAAAGCACCAGACGATTCATCTGACTGTCAAGTTGCATGCCATAGTTGGTATATTCTTTAATCTCCATAGAGCTTTCAAAAATATGCCAAATACCTCCGCGCTCTTGAACAGCAGTTCGTCTTTTATCCAGGGCGTTGGCTTGAGAAAGACAATCCTGCTCATCTTTCACTTCAGGATTTGAAGTCGATATAGTTTTAAGTTTTTTTGCTAACGATGCGTCAACCGAAAGAGCAGGCAAAGTTTTATTTGAAGATTCAGATATCTCGGCACTAGATCTCGTCAACGTTTCTTTGCGTACCCAAGTATTTTCCTTAAATGGCATTTGTAAAGGGGCTTCATCAACAGGTTCAGCGGAACACCCTGAAGCAAAAGTTCCTGTCAGCACAGCACATAAAATAATTTGTAAACACCTTATTTTAAACATTTTGGTCTCTCATTAATTTTGGAAAATAGTCCATCTTTATACACTAAATTTTTGCCCCTTGCATGAAAATGACAATGACAGAATTCCTGCCAAATCTGCCATTAAAATGGCTAAGCTCGACAAAAATTCGACGCTTTTAAAAGGAATTTAAGTCTAGTTATTAAACTACCAAAAAAACATAACAACATAAACTACGATATTTAAATGAGTTCTATTGATTTTTTGATATTGTCCCTTAATAACCCTTTAAGGCACATGACTTGCAAAAACCCTTGAGTGATAACAGGTTTCTGTCGTTAAGAGAACTATAAATTAAAGAATATCAAAGGTTTGTATACTATGAAATTAAAAAAACTGCTTTATTTACTGATTACTGTCTTCCTGTTTTCCGGGTGTGAAGTAAAAATGGGTCCCTCATCGTTCTGGAGCAAAGTATTCCGAACTCAAACCGACTCTAAATATTATATGGGGAAGACAGAAGATCTGGTTCAATCTCTTACGGAAGATGTTGCTGAATATGAAATCAACAAAGTAACCGTATTTGACCTTGTGGATGAAGAGAACAAAACTCCTATTCTCGGCGAATATATTTCTACAAGAATTGTTGAAGCCATCACCAAGAAGTATTTCTTTCGCGACAAGCAATTTCGAGTGGCGCAAAAGGGCGAGGTGAAATCAGTATTAGACGGCTTAAAGCTTCAGCCTTCGTTTCATTACAATAAAAATGAGTTGCGAAATTTGGGGAAAGCCCTCAACTCGCAGGCTGTCATTACCGGAAGGATTACAGACCTCGGAACCAATCTGGATGTTCATCTCACTTTGACCGATGTCATGAGTGGAGAAGTTATCGCATCCGCATCCGAACCTTTAACGCGAACCAAGTTTGCGGTTGAAATGTTGAGGCACCATTAAGAAAGCTCAATCGTTTTCAATAGCTCGGCGGTAACGGGCGAGTGCCATCAAAGGGAAAAAGTGCTGGTACATGTGGTACTTGATGAAGAAATGGATGGGAAATCCTGTCCCGGTAAATTCATCTTCCCACCAGGTCCCCTGGTCGTTTTGATTGCGCATCAAAAACTCTATCCCGCGTTTAGCAGCATCCCCTTTTGCTTCGCCGCCAGCGATCAATCCCAGTAAACCCCATGCTGTTTGCGATGCCGTGCTTGTGCCGCGTCCGCGCAAGCTGGGTTCTTCATAATTCTGACAGGTTTCGCCCCAACCGCCATCTTCATTCTGATGCGCCTCCAACCATCGAATAGCTTTGCGGCTAAAAGGTTGACTCATATCCTCACCCATCGCCGACAGTCCGGTCATAGCCAGAAATGTTCCATAAACATAATTCACTCCCCCACGGCCAAACCAGCAACCATCAAGTTCCTGCTCCTCTTTAACAAATTTTAAGGCGCGTGCGACTTGCGGGTGTTCTCTTTTGAATCCCCATTGAGACAACATCCATAAAATACGACTGGACACATCAACAGTAGGCGGATCGAGCAAAGCCTTATGGTCAGCAAAAGGAATTTCATTTAAAATTTCTTTATCATTGTCGACGTCAAAAGCTCCCCATCCTCCATTTTTACTTTGCATGTTGAGCAACCAACTCAAGGCTCTTTGGCATTCGTTCAACTTCCAGCGAATGTCGGGAACTTCTATCCGATTCAATGCCAATAAAATCTCTGCGGTGTCGTCCGTGTCAGGATACAACTCGTTATAAAATTCAAATGCCCATCCGCCTGGCTCTGCATGCGGTTTTTTAATCTGCCAGTCGCCGCGCTTAACCACCTGCTTGGAGAGAATCCATTCAGCAGATTTAATGAGTGCCGGGTGATCCGTTGGCATTCCCGAATCCATCAATGCGTTCAAGCAGATCGCCGTATCCCACAGCGGCGATACACAAGCCTGCATCCATAGCCGATCTTCTTTTTCCAGAAGAAAGCGGTCAACCGCTTCCATCCCTTTGACACAAGCAGGATGATCTTTGGGGTAGTCCATCAGATGCAATGCTAACAGGGAGTTGAGCATAGCAGGCTGAATTCCAGCCCAGTCGCCTTCATCTTCCTGATGTTCCAGTGTCCACTTTTCTACTGCGCGCAGAGCCGCTTTACGATAAGGCTTCCAAGGGAACTTACCAATGAATTTGATGATCCGGTCAAGATAGATAAACGTGTTTCTCCAGCTCGTGAACGGCAGGCCGCTGGGTTTGAAATCGAGATCGTTGTCGTTTTCCGTGAACAGTTCCTGAACATCCCGCCCGGCAGGCAAAGAATGCACCGGCTCCAGAGAACGCACCACAGAAAGCGGCACCACGGTGCCACGTGACCAACTGGAAATTTCGTAGATGTTAAAAAAGAATCCATTCGGTAATAAAATAATTTCCGCCGGGATAGCGGGGCAAACATCCCAAGATACCTGCCCAAACATGGCAAGAAATATTTTGGTGAAGACGCGTGTCTTTTTTATGCCGCCATTTTTACGGATGGCGTTTCTGGCGCGTACCATTTCTTCCCGGTCCGCTGGAACTCCTGCCATTTTAAGCGCCATATAAGATTCAACCGTGGAGTTTATGTCGCACAAGCCGCCATGAAAAAGCGGCCAACTCCCATCCTCGCGTTGCATATAAAGCAGATAATTGACTATTTTTTGCTGACGTTCGCTATCCAGGCGATCCGTGAAATGCATAAAGAAGATTAATTCTGCCGAAATGGTTACATTGGCTTCAAGCTCATCGACCCAATAGCCCTTTTCATTCTGACGGGATAGCAGGTATTCCCGCGACCTTTCGATAGAGCGGTGCAATATATCCATAGACACGCCCTCAAATGACACAGAGGTTTCTTCCATTTCCGTAACTTTTTCCATATTTTCCATATAGTTAGCTAGTATCCGCAAAAAATCTTTATAGAAGACTAAATTAACCCATTTTCAGATATAAAGCAAAACCCCTCATGTAGAGGTTTCGAACAAAACTCATTGACAATACTGCAAATCTCTTTTAATATAGCCGGTTTACGACATACAAAATTTAATATCAAACAGAACCGGAAATAATGAAAACAACTTTTTTTGCAAAACCTGGCGAGATCGAGAAGAAATGGGTGATCATTGACGCGACAGATAAAGCTGTTGGGCGTATCGCCACTAAAGCGGCATCGATTATTCGCGGAAAAACAAAACCGACTTATACCCCTCATACAGATACTGGGGATAATGTAATTATCATTAATGCATCCAAGGTTAAGTTAACCGGGAAAAAATGGGACGACAAAGTCTATTACCACCATACCGGTTGGTCGGGAGGGATAAAATCCATTACTGCTAAAGAAGTTTTGGAAAAAAATCCTTCGGACCTTTTGCAAAAAGCCATTCGAGGAATGTTACCCAAAAATAGATTGGGCCGCACTTTGAACAATAATTATCGAATATACGACACGGATAAGCATCCTCACGGGGGACAGAACCCCGAAACCGTAGTTATTTAATTCCCTAAAGAAAAAGACGGAGAGTAAAAAATATTATGGACGGCACCATCGAACGATTTTATGCAACAGGAAAACGAAAAGAGACCATCGCAAAAGTATGGGTTCAAGCTGGCAATGGCAAAATCACGGTTAACAATAAATCCTTGAAAGAATATTTTTGCCGCGAGAGCTTGGAATGCATAATTAAGCATCCCTTGATCACAACCGAAACTCTTGAGTCAGTTGATATCAAAGCAACGGTTAAAGGAGGCGGGCTTTCGGGTCAGTCTGGCGCTTTACGTCTGGGAATTTCCCGAGCTCTTATTTTGACCAACGCTGATTTGCGAGCACCTCTCAAAAAAGCAGGATTTCTCACCCGAGATTCCAGAGCCGTAGAAAGAAAGAAATACGGGCAGCCTGGCGCGCGTAAAAAGTTCCAATTCTCCAAGAGATAAACGGCAACTCCTCTTCGTCTTTCGATTCGTCTATGAGCTTTGCCATCTGGCAAAGCTTTTCGCGAAAAAGGCACCTCTTTTTTCAACAATCAAGTAAAATCCAGAGAACAACCTCGTAGCAAGCAGGCGAGGTATTGAATAAAACACTATTTAAAAAAGTGATTAGGCACGGAGGCTCACTTTCAGAAGTGACGCAAAATCCGTAGGAGTCTATTATTATGATAAAAGTCGGCATTGCTGGAGCCAGCGGGTATACCGGACTCGAGTTGATACGCCTTTTGGTGAATCATCCTGAAGTCGAGTTGACCGTTTTGACTTCCGAGACATATAAAGGAAAATCGATTGCTGATGTTTTTCCATCATTGAATGGAATCATCGACATTGAATTGCGACCTTTCGATAGTGAAATTTCAAAAGCCTGCGATGTGGTTTTCCTGGCGTTGCCCCACACCACCGCCATGGATAAGTTGCCGCAATTAATCGAGTCCGACTGCAAGGTCATCGACCTGAGTGCCGACTATCGATTGAAAGATGCTGACGCTTACCCGGAATGGTACTCGTTGACTCACACACATCCTGAATTATTGTCAAAAATCGTATACGGTCTTCCTGAGTTGCATCGCGAAAAAATAAAAAATGCGCAGGCAGTCGCCAACCCGGGTTGTTATCCCACCAGCGTTATTCTGGCTTTGGCTCCTTTAATGAAAACCGATTGGGTAAACTTGGACAGCATTATTTCTGATAGCAAGTCTGGAGTTTCCGGCGCGGGACGCAAACCTTCTCTAACCAGTCAGTTTTCGGAAGCGAACGAAGGGGTAAGCCCTTATGGTTTAGCAGGTCATCGCCACACACCCGAAATGGAACAAGAGCTTTCCAGCTTGGCAGGCAACCCTATTAAAATTAGTTTTTCTCCGCATCTCATTCCTATGAGCCGCGGAATGCTGAGCACGATTTATATCGATCTGAAAAAAAAGTTAAGTGATGATGACCTTATCGAACATTATCAAAAATTTTATAACGATGAATATTTCGTTCGTGTTTTGGGCAAAGATCGGTTTGCAAGCACTCGCTCTGTCGCTGGTTCCAACTTTTGCGACATCGGAATCAAGGTGGATACACGAGTAGATCGACTCGTCATCACCAGTGCCATAGACAATCTTGTCAAAGGTGCTTCAGGACAGGCCATACAAAATATGAACATCATGCTGGGCTTTGAAGAAAAAATGTCACTTCAATCGCCAGCAATTTTTCCTTAGAAGATCATGAAAATATTAAAAAATCGCAATCCTGCCGTGCCAGGATTCAAAGCCGCAGGGCTAGACTGCGGAATAAAAGACGATCGTATCAAAGACCTGGCACTTATTGTTTCAGAAACCCCTGCAACCGCCGCCGCTGTCTTTACCAAAAATCGTGTGGTGTCGCCGGGTGTGACTTGGAGCCGTCGCGCACTGGCCAAGTCGTTGGGTAACTGCCGCGCCGTTGTCGTTAACAGCGGGAATGCCAATGCAGTAACCGGTTCAAAAGGATTAAAAGATTGCGATGCGATCACAAAAAAAGTTGCCCAGGAACTTGGCATACCCCAAAAAGAAGTGTTCATTGCTTCCACCGGAATTATTGGTGTACCACTTCCTTCCGAGAAAATTTTACAGGCCACTCCTAAACTGGTTTCCAGTTTAGGAGGAAAAGCTAAAAACTGGACCGATGCATCCGAGGCCATAATGACCACCGATCTAATCTCCAAATCAGATCGAATAAGCTATTCTTATAAAGGAAAGCGCATCGTCATTGGGGGAATTACCAAAGGGTCTGGGATGGTCCATCCCAATATGGCTACCATGCTCGGGTTTGTGTTCACAGATGCAGTCATCGATTCAAAAACTCTTAAAATGGCTTTGACGGAAGCGGCAGACCGTTCCTTTAATCGCATAACAGTTGATGGAGACAACAGTACCAACGATTGTGTTGCCATACTGGCTAATGGCAAGGCGAAAAATTCTTTGATAAAACCGGGTACTCCAGCCTACCGGGAATTCTTAAAAGCCTTGACGAAACTATGTAAAAACCTGGCATCTAAAATTGTTCTCGATGGAGAAGGCGCGACCAAGTTCGTCACGGTCCGAGTGCAAGGAGGAAAAACACGCAAGCAGGCCTATCTCATTGCAAACTCTGTCGCCACATCCTCTCTTGTTAAAACTGCATTATTTGGGGAGGACCCAAACTGGGGACGGATTTTTTGCGCCGTGGGAAATGCGGGGGCGGCCTTTGATCCTGATATAGTTGATATTTATTTAAATAAAAACCGGCTTTTAAAAAACGGCAATCCGACCAATCTGCCACCTCAAAAACTGGTCAAGGCCATGCAGCAGCATGAAATTAATATCACCATTGATTTAAAATGTGGCAAAGAGTGGGAAGAAGTTTTAACCTGCGATCTGTCCTACGATTATGTAAAAATAAACGCTGAATATACGACTTAACTTTCTCAACTCATCTAGTTTTTTTAATAATGGCATTACTACCCATCAAAAATTGTCTCGATCCGGTTTTAAGAAAACAATGCCAGATCATTAATAATATTGACGGAGAGTTGGTTACCCTATCGGAAGATATGATCGAAACCACCCTTGCAGCTCCTGGCGTTGGCCTGGCAGCGAATCAGATTGGAATTCCCTGGCGATTGTTTGTCGTTAATATGGGAGTCGAAACAGATAAAGACAATCTAGTCACTCTCATCAACCCGGAAATCACAGCGACGGAGGGAAGTGAAATGGGAGAGGAAGGCTGTCTAAGCATTCCCGATGTGATTGCCGAGGTTAATCGCGCAACCGAAATAGAAGTAAAAGCCATTGATCTAAATGGTAACGATGTTCGCTTTGAGGCAAAAGGGTATCTAGCCCGTGCCTTACAGCACGAAATGGATCATTTAAATGGTGTTTTATTTTGGGACAGCTTGGGAAAAGTAAAACGGGATATCCTGAAACGAAAATTTAAGAAAAAACTTAAAGAGCAGGATGCATGAACATCGTTTTTATGGGAACCCCTGAGTTTGCACTCCCAACCTTAGAAAAAATCCACAACACTTCCCATAGCATTTTATCGGTGATAACCCAACCTGACCGGCCCAAAGGTCGAGGCCAAAAGCAGGTTGATTCCCCCATAAAAAAATTCGCGTTGGAAAACAATCTTCCTGTACTACAACCTGCAACAGTCAACACGCCAGAATTCATCGCAACACTTTTAGAAAATCGACCCGACTATATTATCGTTGTCGCGTTTGGCCAGATTCTTAGTGAAGCGTTACTTAAAGTACCCAAACTATTTTGCATCAATCTGCATTCTTCATTGCTACCCAAATACCGGGGAGCGGCTCCCATCAATCGCGCTATTCTTTATGGAGACACTCGTTCGGGAGTTACCACCTTGATTATGGATAAGGGAATGGATACGGGGGATATATTACTGGTCGATGAAACACCCATCGAACTAAACGACGATGCGCAATCTCTTCACGACAAGTTGTCAGAGCAAGGTGGGGAGCTGGTTCTTGAAACTCTTTCCCGGCTGCAAAAAAATGATCTTCTGCCAACACCTCAAAATTCTGACCTTGCCAGCTATGCTCCGAAACTCAAAAAGGAGGAAAGCCTCATCGATTGGAAAATGGATGCTGAAAATATCTTTAATAAAATCCGGGGTCTGAGTCCATGGCCTGGAACACATACTTTGTATAACAGCAAAAGACTTGCTATCTTAAGGGGCGAGATCGTTTCAGGAGAGTCTTCAGATCGACCCGGTCATGTTGAACGCATCACCGACACGGGCATTGAAGTGGGCACAGGTAAAAACCGATTAAAAATAACAGAACTTAAACCCGAAGGAAAAAAAGCAATGCCCGTAAAAAGTTTTCTCTCAGGTTATAAAGTTAATCGCGACGACCTATTCGAATAGGTTTTAATTTTACAAAAACTCAAGAGGTCGATATGCCAAGAACTTTGGTTACAGGTGGCGCAGGATTTCTAGGGTCGCATTTATGCGAATACCTGGTGAATAAAGGACATGAAGTGGTCTGTATGGATAATTTGATCACGGGATCCAAACAAAACATTGCCGGAATAAAAAGTGGGAATTTCCATTTCGTTAACCACAATGTATCCGAATTTATTGATCTGGATGGAGACCTGGATTACATTCTTCATTTTGCATCCCCTGCCAGCCCTATCGATTACTTGGAACTACCGATTCAAACTTTAAAAGTAGGGGCATTGGGAACCCATAATGCGCTAGGCGTTGCTAAAGCTAAAAATGCGACTTTTCTTCTAGCTTCAACTTCCGAAGTATACGGAGACCCTTTGGTTCATCCTCAGCCCGAGGAATATTGGGGCAACGTTAATCCGATTGGGCCACGAGGCGTTTATGATGAGGCAAAAAGATTTGCAGAGGCTATTACCATGGCTTACCACAGGACACATGGCGTCAATACCAAGATCGTCCGCATATTTAATACTTACGGACCAAGAATGCGCATCAAGGATGGCCGTGCAATACCCAACTTTCTCAAGCAAGCCCTTACCGGCGAAGACCTGACTATATACGGAAATGGATCGCAAACGCGTAGCTTCTGTTATGTTTCCGATCTGGTTGAAGGCATTTATCGCTTATTGATGTCTGAACAACACGAACCCGTGAACATTGGCAATCCCATTGAAATGACGATTCAACAAATGGCAGATAAAATTTTGCAAGCAACCCAAAGCAAGAGTAAAATCGTACAAGTTCCTTTACCGGAAGATGACCCTAAAACGCGGCAACCCAATATAACCCTTGCAAAAAAATTGCTCGATTGGGAACCGAAAGTTAGCTTGGATGAAGGTCTGGGAGCGACATTGGAATACTTTAAGCAACAGATCAATTCTTCCTGAAATGATATGCCAGGAAAAAATTCAGCTTCCATAAAAGATTGGCCCGAAGACGAGCGACCTCGGGAGCGACTGATAAAATATGGTAGCAGCAGCATGTCCGATGCACACTTGCTCGGGATTCTGATAGGGTCTGGAGACCGACGTGCAAGAAAAAATGCCGTGGACTTGAGCCGTGACCTGCTAAACAAATTTGGAACCCTGGAAAATATCGATCAGGCCTCGATCACCGAAATTTGTCAGATACAAGGGATAGGTGCAGCAAAAGCCGCACAAATAAAAGCGGCCCTGGAAGTCGGCAAGCGGATGGCCGCAAAAACTTCAGGAAAAAAAATAAAGATGAAATCCAGTCGGGTTTTCTTCGAACATTTTTCACCCTTTTTAAAACATCTGAAAAAGGAAATAGTTAAAATCGTACTTCTTGATCCCAAGCTTCAATTTATAAAGGAAATAACCATTTCCGAAGGTAGCCTGAATGCAAGCATCGTTCACCCCAGGGAAGTTATGATTCCGGCTATTAAAGAATCCGCTGCATCGTTCGCGTTGATTCACAATCATCCCAGTGGAGATCCGACACCAAGCCAACAGGATTTCGAGATCACCCACAGGCTCAGTAAAACAGGAAAAATAATTGGAATAAACATGGTCGACCATATTATCATCGGTGGTAACAATTTCTTCAGCTTTGCTGATGAAGGACTATTATAAAAACGCTTTATCTTTCTAATAAAAAAAATGGAACGTGTAAAAAATCTTCTAAATATTAGCGCTGACTTGAAAAGAACAGTAGCAGAAACGCTTTCTTCTGAAATATTGGATGCCGCCCAGCAAATCAAAAGCAGACTCGAAGCAGGAGGAAAATTGTTGTTGATGGGCAATGGTGGAAGTGCAGGAGATGCTCAACATATTGCCGCTGAATTGGTGGGTCGATTTAAGAAGGAAAGGAAAGCCATACCCGCGCTTGCCTTAACTGTTGACACCTCTTCTTTGACAGCACTTGGAAACGATTACGGATTCGACACTATTTTCGAACGGCAGGTTGAAGCCCTTGCGAATAAAAACGATGCGGTCATTGGTATCAGCACCAGTGGAAACTCTGAAAATGTGCTTCGAGCTGTCAATAAAGCCAACACTATTGGCGCATACACTATTGGTTTTATTGGAAATGATGGTGGAAAATTAAAAGGTGCTGTGAATCTTCCTATCATTATTCCTTCAAACGATACGGCTCGAATTCAGGAAGTTCATATAACCATCGGCCATATCATCTGTGAAATTATAGAAGAAGACTTATAATGAAAGAACGATTTAAATTTTTCTTTGAGCAACAAGACCGGCCAAAAGTTTTAGTGATCGGTGACCTTATACTGGATGAATACATCTGGGGTGGGATAAACCGCATTTCCCCAGAAGCGCCCGTTCCTATTCTGGAAACTCGTTCCGAAACCCTTGCTCTTGGTGGTGCCGCGAATGTTGCCAACAATCTGGTTGCCCTGGGATGTGAAGTTCATCTTTGTGGAGCCATTGGCCAAGATGAAAAAGGCGATAAACTTTTACAAACCATTCATAACCGCTCCATCCAGACAGAGGGAATATTCCGTTTTGTACATCGACCTACCACTTCAAAAATGCGCATCATTGCGCACAATCAACAGGTTCTTCGAATAGATAAGGAAGATAACCGACCCATTACCGAAGAAACCGAAAAAAAACTCATCCAATATATAAACCAAACTCTTCCCAGCATGGATGGTGTGGTTTGCTCTGATTATCAAAAAGGAATACTTACCGAAAAAGTCATACACGCAATCATGCATCGGGCAAAGAAATCTAAAAAGTACGTCATCGTAGACCCTAAAAGTTCAGATTTCTCGCTTTATAAAGATGCTACCGTCATCACGCCTAACTTAAACGAAGTTTCTCGGTCCGCACCGATCAAAATTACGGACAAGGAAAGCCTCAACCGAGCAGCTGAATACCTACTGAATCTGACACGCTCCAAAGCCATTCTCATCACCCAGGGAAAAGATGGCATGACGCTTTTCCAAAACAAAGAAAAACCTGTTTCCATCCCCACGGAAGCAAAAGAAGTTTTCGATGTTACCGGCGCTGGCGATACGGTTATAAGTGTATTTAGTATGGCCTTGTTTATGGGTTTTGATTTAAAAGAAGCCGCATGGCTTTCCAATATGGCTGCCAGCATTGTAGTCGGAAAAGTGGGAACTGCCGTCGTCACCTTAAACGAAATAAACGAATTTCTTCAAGAAGAAATGTTACGCACTTCCCATACCGTTCTTGAGCTTGAAGAATTGAAAAAAATTGTTGGCCTTGCAAAAAGTTCTGAAAAAAAGGTCGTATTCACAAACGGTTGTTTCGATATCCTTCACGGAGGGCATATCGAATTTTTACAAAAAGCAAAATCTCTGGGGGATATTTTAGTGGTCGGACTCAACACGGATGAATCCGTCCGAAACTTAAAGGGAGAAGGGCGGCCCATAAAAACTGAAAGAGAGCGCGCCAATATTCTTTCTGCATTGAAGTTTGTTGATTACATCACGCTCTTTAATGAAGCCACTCCAGAAAAACTGATTCGCGAAATAAGACCCGACATCCTGGTAAAAGGCGATGACTATAAAATCGATGAGGTTGTCGGACGCGAAATTGTGGAAGGTTATGGAGCGCACGTAGAACTCATCCCAATACTAAAGGGTCACTCGACAACCATGACATTGGAAAAAATCCTCGCCAAGCATCAATCTTCTGATGACAGTAACGGGAATTAGCAACATTACGCTGAATAATTCTCAGAATAATTATCTCGCTTTATACAGTACCCGACCCTAAGTGCTTACCAGGAATAAGGTATTGAGTTACATAATTTTCGATACCCGCTTCCAGTGACATAGCGGGTTTAGAATAACCGGCATTTCGAATTTTTTCTGTGTCTGAACAAGTGTGGTATTGATACTGGTTTCTGATCTCCGAGGGCATATCAATATATTCAATGTTGATTTGTTTGTTCATTGCCCCAAAAATTGCTTTCGCAAGATCATTCCAGTTTCTTGCCTTTCCCGATCCCACATTAAAAACCCCTCCTACATCTTGCCGTTCCAGAAAAAACAGAGTCATGGCCACAGCATCTTTTATGTATAAAAAATCCCTTTCCTGACCTCCATCAGAATATTCCGACTTATAAGACTTGAATAGACGCAACTTGTCCGTATCGCGTAGTTGAAGAAATCCTTTTCGCACCATGCTTTGCATGTCCTGCTTGTGATATTCATTCGGACCGTACACGTTAAAATATTTCAATCCTACTAGATTTTTCAAGGCACCCTGCGCTTGAGCCCATAAATCAAATTTTTGTTTACTGTCTCCATATAGGTTGAGAGGCTTTAAAATTTTCAATCTGGATTCATCATCGGAGTAGCCGTTTTCACCTGCGCCATAGGTGGCCGCACTGGAGGCATAAATAAATCGGATTCCCTTTTCCAGACAAAAGCTAGCCAGATGCCGCGTATATTCAAAATTATTTTTTGTCAAAAAAGATTCATCCGTTTCAGTCGTTGAGGAACAGGCTCCCATATGAAGTATCGCGTCGCATCGGGGAATTCTCTTCGCTAACACACCTTTTAGAAAATCATCTATCCCAATCAGACGGTCAAAAACAAGAGGATTCAAGTTTTCCTGTTTCTCTGGATGATCAATCTGATCGACAACCCAGATATCTTTAATACCTTTTTCGTTTAATCCATTTATCAGAGCACTGCCGATAAAGCCTGCTCCACCAGTAACAACAATCATGTCCCATTAACTCCGAATTTTATTTGTTCATCGGGCATTGAAATTTCATAACTCAAAAAATTTTTCAGCATTCCTGCATTTCTCTTTTCGAAAAAATGCACATCCAACACAGCAACCGTACTTACCCCCGAAGAAACTGAAATCGCCGGATTCCAGTTCCGATTTAATATACTGGTCCCATAAGGGTGATCCAGAGTCCAACCATTTATTTTCCAAGAAGGATTATGTTTTATCTGCTTATCTTCCATTTGGCCTTCTAAAAAGGCTGCCGAAAAACCCCTGTCGCTCCCCGACACATTCATCAAATTCAAGTTCAGGCTATAATGAGCCTTAGATTGTTTATTTTTAAAAGCTATTAAAAATGAATCTACAAATTTTATTTGACGTTGGATATCTTTCCCCGTTCCCGTATTTTTCCATTGGAAGTTTTTCTTCCCCATAACACCTACAGTTTTAAAATTTTTTTTCAAAATTTCCTTTTTCTTCAACCAACCCGGATTTATTTTATGAAACACGAAAGGCCCGAATCGATCTACTTCCGTCACTGCCTCTATAGGCAATAATGGGGAATCATCCTTAGCATTTTGAACCAAGGGAAGGTACCCCGAAAACTTTATTGATTTCCCATCCTCTTGAACAACAAAGGAGGAAGCTCCATTTTTATGATATTCGAGGAAATAAATATTATCAACTTTACCTTCCTTAAGAATATTTTCAACGCGCTGGCGCATTTCAGCTGCCCCATAGAGATAAAATTCTACATGCAGATCATCTGGCACGATGAGTAAATCGTTTTGACTCAATGATTGCGCAAATTCCAATACCTTATTCAGAGGCTCACGTTCCACGCGCTTTATATAAATTTCCTGATAACCATTTTGAGCCGCTGTTATTATGAAAATAAATATAATTATCCCTGATGCCCATGGGAAGAATATACTCTGAGTCTTTTCTTTAAATTTATCCTTAATACAGACTCTTAATGCTCTCCCTATTATAAAAACTCCCAACGCAGCTAATGTAATGAAAAATGGTTGCAAGTAAAAATAGGTCCGAGCGTGGGGCACCCCCGGCAATAAGCCCAATTTAAATCCTAAAATTCCTGCAATAATGGGTCCGAGCAAAATTGATGCAATAAGAAAAAGTTTTGTTGGTTTTCGTTTCCACAAATTCCATCCCCCTACCCCCGCAAAAACCAGAAAAATAAATTTTAATTGTTCAAATGGAGCCAACCATTGAGCCATCACTTCACTAAATAATAGGCTTAATGAAGTTTGGGCTGCATTGGATTTTGCTGAATCCAACATTTCTGGAGATATCCACACATAATACTGCCAGTAAAAAATCACCAAACCTGCTATCAGAGCTATCAATGGAACAAAAAAAATATTTGCAGATTCTTGTGTAACTACCCTTCTCGAAATAATGATTGCCAGTAAAAATACAGCCAATGATAATTCGAAAAAAATAAATGTAGGCACGGTCCAGCTTCCTACGGTCCAAATCAACAACCAACCCAATGAACTGATTAAAATATTTGCTGACCCGCCATCGTATTGAGTCGTCTTTGGTTCTTCTTTCAATCGGCCTAACATTCTTTCAAAACAAATTTGCCCCAACAACATTACTAGAAGGTATCCTCGTGCATTTGTAGAGAAAAAAATATGCCACTCGCTTAAGGCCAGAAATAAAGCTGTCATCCAACCTACCATTTCATCTTTTCCGACAATCTTTCCTGCCCTGTAACCCAGATAAATACTTAAAACTCCACAAATCAATATTGGGAGACGGAGAAGCCATTCATACAACCCAAAATACTTTAGTAAAAAACTCAGAATTAGTGTTAAGAAAATATGATTGTTGGGGTACTGATAATTTTGAAATATTTTTTCATAGGGCATCTGACCCCATAGGGATACCATAGCGAGTTCATCGCTTGCCAATACCGCATCAAACCCAGGCAATCTGAAACAAAGAGCCAGGCCCAATAAAAAATATAATGTGGGTTTCAAAATAGGATGAGACCTTCTAAGTTTGGAATCATTCATCAATCCCTTGGTTTTATTTCATTCCAGTTAGAATTTGGATATAGGGGGATCCATAACTTTTTTGAATTATACTCTATTTGTTTTTCAAGTTTTTTAAGGCGACTTTTAGCGGACGGGTGGGTGGACAGATAAGAAAACACTTCTTTGGCATTTTTTGATGTTGATGAATTCTTTTTATTTTCTTCTAATTTCAACTCTTCTTTTAACAACTTTTTAAAGATACTCAACATTCCCTGAGGGTTGATCTTCGCATCCAACATTAACTCCATCCCTTTTATATCTGCTTCCGTTTCCATTTTACGACTAAAACCCAAGGTATTAAGTTGTCCGGCAATACTAACCACGCTATCCATAACGGCATTAGCATCTCCCAGAACCAGAGTTAGTAACATACCCGATGCCAGGTTCCGTAAGATGCCTCGTGTCGAGTGCTTCAGAAAAATATGCTGCGCTTCATGAGCCAGCACACCTGCGAGTTCTTCAGGCGAGTCGGCTATTTTAAGCAATCCTTCAAATACGATAATATTCCCACCCGGCAAAGCTAATGCATTGATTTGCTCAGTCGGCAAAATAAAAATTTTCAGATTATAGGGAGTCTCCTCCGGCTTCGACTGCTTCAAAAGGCGGAGTATATCCGTGAGCAAAGCTATTACTTTCGGGTCAGGATTTTTATCTACTGGGAAGGCGGACAAAACCCCGTCTCCCAATGCCTCTTCCCACTCCACCGGAATTTTATCTACGAGCTGATCCACTAAATAGTTTGGAACAATTTTATATGCTGCATAAAAGAACAGAACTAGACTGAAAATTCCCGCTGATAATATTTTCCAATTGAATGAAATTTTTGTTGTTGTTCGGGAAAATTCCTCCGGGGCTATTCTCCGACAATTTTCATAAAAATCGGGATCTTCTACAACCAGAGTTTCCATTCTCTCGTCTGGGGTATTGAGCTGATGTTCAATATGGAAGGGGATTGTTTCTGCAGCCCATCGAATTTCCGAGTAAGGCCAATTAACCGCAGATTGGCCTGGGAGTGTAAGGGCAATATGGTAAGGAGTTAATTCGATGCGAACGGGTTGCTTTTGCGCGCTTTTCCCATCGAACAAGGAACCGCTGAACTGAAATTTTGGGGTAACCATTCCGCTCCTGACAAGAGCTTTGAATAAGCCGCGATCCTTCGATGCCTTTAGCTTCTTGAAGGTGACGGTTGTTTTTCAGAAATCTGCTGAGGGAAGTTTAACCGATGTCAATGGGCACATCCATAATATCCATACTCTCTTCGCCAAAGGCTCCGCTGTCTTGCATTTCCTGGACGACTCGATTGAGTTCGATATTTCCTGAAAAAGTTAAATGGTCAGCAATAAATTTGCGGTTGCGAACTACAACCCAAGGAGCACCCAAACCGAGAGTAAAAATAATGATGAAAAAGTTAGCCACTTTTAAATTGAAATAGTCTCGTCCCTTAATAGGGAAATGGAAAGTACCGCCCCCAATATGAGTATGGGACCATATATATCGACTTAAATCGGCATTGAACCAGAAAAGATAAAACCCTAGCGTTAAAGGAGTGAGGAATAGGGCTGCAATAAATTTTTTCAGAAAGTCTTTTCCTTTTCCGGAAAAACGCATCTGCACATCGCCGAACCAGGAATTCTGTCGCCAGAATTTTTCTGTTTCCATTTTGAAGTAAGGCCAGTAAAGCCCCAGAGTGAGTGGAACGGCAAGATAGCCTTTAAAATAAACTGTCAAGGCTTGTCGCCCCTGACCACGAAAAGAGAATCGTATTCCCCTCCACGCTGTTCTGGAAAGACGATATCTCCACGCTCCCACCATAAGAAAGGGAAGGCAAAACATAAAGACCACTGTAAATACATTTCCAACCAGTTCACTTCCTTCCGGACCATACTCAAGAAAGGTATAGACACTCACCACAACGAAAAGAAGTAAAAATAATCCAAAACGAATAGCACCTCGCAACAGCTCCTTTGCTGTTCCGTGATAAGAAAACCGGTCACCAGCAAAAAGCGTTTGCCCCCAAAGATATTGGCGCACACGAGTCTTTGCCCAGAACCTATAAAATCCGAGGGTGAAAATGGTTTTGATAAGATTGATGAATGTGATGCCGAACAACGTGCGACCATCGCCTTGGAATCCCATGCGATAAGAGGATTCAGCTTCTGAAGGTGCCGTGGGTACTTCGGGTTCAGCCACATCGACGGGTACCGGTAAAGGTTCTACTTCGCCTTCTACCGGTGTGATTTCTACAGAGAATCCAATCTCTTGTAAAAATTTTGCAGCTTGGGTTGCCTGTTGGTCGGAAATAGTATTTTCGAATCGCCAGGGAAGCCCTTCGCACAGACCTCCCACTGTAGCCAGGCCTTTTTCTTTACTCAACCGGAATATTCTTGATAGCTTCTCGGCGGCTTCTGCCTTACTTTCCCCGGACCAAGTGCTTAAAGTAATCTGGTAACTCATTTACGGGCCATCCTCCTTAACCGCCCTAACATTATTTTGATACTTATAACCTGTGGGGAACGCGAAACTTTATGTGAAATGTTATTTATTTGAAATCGTATGCCACATTCTGTTCTGTCCAACCCAGAAAACCATCCTTAGCTGGCTCACCTGTAAAATCGGTTGCCCCCTTTGCCCAGGTTTCCGGTTTATCCCAGTTATCCCCATAATGGTACAAATACATTTTTGATTTAACATCATCCGGCAAAGTATTCAACTCTTGATAGGAAGCATGCACTCCGCCAAAAAACAATTGTGTATCATGAAACATGACTTCAGCCATTTTACTGAAACGAATCGGGTAATCCTCATCGAACATCGTGTCTCCCGAAATCCAAGCACGTCGATTTATGAAAACACCTGAACACCATTGTGATTCATCAACACTGATAGCCGTGTCTGGAAAATGCCGAGTCCTCATTATCACCAGCTCAATGGGCCCGTGTTTATAGGACCAGAACTTTCGACCATCTATCTCTATATTTTGTGGACGTAAAATGTTGAAAAAATCATTCAATTGAAGGGGACGGCCCTGATTGGCCTCACAGGATTCACAACCTCCCGCGAGACTTTTACTCCAGAGCAGGTCCTGATAATCCCGTAGAATAATCATATCGGGTTTTTCCGCGTTGGGGGTATAGCGATTCATCAAAGCGACTTCTTCCAACCCGCCAATATGATCTGCATGGCTATGCGTAGGGTGATAGCAGCGTACTTTTAAAACACTCAGCCCTACATCATTCAAAGCCAGGGGTCCTTGCGTACCACAATCAATCAAAACATGGTGGTCGCCCTGAATGACAAGCATATTGGACTGTCGTCGACGCTTTGCAAAAGCAGAACCCGTGCCTATAAATACAATGCGAAGATGGCCATCAGTGGTCAGGGGCAAGGGCGATCCATTTTTACAAATCTCGTTCACCTCATACATGCATAATCTCCTTAATTTCTCCCCGAAACCAATGGATAAAAATTCTCAAAATGTTTCGCTCACTCAGCAATATTATATACTTTGGAATACCGTATCATAAAAGTGATAATTCGTCCATAACAGTCTGATTTTAAGGGCAAAAACTAATTTCCCAGACAATAAAAATATCGCATATCCAATAAATTTTTGAACTACTCTGTCCTATTTTTGGGTGGAGTTTTTCGGAATCTTCAAGCCTATTCAATTTTTAATTTTGCTCTCCTAAGATAAACATACAAGCTGGCTTTTTGTTCAGGGTCTCTCTATATTCATAAAAACAACTCCGCAATTGGACTGGGGAATTTAGAAAAATTAAGTTATAATTCTCAGTTCCCGGCTTACCGGATCACTAAATTCCCTAATGAAATGAAATATTTAGTCGTAATTGTGGCGGGCCTGACTGACAAGCCTTTCGCTGAAAAAGATAATAAAACTCCTTTGCAACTTGCAGAGACCCCCAATCTGGATGCCTTGGTACAAAAAAGCCAATGTGGACCAGTGCAAACCCTTCCAGACAGCCTTCATCCAGGGAACGAAGTTTCTTGCCTGGGGCTTTTTGGCTACGATCCGGAAAAGTATAAAATCGGTCATGCCGCGCTCGATGCAGTTGGACTCGGAGTAAAACCTGAAGCAGATGAAATCGTTTTATGCTGCGATTTAATAACCCTTCAAGCCACCCATGACGATATGGTGATGAAGGATTATACTGGCGGAAACTTATCCGCTGAAGACTCAGAATTTTTAATTAACGCTTTAAACGAACAGGTAACAGATGCCACGTTCCATCATGGAAAGGGATATCATAATCTTGTAGTATTAAAAAATCCGCCGATACAGGAAAGGTTGACTCCACCCAATGAACTTATTGGTGAGGGAATAAGAAAGTTTATGCCCGAAGGAAAAGACGTGCGCGATCTTGTTTTCGTGATGAATCAAGCACAAATAGTTTTGCACAATCTTCCTTATAATCAAAAACGCACGCAGGAACAAAAAGATCCTGTTAATAGCATTTGGCTCTGGGGAAACGGCGAGCCTCCATCGCTACCCACATTCCATAAACGATTTGAAAAGTCGGCAGCCGTCATCACCGCATCATCGATGGTTAAAGGTATTGCCAGGGCTTCAGAAATAGAAATTTTAGATGTAGAAGGGGCAACCGGTTTTTACAACACCAATTATTCTGGAAAAGTAAAAACCACTCTAGCAGAACTGGAAAAGAAGGATGTGGTCTTCTTGCATATTTCCGCGGGAGAAGAAGTTTCCCTTAAAGGCAGTATTGACGATAAAATTTTGGCGATTGAAGATTTCGATTCAGAAGTGGTCAAACCCATTGCTCAAGCGCTTGAAATGCAGGAAGAAACAAAACTATTGATTGTTGTCAATCATGTAAGCTCCGCATCATTGATGAAGTATGACCGAGGCCCTGTGCCCTATCTGGTTTACTCTTCAAAAGCTAAAGAAGAAACTGGCGGATTAAAAAAATATGATGAACAAATTTTAGAATCGGGGAAAAAATTTAACACCGCTCCCGAATTGATCGAAGCATTTTTAAATAACGAATTATGAACATGCCCTTAGTCGTACAAAAATATGGAGGCACATCGGTCGGTACTATTGATCGTATTCAACATGTTGCCCAAAGAATCGCCCGAATCCGAAAAACAGGAACCCAGGTGGTAGTCGTAGTTTCAGCAATGGCAGGCGAAACCGATAAGCTTGTAAAAATGGCCCGTCAAATTTGCGATAACCCGGAAAGAAGAGAGATGGACCTTTTACTTTCATCGGGGGAAAGAATATCAAGCGCCTTGTTGACTATGGCCCTTCAGGCTCGCGGCATTCCTGCGATCTCTATGACGGGAAGGCAGATTGGTTTGCAAACAGATAGCGTGCATACCCGCGCGCGGATTAAACAAATCGACGCTAAAAGAGCTAAACAAGCTTTAAAAGAAAACAACGTTATCGTTGTGGCTGGCTTTCAAGGCATCAATGAGCAAGGCGATGTAACCACATTAGGGCGAGGAGGCTCAGACACTTCTGCCGTCGCATTGGCGGTTGCGCTCGGTGCCTCTCAATGCGAAATTTATACAGATGTTGATGGCGTTTATACTGCAGACCCAAGAATGGTACCAAAAGCAAAAAAGCTTAACGTGGTATCCTATGATGAAATGCTGGAAATGGCCAGCTTGGGGGCTAAAGTTCTGCAAATACGTTGCGTTGAATTTGCCCATAGGTTTCAAATGCCTTTGGTCGTAAAATCCTCTTTTATTGAAGGGGGTAAAGGAACGTTGATCTGCGAGGAGGATTCAAATATGGAACAGCCGGTGGTTTCCGGAATCATGTACGATAAAAATCAGGCGAAAATCACCTTGAAAGAAGTCCCCGATCAACCGGGTATAGCAGCAAATATATTTGGATCGATTGCTGATGCCGGTCTTTCTGTGGACATGATCATCCAGAATATAAGTGCCGAAGGCCATACTGATTTATCTTTCACATTGGGCCGTGAAGAATTGAATGAGGGAATGGTGATCATGGAAAAAGTGGCTAAAAAGATTCGCGCTGTAAGCGTTACTGCCGATTCGAAGATAGCTAAAATTTCCATTGTAGGTGCAGGGATGAGAAGCCATTCAGGGGTCGCAGCACGAATTTTTAAAACACTTTCGAAAGAAAAAATTAATATCCTGATGATCAGCACTTCAGAAATAAAAGTTTCATGCATCATCGAACAAAAAAATACTAAAGCCGCTGTCAATGCGCTTCATACGGCATTCGGCCTGGACACCAAACCAACACCAGTAAAAAGTATCGAGAAAAAAAGTAGCCCGGCCCGTAAAAAATCTAAAGCAAAGAAAAAATGAGCTCTGTAAAAATATACGACACTACGCTTCGAGATGGCTCGCAAGCAGAAGGTGTGTCGTTCACCGTTGAAGATAAAATGCGCATCGCTCACAGGCTCGATGAGCTGGGGGTGCATTATGTCGAAGGCGGATGGCCAGGGTCGAACCCACGAGACATAGAGTTTTTTTCAAAAGCTAGTCAGGCAAACTTTAAACAAACAAAAATTACGGCATTTGGAAGCACCCGCTACCCCGATAAAAAGGTAGAAGAGGATATCGTTTTACAAGCTCTGATGAAAACCGAAACCGAAGTTATCACCCTTTTCGGAAAAACATGGGACCTGCATGTAACAGATGCCTTGTCCACTACCCTCGATGAAAACCTGAGAATGATTTTTGATAGCATCAGCTATCTCAAAAAACATAGAACGGAAGTTTTGTTTGATGCCGAGCATTTTTTTGATGGCTATAAAAATAATCCAGAATATGCGATAAAAGCAATCAAAGAGGCTGAGTCTGCGGGCGCAGACTGGATCGTACTCTGCGATACCAATGGAGGAACACTTCCCGATCAAGTTCATTCCATTTTCACAGAAGTTAAAAAATCCGTTTCAGTCAAATTAGGAATTCATGCCCACAACGATTCCGAATTAGCGGTAGCTAATTCGCTAAATGCAGTACGTGCAGGAGCAGAGCAAGTTCAAGGAACAGTGAATGGCATTGGCGAGAGATGCGGAAATGCGAACCTTATCTCCATTATCCCCAATTTAAAAATAAAAATGGGATTCGATTGCATTTCTGATGAGCAACTTGAAACAATAAAAGATGTTTCTTCATTCGTAGATGAATTGGCAAATAAAGCGCATTGGAATCAACAACCGTTTGTTGGTAAAAGCGCTTTTGCCCACAAAGGCGGCGTTCATGTAAGTGCGGTGCGCAAAAATTCTCAGACCTATGAACATATCAAACCCGAAGCCGTTGGTAATAATCAACGTATCCTGATCTCTGATCTTTCCGGAAAAAGTAATGTACTTCATAAGGCCAAAGAGTTTGGCATTGATGTCGATGGGAATGACCCTAAAATTCAGAAGATACTCGCAACCCTCAAGGAATCTGAAAACCTGGGTTTTCAATATGAAGGAGCGGAAGCTTCTTTCGAATTAATGATGCGAGATGCTCTGGGTGAAAAAGAAGTCTTCTTTGAGTTTATCGGTTTCCGCGTCATCGTTGAAAAACGTCAAGAAGATGAAGAACCTATATCTGAGGCCACCGTAAAGTTAAAAGTGAACGGGGTGCAAGAGGTTTCTGCGGCGGAAGGAACGGGTCCCGTAAATGCTCTCGATAAAGCTATCAAAAAAGCATTGGTAAAATTTTATCCAGAACTGGAAGAAGTCAATCTCTACGATTACAAAGTGCGAATCCTCGAAGAGAAAAAAGGCACACGCGCCAAAACCCGTGTGCTAATTGAATCAGGCGACCATCACCATAAATGGGGAACGGTGGGCGTATCGGAAAATATCATCGAGGCCAGTTGGCAGGCTTTGATCGATAGCATCGCTTACAAGCTCAACGCTTTTCCAAAAAACACCTCAAAACCCTAGCACCTACCCCTCGCAGATTAGCTTCAACAGGGGCCTTGGTGCTTTCGCCCCACCAAAAAATCACTCTCCCCCTTACTCAACCACTGGGTAACTATCCAAGTAAGCATAGCCATATCATCCCTAGACCAAAGGTCTTAATTGTTCCTAGAAAGGAATAATTAGACACAAGCACAACTAATTAATAAACACAACACCCTAAGTAAATATAGTATCTAAGCAAGTACAACTCATACCTACTTTAAAATAATTTGAGAGCGATCAAAACAAAAACCCCTTTTAACTAGCAAAAATCGCATATAAAATAAAAATATTCCCGCCAATCAACAAATTCATTGAACTACTATAGATTTCTATGTAATATAACCCCCAATCTCAAAAAAATAATTAGTCCTATATTTGGAGCAACAAATATATATTTATTTGGATTAGCGATTATAAAATATTTTTTTATTTCTCAATTTTTAAGGAATAAGGAGAAAAAATGCTTACATGGTTTAACCATTTAAAAATAGTAGCAAAAATTCAAATAGGCTTTGCCCTGGTAGCTGCAATCATGGTGATTATAGTAGGCAATGCCATTTGGCAAACTAAAGAAGTTAAAAGTATTTCTGACAAAGTTGTCGATCTTCGTGTGCCAACCGCACAAAACAGTCTGATGATGTTGAACGGCATCAATCACTCTTTGGCTGCATTAAGAGGATGGATGATTCTTGGAAAAGACAAATTCAAAGCAGAACGAGAAAAATCCTGGTCCGAAGAAATTCAGCCTTCGATGGATAAAATGGAAGCATTTTCTAAAAACTGGACAAATCCAGAAAATGTACAACGAATGTCGGTTATCAAATCTAAATTGAAGGACTTTCAAAAAGCTCAGAATGAAATCGAAGCCATCTCTGGAACAATTGATAACCTACCTGCAAATAAAATTTTACTACAAGAGGCGGCACCAAAAGCCAGCATTCTAGTCAGCACAATTACAAAAATAATTAACTTGGAAGCGAAACAAGCGGCAACCCCGAAAAGAAAAGCATTGTTGGGAATGATGGCCGATGTACGAGGAACCACAGCTCGATCTTTGGCTAGCATTCGAGCTTTTCTTCTCTCAGGGGATTTCAAATTCAAAAATGCGTTTGATGTCATGTGGCAAAAAAATATTCGCCGCTTTGGAGATTTGACTGCCAATAAAAATCTTTTGACACCTGAACAAGCACAGTTATTTAAGGAGTTTTCTCAAGCGAGAGAAGCTTTTGCTCCGCTACCTGAGAAAATGTTTACAATCCGCGGTAGCTAGGACTGGAATGTAGCCAATAGCTGGCTTGGCACCAAAGCAGCCCCAACTGCCTTTGCGATTAAAGTGCAAGTAGATGCCATGGCGGCAAACCAAAAGAAGCTACTCGAAGCTGACATGTTAAATTCTAAAACCCGTTCTGAATCCTTGGTTACCAATCTATGGATCTTACTTGTTATAGGATTAATATTGACTGTGGTTTTCACAAAAATAGTTGTTAATGCAGTTAGAAAACCGATTGAAGACGCAGACCGGGTATCCTCCATGGTTGAAAATGCTCCTTTCAATTTTATGATGGCAGATATTAAAGATTTCAGCGTGCTTTACATAAACCCGGCATCCAAAAATACTCTAAAGACTATTGAACAATATCTACCCATTCCAGCCGATCAGATACTGGGGAAAAGTATAGATATTTTTCATAAAAATCCAGCGCACCAACGAAAAATATTATCTGACCCGAACAACTTACCTCATAAATCACAATTTCAATTAGGGCCTGAAATCCTCGAAATCGAAATTTGCGCAATAATTGACAGCGACGGGAACTATACAGGCCCCATGCTCACTTGGACTGTAGCAACAACAAGAATTCAGCAAGAGAAAAAAATCAATCGACTCGCTGGCTTTGTAGAAAACAATCCAGGAAATATGATTGCAGCGGATCAAGATTTAATTATTCAGTACATGAACCCAGCTTCTACAAAAGTCCTTAAAACTTTGGAAACGTATCTTCCTGTAAAAGTAGATGATATCGTTGGACAATCTGTTGATATATTTCATAAAAACCCAGCTCATCAACGAAAAATACTTTCTGATCCAGCCAACTTGCCACACGAAGCAATGATTCAAGTGGGGCCTGAAATTTTAAAATTAAGCATTACTGCAAATATAGACGATAACGGTGAGTATCTTGGGCCCATGGTCGATTGGGGTATTGTTACTGACCAAGTACAAAAGGAAAAAACTGCAAACGAGGCAACAGAGCGTGAACAAAAATTGGCCAAAGAACTTCAAGAAAAAGTAGACTCCATGCTTACTGTAGTCCAAGCCGCATCAAAAGGAGATCTCACTCAGGAAATTACCATCGACGGTAATGATGCCATTGGGCAAATGGGTGCGGGCCTCAAAGAGTTTATTTCTACCTTGCGCAGTGATTTAGGAGATATTGGCAAAAATGCAGAATCTGTCAGTGCAGCTGCAGAGGAACTGACGGCAACCAGCACCACCATGTCTGCCAATGCAGAAGAAACATCTGCCCAGGCTGGGGTAGTTGCTTCTGCCAGTGAAGAAGTGGGCAATAATGTTCAGACCGTTGCCACTGGCGCAGAAGAAATGACTGCCAGCATCAGCGAAATAGCTAACAATTCAACACAGGCAGCCCAAGTTTCCAGCGAAGCCGTTGAAGTGGCTAAACGAACCAATGAAACCATAAGTACCCTTGGTGAAAGTTCCAAAGAAATTGGTGAGGTCGTCAAAGTGATCACCTCTATTGCCGAACAAACCAACTTGCTAGCCTTGAATGCTACTATTGAAGCAGCCCGAGCCGGTGAAGCAGGAAAAGGATTTGCTGTGGTCGCGAATGAAGTGAAAGAACTTGCAAATCAGACAGCGAAAGCCACAGAAGAAATCGGCAATAAAGTTCAGACCATTCAGTCCAATACCGGAAATGCAGTTGAAGCTATTGGGGAGATTAGCAATATCATTAATAAAATAAACGATATTTCCAGCACCATTGCCAGTGCAGTCGAAGAACAAAGTGCGACGACAAGTGAAATGTCAAGAAATGTTCAGGAAGCCGCAAAGGGAGTTGGGGAAATTTCTCAGAATATCACTGGTGTTTCAACCGCTGCGGAAGAGACAACACAGGGTTCCAGCCAAACCAAGGATGCAGCAGATGAGCTTTCAAAGCTTGCTGTTGATCTTCAAGGCTTGGTCAGTAAGTTTAAAATTTAAAAACTAGTTGAGCTATTTAAAACTTTTTAAATAGCTCTCTTAATTGACCGTATCAATGGGCCTATTCTCATTTTCCTCTGCAGAGGATGAGCGTGGCCCGGTACGCAATAATTGCCCAATGGTCTCGCGGTAGTACTCCCGCATTTGCACTGTATGCTTTTCGTAATCTTTCAGTAAAGCATTGGCAAGGCTATCTGCATCAGTCCCCACGTAGGACATCAAACGAGCAAGTTGTGCCAAGTCGCGTACTTCCTTCGGAAGGTTACTGGAGGAGGTCTCGCGAATAATCCGCAATGCACACTCCAGTCTTCTTAAAAAGAGATAGTTCTCTTTAGCCTGATCCGCTTTACTCTGATCTATCATTCCCTGAGCCACAAACATAGCGAGAGCGCTCATCGTATTTGTTTTCCGGAGGCGTGGATTTTTCTTCCCGTGCATCAATTGTAAAATTTGCATAGCGAATTCAATATCTGCTATTCCTCCAAATCCGAGCTTTACATTTTTACCTTTAGTTTTTTCCTGAGCCAACTCTAGTTCCATCCGTTCCCTCATCCGGGAAATTTCTATGAGCGCGCTGTATTCAAAATCATCCTGAAATACAAAATCGTGAACCCGTTCCATGAACTTCTTCCCAACTTCTTCGCTTCCAGCCACCACGCGCGACCTCACCATTGCCTGCTGCTCCCAGATTCTTGCCCGCGTCTTGAAATAGCGCTCATAACCTTCGATAGACATAACTAAAACCCCCGCACCTCCTTCGGGCCGAAGATCCGTATCTATTTTGTAGGCGTATCCCGCAGAAGTCATTTCAGAAGTCAGCTTGTAAATCAGTTGGGAAATAGCAGCATAATGGGTTCCATTATTCTCTTCGGGTTCGTCATAAACGAAAATCACATCTAAATCAGAACCAAAATTCAACTCTCCGCCGCCCAACTTACCCATGCCTACAATACAAAAGTTTGTAGCAACAGGATGACCGCTTTTTTCTGCCAATTCCTCACAAGCCAACTTAAATACCGCCTGCAGATAAACATCGGCAAGGTTTGAGAGATCAGAAAGCGTGCCCTCTAAGTCTGCTTCCTTGATCAGGTATCGCACACCGATCCGCAACTCTTCAGCCTGTTTAAATCGACGCAGGATAAGCGACTTTTCATCCAGAGTACTACCCGCCAATAAATACTTATCTAAATCTTCTGAAATTTTTTCAGGTGTCTTAAATCGATAAACCGCATCCATATCCGTTAGCAGGTCTACCAATTCTGGTTTTCTTATAATTATCTGAGAAAGAAGACCGCTACTTCCAAACAGGATAAGCAAAAGTTCCAAAAACTTTTCATTCTCTTGAAATAGATTTAGAAAAGATTCCCTCGCTCCCGTAGCCTCGACAAACCGGCACAAGTTTTCAATTGCCACACCAGGGCTTGGGACGCGACCGCATTGGTCAATTATTTTCGGCAAGATAAAATTGAACACCTGAATACTTTTTTCTGAGGGATGCGAAAACGCAGAACCATCACGAAAGACTTTTAAGAATCGAAATGCCTGAGCTGGATCTCTAATTAAAGGAATGGATGCAAGAACATCTTCAGAAAACAAGATCTCCCCTTGTCGTGATTGTTCCCATTCACGAGAAATCTTTTCTGCTGCTTCGCGCTTTTCCTTTTCTGCAAACTGTTCGGAGAAAATTTTTCCAACAAAAGAAGTGTGCGATTCATAAACCTTCATCAGGTTGACGGCCAGTTCCTCCGCTGTCTTTCCTTCAATTCGCATCTTTTTTGCGAGAACTACTCGGTCCGTATCATTTTCCGGGAGCTGGTGAGTTTGCAGACCAAAGGTTATTTGTACTCTGTTCTCAAGATGCCTTAAAAAAATATAAGCCTCGCAAAGACATAAATAATCTTCTTCAGCGATAATATTTTTATTTTTCAAAACCTCCAAAGCCATAAGCGACCCTCGAGTGCGCAATTCTTTATCTCTACCACCGAACAAGAGTTGATATGCCTGAATAAAAAACTCAACCTCGCGTATGCCTCCAAATCCGAGCTTGATATTTCCAGATTTTTTACCTTTCAGAGTTTGGTTGATGCGGTTTTTCATGGATTTGATTTCTTCTATAGCTTCAAAATCCAAACTTCGCCGATAGATAAATGGCTCCATCATTGTAAAAAATTCTTTGCCTAGAGCCTCACTACCAGCCGAAACCCTGGCCTTGATCATGGCCTGCCTTTCCCAGGTTCTTCCCCAGGATTGATAATAGGTTTCGCAGCTAGCCAACGAACTTGCAATTTCCCCGCTAGGCCCATCAGGTCGAAGATCCAGATCGACTCGAAAAACATTTCCTTCGGAAGTAATTTCATTTATGTACTTGGTAATTTGTCGGGCTAACTTAGAAAAATATTCATGATTGGATATTTTTATACCTGAGATCGACTGAGATGGATCGGGTTGGGTTTCCCCGTGACTCGAAGAATAAATATAAATAAGATCGATATCTGAACTGTAGTTGAGCTCTTGCCCACCCAACTTACCCATCCCGAGAACAGCAAATTCAGCTACTTTTAAATTCCCATCTGTATCTTCATACGAAGGAATTCCGTGTTTTTTTTGCAAATCCCTATTCGCTTTTTCATAAGCAATTTGCAAGCAAACATCTGCCAGATTAGAAATATCACCTACTGTTTCCATTAGTTCTACGCTTCCGAGCAAATCGCGAAGACCAATGCGGATGTATTCTCTTTTCTTAAATTTCCTGAGGAGGGTTGAAAAATCTTTTTCATCAAATCCTTCCCATTCATAAAAATCTCTTATCAAAATATCTTTTGATTTGGATTTGGTCAGAGTGTTGGGTCGGCTCAGCCAATTTACATAAGAAGGTTCACTGAGAAGGGTGTCTGTAAGAATCTGGCTTCCTGAAAATAAAAAAACCAATGCCTCCAGCAGAGAATCGGATTCCGAAAACTGCGTAAACAAATGATCTTTATCGGAAAATTTTTCAGAAAAACGCTCGAGGTTATGCAATGCCAAATCTGCATTATGCGAGCGTGCGGATATTTCTAATAGTCTTGAAAAAAAATGCGGATAGAGTTTTTTGAAATTTACATCTTTAGCAAGAGAAATTAAATCTTTCCAGCATTTGGATGGAACTTGGAACCCAAAATCCATTAATTCAGATTCCAGCTGATTATCCCAAGGCTCACCGTTATGTATTTTTTCTATTAGCGTTTCTTTTGAGTTCAACGAATCACCTTTTGCAGAATAGCTAACAAAAATGCAAAGCTCTCTCAAAGAGATATAATATCTCCACTTTGTATTCCCGAAAACAAAAAAAAACCCCCTGGGTGAACCCAGGGGGAAATTACATCTCAATTACTCTCTGGCATTCACCAAATCAGCAATCATAGTACATTTGAAACTCAAGTGGAGTCGGACGCAATCTAGAGGGATCAACCTCATTTTCTCTCTTATAATCTATCCATGTATCGATCACATCTTGAGTGAACACATCGCCTTTAAGCAAGAACTCATGATCATCTTCCAAGGCCTGAATGGAACCTTCCAAGGAATGCGGCAGAGTGGGGATGTTTGCCAACTCTTCCGGTCCTAAAGAATAAATATTTTTATCCAACGGCTCACCAGGATCAATTTTATTTTGAATTCCGTCCAGTCCCGCCATAAGCATCGTAGCGAAAGCCAGATAACCATTACAAGATGGATCTGGAAACCGGATCTCCAAACGTTTTGCTTTGGGGCTAGGAGAATACATTGGAATTCGAATTGAAGCACTTCGGTTTCGACTAGAGTAAGCCAGATTTACCGGTGCTTCAAATCCGGGTACTAGTCTTTTGTAAGAGTTCGTGGTCGGATTAGTAAATGCGCAAATAGCATTCGCCTGTTTTAAAATTCCACCTATATAATGCATTCCCATTTCACTAAACCCGGCATAGCTGTTGCCAGCAAACAAAGGTTTGCCATCTTTCCAAATACTCTGATGGGTGTGCATTCCCGTTCCGTTATCGCCATACATGGGTTTTGGCATAAACGTTGCCGTTTTACCGTGTGCCTTGGCAATATTTTTAACAATGTATTTGTACCACATCAGCTTATCGCCACAGTCGACGAGAGATGTAAAACGCATCGCCAATTCACATTGACCTCCTGTTGCCACTTCATGGTGATGACATTCCATAGCCATTCCCACCTGTTCCATCGTCAACATCATTTCGGATCGAATATCCTGAAGTGTGTCGGACGGAGCCACTGGGAAGTAACCTTCTTTATGGCGCGGTTTGTGGCCGAGGTTCGGGCCTTCATCACTACCTGTATTCCAGGTTCCCTCTTCTGAATCAATAGAATAAAACGATTCGTTAGTCGTTGAGTCGTACTGAATATTATCGAAGATGAAAAACTCAGCTTCAGGGCCAAAATACGCAGTGTCGCCGATTCCTGTAGATTTAAGATAGGCTTCGGCTTTTTGCGCTATGTTTCGCGGATCTCGGCTGTATTTTTCCTTAGTGATTGGGTCAACAATATTACAAATCATACTAACCGTCGGGTGCTTCATAAAAGGATCCATAATCGTTGTAGCGGGATCAGGAATAACCAGCATGTCACTGTTGTTGATGGCCTGCCAACCACGGATACTTGAGCCATCAAAACCCAGCCCGTCTTCAAACAAACCTTCTTCTAATTCACTGGTGGGAACAGAAAAATGCTGCCACGAACCCAACAGATCCATAAATTTCAAATCGATGACTCGAGCATTATTTTGTTTAGCGTAATCTACCGCCTCTTTGGGGGTCATTAACATTTCTCCTGCAAAAATTAATTAAAATAAGTTCACTAAAATAAAACGCAAAAGTTCAGTGCCGCTTAGCGACTACTGAACCAAAATAAATCCACTTTCCGGGAGTATAACTAAACTGCGTCTTCCCCGCGTTCCCCAGTACGAATGCGAACGGTGTCCTGAAGGTCAATTACAAAAATCTTTCCATCACCAATTCTTCCCGTCTGCGCGGCTTGCATAATTGTGTTGATTACATCTTCCACCTGGGTATCACTGACAATGATCTCCATTTTTATCTTTGGAAGAAAATCTACAACATATTCTGCTCCCCGGTATAACTCGGTGTGACCTTTTTGCCGACCAAAACCTTTCACTTCACTGACAGTTATGCCCTTTATGCCGATTTCGTTAAGCTTGTCTTTAACTTCATCCAGTTTGAAAGGCTTAATAATTGCCTCAACCTTTTTCATAAGTAACCTCTAGCCAATTTGTTCAGATA
>JAJDAW010000137.1 GCA_029261635.1 Nitrospinaceae bacterium
ATTGCTTGAAGTCCAAAGCAGAAGAGAAGGGGTGATCGTCCGATTTGACGAAGATATGTTTTGGGCAAACACAATTTTTGATAATTATAAAATTGCAAAAGTGACTCCATTTCGTTCTGGTAAAGTCGAGCGTTCCAGTAAATTGTCTGGGGACCTAGCTATTGCTAAAGGTTTGCTGAAGGGTTTTGTAAGAGGCCACCGCAAACCTTCAGAGGTGTTTGATCCCGATCTTATGGGGAAGTTTATTGCGGTTGCCGATGCATGGGGTTCGAATCATGTTCTGCGATGGCACAATATGAGGTTTTATTTTAATCCGATCACCGCTTTGCTCGAGCCAATTGGCTTTGACGCTCACCTCCATGAAGAAGAAATTGATGTTCCTCACGCATTGGAAGAACCTATTGTGTCTGCAATCCTGGAAGGCGATCCAGTTATCAAATCTATTTATCAAAAAACCATAGAAAGACTGGCAAATGAAATAGAAGAGGAGGGTACCGAAAAATGGTTTCGTACTCTTGCTCAAAAACAATTAAGGATACTTCATAAGGAATTTCCTTCTCTAAATGGCTTTCGTTTTGAACGGATAGCCAAAAGAGCCAGAGAGGTTCTTTCCTTAAGTCAGCCTCCCGCTGAAAATTATCCTGAATTGTTGCAGGTTAAGTACATACAAGGCAAAGAAGGTCGGTATCTTGAGTTGCTTAACCCTTTGCCTCAAGCTTTAGAAGTAGAGGATATTTTTTGCGTGGGTAAGAACAAAGAAAAAATTAAACTTAAACTGGCTAGCTCAATTAAATTTCCTTTAAGTTTGAGTCCTACTCTCCTAAAGGATTTTCCGAAAATTAAAAAAATCCCACTTGAATTGGCCGATACAAATTTTCAATGTGAAATCGCATTAGAAGTGAAAATTTTGGGTGAAGAGAAATTAAGGTTGGTTCAGGCCGAGTTAGGTGCCCCGGATTTTAAAACCCGGATATTACCCACATATAATCTCCAAGAAACACTGGCCTTTCATACCTTTTTGAAATATTTCGAAGATGATAAAAAACTGCAGGTCCTCCCCGGTGAGTGGAGGGTAAGCGAATGGATCGTTGTCCCTGAATCGTTAAGGCTGGAAATTCCGAAGGGAACGACTCTACGTTTTGATAAAACCGTTGGACTGCTTGCTAAAGGACCCGTTCTTATGACTGGAACAAAGGAGGAGCCGGTTATTCTGACGGGTAGTGTTCCTTTTTCAGAAGTGGATACTTGGCCGGGGATTGCAGTTATGAAATCTCAGAAACCTTCCGAATGGTCGTTCGTAAAAATCGAGAATACTTTGGGGGTTAAAAAAGGGGGATGGGAGTTGACAGGCGGAGTAAATTTTTATGAGGCTGAAATTAAAATGAATCATGTTACATTTTTGGGGAACCGAGCGGAAGATGCTCTCAATATAGTTAGATCCAAATTCGAATTAAAAAGTGTAACGATTAAAAATACCACTTCCGACGCCTTTGACTCGGATTTTTCCCAGGGAACGATTGAAAATAGTGTGTTTGAAAATATTGGTTCAAAAGGGGGAGGGGACGGTATTGATGTAAGCGGATCAGAAATTAGGGTTAAGGAGACCTATTTTATTAATATTTCTGATAAAGCTCTTTCTGTCGGTGAAAACAGTCACATGAAAGCGAGCGGAGTAAATATTGAAAATGTATCGATTGGTGCAGCTAGTAAAGATGGTTCGCAGTTATTTCTTTCCGATTCAAAAATGACAGGAATAAAAAAAGCGGGTCTTATGGCCTATATAAAAAAAACGGAATACGGTCCAGCTGAAATAACGGCAGAGGGTTTGGAATATAATTCAAAAGCCAAAAAAGCTATTTCGCAAAAGGGAAATAAAATTATTATTGAAGGAAAAGAAATTCAAGCAAACGATCTAAACGTTCAGGAACTTTATGCTTCGGAGGGCAAGCCTTGAGCGCATCTAATTCTTCTCTCCCTCGTTATGAAATAAAGTTTATTGCTGAATCATTCGAATACCATAGGGTTTTAAACTGGTTACGCCAACATCACTCTTGCCTGCAAATAGAATATCCTGATCGTCAAGTTAACAATATATATTTTGATTCCCTCACTCATCATTCGTTTTGCGAAAATATTATTGGCTCTTCTTCTAAGTCAAAAGTCAGGCTGCGGTGGTATGGCGCTTCGAAAAACCCGGTAAATAGTTCTTTGGAAATAAAATGCAAACGGAATCAATTAAACTGGAAATTGATTTACAAAATTCAAGGAGAACTGGGGGCAGAAGGTTGGAGCTGGAGGAGGGTTTTCTCAGAAATTCACAGGCAGCTCCCTTTGGAAGCGAAGGAGTGGTTGGAGATGTCCCCCCAACCCGTTTTAATTAATAGATATGTGCGAAAATATTTTTTATCCCGGGATAAAAAAGTGCGTGTCACTCTGGATAGAGATTTGGATGTCTATGATCAGTCTCGGAAATCCTTCCCAAATTATTCCTTAAAATCTAATTTGCCAAAAGTTTTGGTTTTGGAGGTTAAGTTCCCTAAGGAATTGAGAGACCATGTTGTACACACGTTCGGCGATATTCCGTTACGTGGCAGCCGTTTTTCAAAATATGTTTCTGGATTTCTTTCTATCAATAGTTAGCCGCCGATGGCATGCATGGCTCGGGTAGGGCGTTCAAAGTCGTCGAGATTGATCTTGTGTCCTGGCTCTTTGATGAGAACGGCTTGATTGAGGGCATCGATGATATTTTCATCAGTTGAGCCAGAGCGGATCAGTTTTTTCAAGTCGGTTTCATTTGTAGAAAACAGGCAGGTTCTCAGTTTTCCATCGGCTGTCATGCGGATTCGATTGCAGTGATCGCAGAATGGGTTACTGACCGCAGTTATAATGCCCACCTTACCTTTGCCATCGGCAAAGTTGTATTCACTCGCCGGTCCGATTTCCAGAGAGTTGTCTATTGGGACCAACTCGTAATTTTCTTTGATCAAGTCTATGATTTCGTGCCCGAAGAGCACTTTGTCGCGTTCCCATACTTTATCGGAGTCGAGTGGCATGAACTCGATGAAACGGATTTCAAACCCTTCCGAGCGGCCCATTTCGATCAGACCCATTATTTCCGTTTCGGAAAAGTTGCGTACAGCAACCGCATTAATTTTGATGGATTTGAAACCGACCTTACGAGCCATGTCTAGCCCATCAAGAACGGATTGTAGGCAGTCGCGACGATTGACATCGCGGAACTTCTCTGGATCTAAAGCATCCAGACTTACGTTGAGTCGTTTTAGCCCGGCATCTTTGAGGCTTTGTGCCTGATCTTTTAAAAAGTATTAGTTGGTGGTCATGGCAATGTCGTCAATGCCATCAACTTCGTTCAGCATTTTAATCAGAACGGGCAGGTTTTTCCTCATTAAGGGTTCACCGCCAGTCAGACGAAGGCGATTGATCCCCATGCCGGAAACAATTTGAGCTACACGTTGGATTTCTTCAAAGGACAGCAGGTTACTTCGATCCATGAACTCAACATTGTCCGCAGGCATACAATAGGTACAGCGGAAATTACAACGGTCAGTGACCGAAATACGCAGATTAACAATGGTTCTACCCATTCCATCAATTAGCTTCGGTCTCGAT
>JAJDAW010000138.1 GCA_029261635.1 Nitrospinaceae bacterium
TACCTTGAGATATGGAACCTGGTATTCATGCAATACGATCGCGATGCTTCAGGAAAACTGACCCCTCTCCCCAAACCGAGTATAGATACGGGAATGGGACTGGAACGCTTGGCCGCCGTAGTTCAAGGGCGAACCACAAACTACGACACAGACTTAATGATGTCTATCATCAATGAGTCTGCAAAAATCACTGGCCGAGAATATGGTAAAGACGACGAAGTCAATGTTTCGCTTCGAGTGCTGACCGACCATGCGCGTGCATCCACTTTTCTGATTGGTGACGGGGTCATTCCATCCAATGAAGGTCGCGGATACGTTCTACGAAAAATCATGCGGCGCGCTTTGAGACATGGAAAGCTTCTGGGGCAAAAAAATCCGTTCTTCCACAAAATCACCAGCAAAGTGATAGAAGACTTTAAGGGTGCGTATCCCGATTTAACTGGCAACAGCGATTTCATTCAAAGAGTCGTACTCAACGAGGAAGAAAGTTTCTCAAGCACTCTACATTTTGGAACACAGCGTCTGGAAGAAATCTTAGAAAAGGTTCGCAAAGAAAAACTCACCTCTATTCCGGGAGAAGAAATTTTCAAGCTATACGACACCTATGGTTTTCCAACGGACTTAGTGGAAGAGACCGCAAAAGACGCCGGTCTGGAAATGGACATGGCAGGCTATGAAAAAGCCATGCAGGAACAAAAAGTAAAAGCCTCGGCCTCGTGGAAAGGTTCAGGCGAAAAAGAAGTCGCGCCCTTTTACAAAGAGTTTGCGCAAAATTCGCCACCTACCGAATTTGATGGCTACAAGTCAACAAAGAGTGAAGCTAAAGTGTTAGCAATCTTAAAAGATGGAGCAAAAGTAAACTCTGCACAAAAAGGCGATAGCATAGAAATCTTAGTAGATCGAACACCCCTCTATGGCGAGTCTGGCGGTCAAGTCGGCGATTCCGGAACCGCTTTAAACGATGGCGTCCAGATAGAAATACTAGATGCTATAAAACCCCTGCCCGGCTTAATCGTGCATAAGGGAAAAGTTATCGATGGATCAATTGCAACAGGCGATTCTTTAACTTTGGAAATTGACAAACCCACTCGGCAAAACACCGCCCTGAATCATTCAGCGACTCATCTTTTGCATGCCGCCCTAAAAGAAGTTTTAGGTGAACACATCAAACAGGCGGGTTCTCTGGTTGCGCCTGATCGGCTGAGATTTGACTACACTCATTTTTCTCCGTTGACAGAAAAAGAGAGAGGACGAATCGAATCTCTAGTAAACGAAAAAATCCGGGAGAACATTCAGGTCTCTACAAATGAAATGGAAATTGAAGACGCGCTCAAAGAAGGAGCTATGGCTCTCTTTGGAGAAAAATATGGAGACCGGGTTCGCGTAGTATCCGTTCCCGGTTTCAGCAAAGAACTATGTGGTGGCACACATGTTTCGGCAACCGGCGATATCGGTTTATTCCGAATCGTTTCCGAAGGCGGCATCGCATCCGGTGTCAGGCGCATCGAAGCCGTAACCGGAAGTACCGCGTATGAAAAAAATCATTCCGAATAAGAATCCCTTGCTGCTATACGTTCTATTCTGAAAGCTCCAACCAATGAAGAACTTGCCAAGGTTAAAAAACTACTGGAGAAAAATCGCGAGTTAGAAAAAGAAGTTTCATCCTTAAAAGAGAAATTGGTAAGCGGTAAAGATTCTTCGGGTGGAGATGATATTCAGAAAATGGGTGAAGTTTCTCTTTTAATAAAAAATCTGGAGAGTACCGATTCTAAAACTCTTCGAACCTTTATTGACAACGTAAAAAACAAACTCAAATCGGGTGTCGTGGTTGCAGGGTCTGTCGCAGATGGAAAAGTAGCTATGGCCGCAGGGGTAACCAAAGACCTGACACATCGATTTCATGCCGGAAACATCATTAAAGAAATCGCCACAATTGTAGGCGGCAGTGGCGGGGGTCGCCCCGACATGGCTCAGGCGGGGGGCACTGATACAGAAAAACTTGATGAAGCATTAAAAAGAGCCGAGGAAATCATCAAAGCCACACCTGAATAGACATCCTTCTCCTTAGTATTTTTTAGCTATTCCATCCGATTTTACGCCCAATCCAGGCTGGTCAACCGTACTGGAATCGGGTATTATTTCTACTCACCTAATTAACTTTGCCCGGCCCGTGTATGCCGGAAAGGATTTAAATATGAATGAAATTATCGGCGCAAGCGGCACCACCAATCCAATCAATCCCATCCGCAAAAAAGAGTTGGATGACAAATGGAAAGCCATCGTTGCAAAAGCCATCACGGATGAGAACTTCAAAAAGCAATTGGTTGCTGACCCTATGCACGCAATGGAAGATCAAGGACTGAAGGTTGTCGAGGGATTAAAAATTGCGATGGATGAAGTCACCAAAATTCATAAAGTTGTTTTAGCAAGTGGAGCAGATGAGGAAGTTCAAGCTGAAGCCAAGTGGTGGAGCATTCGTCTGAAAATGATAAAAGAGTTTGGCGTCGAACTGAATCGACAAGTAGGAAACGTAGCTGGGTTTGAAGAAGGCTGCGCACAAAGAAGCATAATCTAATTCATGCGCCCGTAGCTCAGCTGGATAGAGTGGCGGTTTCCGGAACCGTAGGTCGGAGGTTCGAATCCTCTCGGGCGTACCACTCCTCCGCGGAGGGCGGACTTGCTCACGCCGCAGTTTTATAGAACTGCTCTTTTCGTATGGGTTTCGCATAGCATACCCCCTCCGCACGTCATTGCGAGCCGCAAAGCGGCGTGGCAATCCAACTGAAGAGTTGAATTGTTAAAATTAACATCCCCAACCGCCCTAAGAAAGAACCTAAGCTATGACAAAGCCGGAAAAGATAATACTTAAAGGTGACGAGGCCATTGAACTGTGGAAGAAGGGCAAAGATGCATGGAACCGATGGGTTGAGGAAAATCCAGTTGCGGATGTGATTTTTAAAGGTGTTAATTTTGGTACGCTCACGAAAAATGGCTTTGTTGGTTTTAGAGAGTATAACTTTCCTGCAGGAAAGGTTGATTTCAGCGAGACACACTTCGGCGAAGGCAATGTCTCTTTCACCGAGACACACTTCGGCGAGGGCTATGTCAATTTCAGCAAGGCACACTTCGGCGGGGGCCATGTCAATTTCAGCAAGGCACACTTCGGCGAGGTCCTTGTATGGTTTGCCAATATTAGTTTTCTGGGTAACGCTGATTTTTCCAGTTTGAAAAAATGCGATGAGGTCACAATATTTTCCTTCAAAAATGTTTCTTTTGAAAAAACGTTCTCGCTCTCCGGTGATTTTGGCTGTGTGGTAGATATGACAGGGACAAAAACAAGCCACCATG
>JAJDAW010000139.1 GCA_029261635.1 Nitrospinaceae bacterium
GACCTAAACCTTCTATCTCTTCGAGTTCAATATCATCATCCAGGTCAAATTCCAAGGATTCATACTCAGTAGCTTCCGATGATATTTGCTCTTCTTCTAATACTTCATCTGAGGTGTTAGGCAGGTTGAGATTAAAATCCCCTGTTTCAGGGTCGATGAAAGAAGAAGGTTCTTGTCCATCGAGGATGCCAACACTCTCATTTGCGGGGCTTTCTTCACTTTGTCCATTTACGGACCCCGCAAAAATGGAGAAGGATTCTTTTCCTGCAAGGGATTGCGAGCCTTGTGCGTTTTTTTTGAACTTAAAACCACAGGCTCCGCAGGCTTTTTCTTTCTTAAAGGAAATGTAACCACAATCTGAGCATTGCATACTAAAAAAATATATCAAAAACGGCGTAACGTCAAGAAAAATAAATGATTATGGGTTTTTAGGTCTGTGGTGAAGCCCCTGAAAAACCATGAATTAGCAGGAAAAATAACAGGCTTTTATCTGTCATGGTTGACGGGCTTGCTGAATTTGGTTAGAATCTAGCAATCCAATTTAGTTAATTTTCGATGAGCGCCGGGTTAGTTGCGGGGCGGCTTTATTTTGCGAGGGGTAAGTAGCGTGAAAAAAAACAGCCATTTATTCAATTTTCTCTGTTTTAAAATGGGGGAAACTATTTTTCCGCTTTTTGAGCCCATGCTGAAGTTGGTCGAAAACAAGAATCCAGAGGTAAGAAGGCATTTTAATCAGGCCTTGTTGAGCTTGAAAAAAAGCAAGCAGGCCATCGCTCTTCTCAACTTAAATATGGTTTTGAGTCTGAAACCCAACCATTTTCTTGCACGTGTTTTCAGAGGCAGGATATATGTTAAAGAAGGGCAATATCGTCTGGCATCTGAAGACTATTTAGAAGCAAACCGCATCAGCCAGTACCGGTTTATCCATTACGATCTATATCGAGAATACTTCAAGTCGGTGAATAATGAGTTCGGTGGACAGGGCGGACAGCCCATGAACAGTTTCGAGGATGTTTTTGATTCTATGCACTTGATTCAAGGCTGCCGCGATTTAGAAACAGAGGCAGGGCAGGAGTTTCAAGGAAACCTCTCTCTCACCGAAACGGATGACATTGTTTCCTTCCAAGATCTCGCATTGACTGAGGAAGAAAAGGAAAAGTTTGAAATTCTCGGTCCCATTTCTCAAGAAGAAATTGAAGACACCGATTGGGATTTATTCATGGATGACTTGAATTCGTGATTGGAGTTTTGTATTTTTTCCCTCCCAGTTATTAACTCATTAAATTAATCGAGCATCAAGTTGATCACACGGTTTGATCTGGAAAAACTAGAGTCCAGCACTCTGGCTCCTTTCGCTGTTAAAAGTGGCGAAAGTCAGGGCCGCCAGCACCCGGAAGAAGAACACCAATACCGCACTCGTTTCCAAAGAGATCGCGATCGCATTATCCACACCTCCGCATTCAGAAGGCTTGAGTATAAAACTCAAGTATTCGTTTATCACGAAGGCGACTATTACCGCACGCGTCTCACGCATTCTTTGGAAGTAGCGCAAATTGCACGCTCCATATGTAAATCCTTACAGTTAAATGAAGACCTTGCAGAGTCAGTTGCCTTGTCTCATGACTTGGGGCATCCCCCCTTCGGTCATACCGGGCAGGATGTTTTGAATCGGTTGATGAAAGACCATGGCGGGTTCGAACACAACAAACAAAGCCTTAGAATCGTAAAACTTCTGGAAAAAAGATATCCCGAGTTTGACGGACTCAATTTAACCTGGGACGTTCTTGAGGGAATCTGTAAACACACTAAAGATGAAGAAAACCCCATCACTTCAGCAGAGGGCGTGAAGTACCCCTCACTGGAAGCCCAAATAGCCGACTTTGCAGATGGTATTGCCTATAACGCGCACGACCTCGATGACGGCATCACATCAGACCTTCTTGACCTGGATCAGCTCAGAAAAGTTGCATTGTGGAAAGAGAATGAAGATCGTTTTGATAAAAAGTATTCGGGACTGGATTTTAAATTAAAAAAATATCAGGTGGTGAGAAGTATTATTAACGAATTGACCACCGATCTTCGCGAAGCCACCTCAAAAAATATTGCAGATCATAAAGTGACCAGTGTGGATGAAGTCCGTCGTGCCCCCATTCGAATAGCGGCGTTTGGAAAAGAAGTCGCCGAAAAGAACAAAGAGCTGAAAAAGTTTTTGCATAAAAATATGTATTCGCATCGTAAAGTACTGCGTATGGAATTCAAAGCCGGACTGACCCTCGATGGAATTTTTGCAGCTTATATGAAGATGCCGGGATTACTCCCCGAGTCGGTATTGAAAAGCGAAGCGCATGGAACTTTAGAGCGAAGAATGTGCGACTATGTTTCAGGGATGACCGATCGCTATGCCCTCAACGAACATAAGAATCTCTACTCCGCAGATGAAGAAGATTGATTGAAGATATGTGATCACCCTCACCCCAGCCCTCTCCCCTGGAGGGAGAAGGTTAGGATGAGGGGGCTAATATTTTTTTGTCATGCTGAAATAATATGAAAACCATTAAATCCATTTGCGTTTTTTGTGCTTCCAGCGAATCGGTGGACGACAGCTATAAAACCGTTGCAACCGAACTGGGTCGCGCTATAGGAAAGCGGGGCATTGATTTGGTATACGGCGGTGCGTCCATTGGATTAATGGGGTGTGTTGCCCGTGGCGCGCATGAAGAGAAAGGGAAGGTCATCGGCATTCTGCCCGAATTTTTCCATACAAAAGATATCGGCTACCTCGATGCAGATGAGCTGATTATCACTAAAGATATGCGCGAGAGAAAAGCAAAAATGGATGAGCGGAGCGATGCCTTTATTGTTTTACCCGGTGGCGTGGGTACGTTGGAAGAAGCGATGGAAATTCTTTCGATGCGGCAACTGAAACTTTCAGACAAGCCGCTGGTGTTTATCAATACACAAGGGTTCTATGACAAGCTCAACGAAACCTTCGATGCAATGATCGGACAAAATTTTGCCAAAGAAAATATCCGCAATATGTTCGCCATAACTCCCGATCCCACCACCGCGCTGGATTACGTTTTCAACTACTCCCCAAATTCATCGGATTCAAAATGGTTTTAATGGGGTTGGTTGGGATGCTTAAAGTGCTTTTACACCGATCGTAAAATTTATATCTATTTCCAGCCACAAGCCCTTGTCGCTACATAAGGGTAAGACCTCTTCTAAGTGAGCCTGTTTAAATTCATCGATTTTGTTGTCTAATTGTTCGACGAAACCTCGAAAGCCCGCATTCCATACAATATCCCACCAATCTTCTGGGTCAATGTGATAACCCATAGAACGTTTCTGGATATACATATCATTCAATCCAGATTGTATGAAGATTTCCTCTAATTGTGAAACCTTTGACATGCGTTGCCAACCCATCTGTTGCGGAATTTCTAATCCATAAGATCGAAACCGATCTAAAAGAAGTTGCGCCATCGGTTGGAATGAGTTTCCACGAAAACCACTTATCAGTATTTTGCCCCCAGGTTTAACCGTGTTGGCTATGTGTTTTAAGGTTCCACTCATATCTTCCACAAAGAACAACCCAAACGCACAAGTGGCATGACCATAGCTATGAGGTTCAAACGGTAGCTGAGTCATGTCATGGAACTCAAAGGTAAGATTGCTCAACCCTTCTTCCGTTGCTTTCATGCGAGCCTGCTCTAGCATGCCAGAAGAAAAATCGACAGCGGTGACTTGGCCCTGTGGAAGCTTTCTTGCCAAATGCAAAGCCGTTGCTCCCGTACCTGATGCAACATCCAGCACGGATTCATTACCCTTTAGATCGAGCAACTCGGCCATCACCTCGCCGCTTGAATGAAAAAACCGGCTAGGCCCTAGCCCATAGTCTTTTGCAACGGTATTGAAAGTTTTCTGCGTAAGTTTTTTTCGTTGTTCTTCGTTTTGCATAATATTACTGTGAGTTTACTTCCTTTGCAGGAGAGATCAGGCATAAAAAAATTAACTGATAGAGTTGATGGCGATAAGTCGTAAAGCGTAACCTTGGAGAGATATCGAAATAGCGCAGAGGCTGACAGGGAAAAACGAATCGGGTCGATTTAGAGAAATACCTAATACAATAAAATTACAGATCATTGATGTTACGAGCACATAAAGGGCATTGATTTCCATATGCTCTTCCTTAATAAATAGTGGGCAGAGTTAAATTGCTGAGTAACTGTTGCAATTTGTAAAATGCTTCCTGACAAAAGGAGAAGTCATCGTTGAGAGCAACCCACCATAATTCAAGCGGGCTCTTATTTCATCTCCCAATTTAATACTATTGCATTTACTATCCAGAATAATGTGGTCGCTACTTGATCCAAGGAGTTTGAGCTTGTTATTAAAATTTAATCCGGTAGGTGCAACATCTTGATTTCCTAAAGCAATAATTACCCTCTGATGAATTCCTCTATCTTGAAAGCTAGGTATATTTCCAAAAGCGTCTTGACCTATTTTCCCGAAGGGAAGAGATGGCTTCTTCTTGGACTCAATAACTTCAGCAACCAGTTGAAATGCCCCAGTATGCAAACCTGGAATTGCTTTTCGGCTCACAGTTTCACAACCTAAAAGAATAGACTCCCCCAATCGAATATTGTTAACTCTGCCTACATTTTGGCTGGATTTAAACCATTCATGGTTTGCTGAATTTCCTCCTGAAATTATTTCAAGATTAATCTGAAACTCTTTTTCCAATGAATAAACCAATTCGGAGAGTTCCTGCATGTTTTTATTGTCAGGTATAATTCCACCGTAACAGGCTAAATTGCAGCCGATTCCAATTATCTTTATGTTTGGTAGAGAAAGAGTGTGTCTGATAAATTGAGATAAATCGCAAGGCATTACTCCTTCACGCAGGTCACCCATCTCAACCATAATGATAACTTGATGGCATTTGTTTTGCTCTTTTGCGTGATAGGAAAGTTTTTTAAGTGTCCCTATTTCAGTATTCAAACTAATATCCACGTTTTCAACAATGGATTTAGCCTGACTTAAAGGGGTGCGTAAAAGAACAAATGGAATGGAGATTCCAGCATTCTTCATTCTTATAATATTTTCAATGCGTGAGTCCGCGATGAGTTTGACTCCGCCTTGAATCATGGCCTTGGCTACGGAAGGTTCTCCAAGCACGGCCTTAGTAACTCCCATAAGGGAAACACCCTTTCTCATATACAACTCAGAAAGAACTCGTGCGTTTTCTTGGATTTGGGAAAGAGAAATTTCGATTCTAGGCAGAAATAAATTCATCTATTCCTTCCAAATGAAGGTTCCCTTTATCTTGTTTGTTTAAAAAGAATTTAGAATTTTCTAGCTTGATTTTATGTCCCAGATTTGGAAATTGATCGCTTAATGCTTGTACAAGTTTTTGGCATCCATAACTTAAAACATCTGTTGTGGGCAATCGAAACTGCAATTCGTATTCTTCTGTGATTGTTAAAACTTCTTGTTCATTCATATCTTCATGGCTCAAAGTTATAGCTATTACCTTAGCTTTGGAAACCGTTTCGATAAGCTTGATTTCGCTTTCAGGAGTTGGCATGGCCAAACCTGGAAAATCACAACGAAACTTTCTAGCAGGTGGATGCTGAAGGATTACTCCATCTGGCATGCTTCCCTTTAAGATGCCGATAGAACTTAAGAAGGCGGGGTGGCTGATTGCGCTCTGCCCTTCCACTAAAATAATGTCGGGACTTTCATTTTTAAATGCCTGGACAACGGAACTTTCAACTTCACCGACTAAGAATTGGGAAATGAGGGCATCCGTGGATACACCGTATTTCGCTCCCTGCATCAAACTGGTTTGGCCAGTTGCTACGAGTACCGACTTAATGCCTAGCTGATTCAGGGTTTTATTGAGTTCGACTGCGGTGGTCATTTTCCCACAAGCGCAATCAGTGCCTAAGACAGCAACTACGGGAACATTAACTTGAGATATTTGTCCCGTATAGAGGTGCAAATCTTTTAATGCGGGTGGCTTTCTAATATCTTTGATCTGAACACCGTTTAGAGCCGCTATATGAGAAAGCTCAGGATCATGTGTGAAAAATTCATGCAAACCGCTAATGATGTCCATTCCATTTATCATGGCCTCTAGAATTAAGAGTCTTTCTTTTTTGGAGAGAAAGGTTTCTAAAGGAGCTTTGCCATAAATATAGCAATCGGGTGTATAGGAAAGACTTTCTATGGCATTTTCTAAATCAGCAAAAATGGGAATGCCATTTTTCTCTTCTCCTAGCTCTTCTCCTGCATCCTTGCCAGCTAATGAACTATCAATAATCCCAACAATGGAATAAATTTCAGAGTGTCGGACTAAGGCAGCAGCGGTTTTTCCATCTACCAAACCGAATTGTTTTTCACAGTAGACCAAGGCCTTTTTTTTCTGAACTGTATTGTCTTTATATTTTTGTTCCCATTGTTTTTTGGTAAGTAGTGTTTTACTTTCGATAGGGTTCTCCATTCTAGGTTTAATATGCATTCGATTTCTTTCGCGATATTTTAGAATCGCAGACTCTGGTTATTGACAACGCTTTAATTCTTTTCCGTTCGATTCCTAACAGGCGATTCACTTAATCTTCTGTCCAGTCCAGACATAGTCAATTTAATGTCATTTACGGATGATTCGATGTAACCCAAAACTCTTTCCACATTGTTTACTCCGTCTAGAGTTTGGGCGGCTACTTTGTTGTTGGAAAAACAGTTGTTATCTATATTTTTGGTTTTAATTGTAGAGTTTTCTATAGCTAAAGCTGGCGTCGGATTGATCCATGGGTTCAAACCATTCAGGAGCAAAGCAAAAGTAAGAACGGTCATTATGACTTTTGTATATTTATCTATCGTCATTTTTTCTCGCTTATTTTTAAAATATTATTTATATCCCCATAATTTAATTGGAGTTTTAATCGTTCTAATGCCTATTCAATCTAGTTGTGATGAAACGATTACTTGAGAAATACCTGGTTTTAGTTGTTTGGTGCTTTAGATTTTTCATGGCTTTTAACGGATTTTCCTCCAAGCCTTCCAAATCTTTTCTTTTTGCTAAAAATTGTGGGATTATCGATTTGCTGGTTTTCCCGTTTGTTTAATGCGTTTATTGAGATCACTTCTTTCAAATTTCCAGAATGGTCATAAACCTTAACTTCGTGCATGAAATAACCTCGTATAAATATGTTTGGCTGGCTGCGGAGGGGCAAAAAAAAAGCCACTCCAAAAAAGGAGTGGCGAATTTTAAAGCCCTTTACAGTATTAAGATGTCTTGCTCGAATAAGAAACTAGAGGAAGTACTACCCAGTCTAAACCTATTAGCCAGCTTTACAAGAAGATTTAGATTAATTTATGTTAATGATTCAGAACGACTATGCTGTTTGTTTGACATTACTTTTATTCATATGAATAATTCCCCAAGAAAGATGATCGTTCTTTCCAGCTTCGACCCAGTGTTTTAGGCCCTGAATCATTGTGTCGATATATTCTTTTCCACAGGTTTCAACCATTTCATTATAGCGATCTTGAGTTTCTTCCATTACACGCTGGTAATGAGTGGTTAATTGTTCGGACAAGTCTTGCACTTCGGTCTTTTTCACACGTAGTTTTCTGGCCTGTTCGACATAAAATCCGAAAGAACCTAATGAATCCAGGTGGATTCTGTCTAGGACAGGTTTTAAAATACTTTTGGGGCAATCGAAAGTCTGCATCAGATCTGTGAAAATAAATTCACCGCTGTCGTTTAGCACCCGGACTACTTCCTGAACTACAAGTTCGCGATTAGCACTGTGAACGATGGCATCCTGAGACCAAACTATATCGAATGAATTTTC
>JAJDAW010000140.1 GCA_029261635.1 Nitrospinaceae bacterium
GATAACGGACTCCTGCGCACAGGCGAAAGAGACAAGGTAGAAAAAACCTTTCGCGATAATTTCAATATCAATCTCGATGTGATCGACGCCTCCGATCAATTCCTAAACAAACTGACAGGCGTGACGGACCCTGAACAAAAAAGAAAATCCATCGGCAACACTTTCATAGAGGTGTTCGAGAAAGAAGCTAAGCGTCTGGGCAACTTCACTTTTCTCGCACAAGGAACGCTCTACCCAGATGTGATTGAGTCTGTCTCATTTAAAGGGCCATCGGCAGTGATCAAATCGCATCACAATGTCGGCGGCTTGCCGGAAAAGATGAACCTGAAATTACTCGAACCGTTCCGCGAATTGTTTAAAGATGAAGTCCGCGAGCTGGGCAAAGAGATGGGCATCTCCGATGACATCATCAACCGCCAACCTTTCCCCGGACCGGGACTAGCCATACGCATCTTGGGGAACATTACACAAGAGCGACTCGACATCCTCTGCGCGGCAGAAAAAATCATTCTTGAAGAAATAAAAGCGGCAGGACTCTACAACGATTTATGGCAATCGTTTGCGGTGCTACTCCCCGTCAAAACTGTTGGAGTCATGGGAGACTCACGCACCTACGAAAGCGTGGTTGCCATTCGCGCCGTCACCAGCACCGACGGCATGACAGCCGACTGGGCGCATCTACCCTACGAATTACTCGGCACCTTTTCCAATCGCATAATCAACGAAGTTCACGGTGTCAACCGCGTGGTCTACGACATCAGCTCCAAACCCCCCGGCACCATCGAGTGGGAGTAGCGGCGAACCGCCGCTGGTAATAGGTCAGGGCCTTTACGGCGATTCAATCTCATCGAGCATGTTAACAAGAAGGGGTATAGCCCTTCTACACGTCATCGCGAAGAGCCGAATGAATAAAGCTACAAAAACCTTTACCGTATTAACCCTTACAACTTTGATTCTATCTTCGACCTCCGTTTTTTCATCGGAAATGGTTGAAATACCTGCGGGGTCGTTTGTGATGGGGAGCGATAACGACGACTACGCCCCTCCGCAACATAGTATGTACCTGAAGAACTACTCGATAGATATTTTCGAAGTCACTAACAAAGAATTTAAAGAACAGTTTCCTGAACATTCTTTCTGGGAAAATGCAGGCTCTCACCCTGCCACCAAAATCACTTGGGAAGAAGCTAAAGCCTATTGCATAAAAATTGGCAAACGACTTCCAAGAGAAGAAGAATGGGAAAAAGCAGCACGGGGAGAGGATGCACGCCTCTACCCTTGGGGCAATAAACCGCTAAGAAAAAAAGCGCACCCCTTTCACTCGGGCTTAATCAAGCGTCGCGTCGGGCTCAACAAAAAAGATGTCTCCCCCTACGGTGTTCGTGATATGGCAGGTTCCGTCTGGGAATGGACAGCAAGCGATTTTTATAGAAAGAAAATAACACGCGGTGGGCTCTGGAACTTCCACCTAGAATACGAATTCAGCAAAACCTTTGACCGCAACTTAGTTACGCCATCAAACCGATTGCCATTTATAGGATTTCGATGCGCACGTTAGAAAAATTAACACGCCGTCTTTTTTTGGAGCGCGGATTCTGGGCCACGGCCCTCATCTTCTGGAGTTGGTTTCGCGGCTCAAGCCATGCAGAAGAACTTCACACCTACGAAGGCACCGATTTCATAGGTAAAACCCGTGAAGGAGAATATAAAAATTTCTACATCAATTTCTGGAAACCCATGCGCCGCATCAACGGCGAAAACTGGCAACTAAAAATAACCGGACTTTGTGACGCGCCACAATCGTTCACGCTGGAACATTTCAAAACATTCATTTCAACCACCCAATCTTCACGTATGAAATGCGTTGAGTGCTGGTCCGCACGCGCACAGTGGTCGGGGTTTTCTATTCAAGAACTAGAACAAATCGTTCGACCTCAACCAGAAGCCAAAGGAATTCTCTTTCACTGCGGAGATGAATACAAGGAATATCTTTCACGAGAAGCATTGAATCAGGACCGAGTTATTCTTGCGCATTCGATGAACGGCAAACCCCTCACCGACGCACATGGGTTCCCCTTACGCTTGATCGCGCCTTCCAAATACGGTTATAAAAACCCGAAAGCGATTTTGGAAATGGAATATGTGTCCGAACATCAGGCGGGAACGTGGAGCAAGATAGGGCCTTACTCACAAGACGGCACCATCCTCCCCGGCACCGATCACCCTCTTGAATTCAGCAAAAAACCTCACCGTATCTCAGGTGGAGAAATCACGGATTATTAACAAGGCTACGCCTTAATATTAACTATCCCCCAGAGAGAGTTCCTCTCTGGGGGATAGAGATTATTCAGGGCCCTCTGTTTGAAAAAGGGCACCTAGATTAATGCTACCGTGTCCTTCCTGCGGGAAATTGGAAGCATTAGGGTCTCCCGGATTCAGGTTTGAAGCGGTGCTGTCAGGTGGAAAGAGGACCAAGGTTTCGAGAAAATTTATGACGGCATCTTGCCGACCTCTCCCCAACCTGGCAAACTTATTTCGTGATTTTTGCGCTTCCCCACCATGGCGCAAAATCACCTCTTTCAAGCTTGTGCTACGTCCATCATGACCGTAAGGACCCGTAGAGCCTACACCCCAAAGAGGTTCGGTCATCATCTCCTTTTGTACTGTTCCATCGTAATTAATTTCGTGAAAATTGGGGCCGAGATCATGTCGTTTGAAATCGGCGAAAATCCGTTTCACAAAAAATGGGTCGTTCTTAGGCAATAATTTAGGCAATGCTTGCCCATCGTCCACGGTTTCAAATAAAGTTTTGGCCTTAGCGAACATGCGATTAAATATCCCTTTTTTGGGATTAAATTTAGTTTCCACATCCGCAATTCGTCGATCAGATTCGACTGTAAGGTTTGCTTTATGACATTCCAAACAACCAATTTTACGCATCGTTTTCAATCCGGCTTGGGTCCCTCTTGTTTTTTCTCCGAAGCCAGGCTTAAAATAATTTAACAGATAAAATTCTAGGAAATCGACCACAGCAGGATCGATTTCTTCAATCACACCATCCGAGTCGCCATCTATATTTCCTGCAGAAATAGGAGGCGCTTCAATGTTGTCCCATGTGCCATCCAAAACAAGACCTGCAGGGGTGGTGCAGATTCCTCCGGTAGAAGCTGTTTGGAGGCAAGGATCGGCGGTTTCCAATCCCATTTCTGCTTTCAGAGCGCCCACAACAAATTCACGTATTGATATTGTTCCACCTTGCGCAAAAAAGGGTCGAACGCGAAGATCAGGGTCTACACCTTGCACTTGAGAAGTGTCTACAGAACCGTCAGGAAGCCCAATAATGAAACCATAATCGATTCCTTTACTAACCAACCTTTTTTGTACGGGGCTGCCTGAACTTTGTGCTTTAGTGATGGCTTCCCCTTGAATGCTGCGAAGATCCCAAGTTATTTCATCGGCCAGTTGTTCCTGTAAACCAAGACCAAACAGGTGCGGTGCGTTCCGTCCATCCGGGCGAGTTACTACGTCTCCCCCAAACCCCGCGCTACCTCTGGGTAAACCGTGACAGAGCGCACAAGAATCCGCTAATCCGGCACCAAGAGCTCCAATGCTGCCTATATCTCCGATTCCATCTAATACCCTCGGGCCTTGCCCTTGCGCTTTGGTAAATTTACGTTGAAATAATTGTCTGCCCCTACGAACTGCCCTAGCGGGATCCCGCTTGATGATATATAAGGAAGAATCAGGTGTTATCTCATCCCCTTGACCAGCACCCACTTGTTGATCCAGAGACAATGCAATACCCCGACCTGCAATGTTAGGGGTTTGAGTCTGGTCGGTAAGTTGAGCTTGCGAGTTACCAACCCAAATCAATGAGATGATAGAAAAAAGGGTACTCAAAATAAAGGTTTGTCGATGTGTTCTAAAATCCATTCCTTGCCTCCTCCGTTTCTTTAATAAAAAAATAATAGCCAAGTATCAAAGGAGCAAGTGTTGTTCCAATTATCAGGTGCTCAAAAATTTAAAAAATTAAACAGGAAAAATCAGCTTCTTTCATTTCCATTTTTTTCTTAGGATGGAAGTCTATGAAACTTTTTAAAGAGGATACGATTATTATTGTTCAATAGTGAGCAATAATAGATAAATCGTGTGTGGGTGGATAAAATGACAGGAAAATTTCCAAAGGTTATAGCGGCGATGAATATAAGGAATATCTTTCACGAGAAGCATTGAATCAGGACCGAGTTATTCTTGCGCATTCGATGAACGGCAAACCTCTCACCGACGCACATGGGTTCCCCTTACGCTTGATCGCGCCTTCGAAATACGGCTATAAAAATCCAAAAGCAATTCTGGAAATGGAATACGTGTCCGAACATCAGGCAGGCACTTGGAGCAAGATAGGCCCCTACTCACAAGACGGCACCATCCTCCCCGGCACCGATCACCCGCTTGAATTTGGCAAAAAACCCCACCGCATCTCAGGTGGAGAAATCACAGGTTATTAACAAGGCAGGGAAATTAATTACCCAAAACACAACACCCGCTTCATGCACGACACAGGTACTTAGGGAGGAGAAGGTCAAACAAGTAAAATATTACAGCCTATTTAACTCATAGAACCTTTGTCTGCAAACGGCTGCGACTTCAACTGGTCGACGCAACACATCTGTTAAAACGTTCTGCTGGTGTTTCAAAGTTTAATGTTTCACGAGGTCGTTCATTTAACTGACGTGCCACTGCATTGAGCTTTATTTGTGAGTGTACCGATAAATCTGTTCTTTTGGGAAAATACTGTCGTAGTAGTCGATTTGTATTTTCATTTGAACCTCGTTGCCAAGGACTTTGTGGATCACAAAAATAAACATCAATGTCAGTCGCTAAAGTAAACCGTTGATGATCTGCCATTTCTTTTCCACGATCCCAGGTTAATGATTTATAGAGTTCTGTCGGTAGTTTTCGTGCATGCTTAATCAATGCGCTGATAACGGTTTCGGTATCCCGACCGGTGACTCTCACTAACATCACATAACGAGTCTGGCGTTCCACTAAAGTGGCAATGTAGCTATTGCCAGAACCGGCAATAAGGTCTCCTTCCCAATGACCTGGTACAGCACGGTCTTCAACGGAAGCTGGACGTTCACGAATGGAAACCGTATTGCAGATTTTACCCAGTCCTTCATTTTTTATGCTGTGATGCTTCGAGCGACGGATGGCGCGTTGAGTGCGCAGGTACAACTGCAGCTCTTTTTTAAGGACTCCACGGGCCTGAATAAACAAACTGCGATAAATCGTTTCATGTGA
>JAJDAW010000141.1 GCA_029261635.1 Nitrospinaceae bacterium
TAGCAATCTTTTTTTTGCCAGATAAATATTGTCCGGTCAGTGAACTTTTTGATTTCAGCAGAGCTTTAGGCGTACCCGCAAAGGTTATCTCTCCCCCATGAACTCCTGCGCCGGGACCGAGATCAACAACATAGTCAGCGGCGCGGATAGTGGCTTCGTCATGCTCTACTACGATAACAGTGTTCCCCAAATCACGTAATCGAACCAAGGTAGCCAATAAACGATCGTTGTCTCGTTGGTGCAATCCAATGCTAGGTTCATCCAAAACATAGAGAACTCCCATCAGGCTGGATCCGATCTGTGTTGCCAGTCGAATCCGTTGGCTTTCACCCCCCGATAGAGTTGCCGATGTGCGATCGAGCGACAAGTATTCCAGCCCGACATTGGTTAGGAATCCGAGCCTTTCCTTAATTTCCTTCACAATTCTACGGCCAATATTATTCTCCTGCTTTGTTAGTTTCAGGTCTTTAAAAAACTTGAAAGCTTTGCCAATGGAGAATGAAGTGAGTTCAACAATATTTATATCTGTAACTTTTACTGAGATAGCTTCTTTTCTCAACCGCTTTCCATCGCATTGCTGGCAGGGGAGGGCGCGCATGAACCGAGCGATCTCTTCCCGTGACCATGTGGAATCGGTTTCAAGATAACGTCTTTCCAGATCAGGGATGACACCATCAAAAGTGTCTGTGTAATGTTGTTGGCGTCCGTCTTTTTCAAAAAAATATTTTATGTGTTCATCGCCAGACCCATATAAAAGAATTTTTTGTGTTTTTTTAGTGAGTTTATTAAAGGGAGTACTGAGCTTGAATTTGAAATGGGCAGAGATCGTATCTAGCATTTGATGGTAATAAATGGAACTTCGCTTTTCCCAAGGCTTTAATGCTCCGTCTCGAATCGAGAGACTGTCGTCTGGCACCACCAGTTCGGGGTCGATCACCATTTTTATTCCCAATCCATCACATTTCGAGCAGGCCCCTTGAGGATTGTTGAAAGAAAAAAGTCGAGGCTCCAATTCTGGGTAACTGATGTTGCAATAACTACAGGCGAATTTCTCACTGAACAATAACTCTTCTTCGTCAATGATAGAAACAACGATACTGCCTTCTCCGTGGGTGAGGGCTGTTTCAACCGAGTCGGCCAACCGTTTCCCCATCTTTTCCTTGATGACCAGTCGGTCAACAACGATTTCCAGAGTGTGCTTGAACTTCTTATCGAGAGCGATTTCCTCATCAAGAGATCGTACTTCGCCGTCGATTCGGGCGCGGACGAATCCTTTTCGCCTCATATCGAGAATTTCTTTTTTGAATTCTCCTTTGCGTCCTCTAGCAATCGGCGACAGGATCATTATTTTTTTTCCGACAGGAATGGATTGCACCTGGTCGACGATATGCTGGACGGTTTGTGAGGTGATTTCTCTACCACAGCCATAGCAGCTTACGCGTCCGATGCGTGCATAGAGTAGTCTTAGATAGTCATAGATTTCCGTTACGGTGCCAACGGTGGAGCGTGGATTGCGGCTCGACGTTTTTTGTTCAATGGAAATAGCAGGAGAGAGTCCATCAATGGAGTCGATATCCGGCTTTTCCATCAGTTCCAGGAATTGCCGTGCGTATGCGGAAAGGGATTCCACATAGCGACGCTGGCCTTCTGCATAGATGGTGTCGAAGGCAAGTGAAGACTTTCCTGAACCACTCAACCCAGTAATAACCACTAGTTTTTCGCGTGGTAGTGTTAAGTGGAGATCTTTGAGATTATGTTCTCTTGCGCCTTTTATATTTATGAATTCTAGAGCCATTAAAACTTTCTATTTATTGAACAGCGAGTTCCATTTTGCATCGACTTGCGTTTTGATTTCTTCGGACATTTCAATTTCTTCGGGCCAGCTTTGCTGATAGCCTTCTTCTTTTAGTTTTTGTGTTACATCGATTGCAAGTCGATCTCCATTGAAATAGAAATCGCGTTTGGGATCGAGATTGTTGAAAAATTTCCACATCACTATCGAATCATCATCGAGTTTCACATGACCTTCCAATACGATTACGATGTTGATAGCTGAGAATTCGGGAGCGTTGAAAAAGGCTTTAATGAATTCTTGCGCTTGGTGAGGACGGGTTTTGTCCACGGCGGCATACATGACGGATCGCTGGGCATTGATGTCTAAGATTCTGCAATCTTTTAGATCAGAAAATTGATTCTTAGCTTTCTCTTTAGAAGGTAGTGGAGAACTTTTCAGTGCAGTCTGTTTATTTTCTCCATAGCCAGATTCGCCTTCAACTTTTTCTGTTAGGTCGATGCCAAGCTTAGAGCCATAAAGCATGTTGTCGGAACCGTGGTTCAGTACATCGAGTACGCCTTCTGAGAAAAACAGGTCGAGCTTAAAGTCTACCTTGTCTAAAAGTAGTTTGACCAACTCATCATAATTGTGGACATCGATTTTACTATCCACCGCGATGATGGTTTTAACGAAGCTCATTTGCCCCAATCCCCAGAGGGCACTCATCAGGCGGCGCGATTGCATGGGGTAGCGTTTATCGATAGAGACGATGACACAGTTATGGAACACTCCTTCAACTGGCATATCCATATCGACGATTTCAGGTAGCTGGGTGCGCAGGAGAGGAAGAAATATTCGTTCGGTGGCGCGGCCCAAATAAAAATCTTCCTGCGGTGGCTTGCCCACTATCGTTGTCAGATAAATAGGGTCTTTCCTATGTGTGATAGCTGTAAGATGAAAGACGGGATAATCTCCATCCTGTGAATAGTAACCTGTATGATCTCCGAAAGGACCTTCTAGTCGCATTTCGTTTGGATCGATAAATCCTTCGAGAACAATTTCAGCATTAGCCGGAACTTCGAGGTCAACAGTCTTGCATTTTACGAGAGGCACGCTCTGCTTTCTGATGAAACCAGCAAGTAGGAACTCATCAATGCCGTAGGGTAGGGGAGCGGATGCCGCATAACAGGAAGCGGGGTCTGCACCAATGGCAACAGCAACTTCCATTACTTTATTCTGTTTTTGATATTCATGAAAGAAGTGGGCACCGTCTTTATGGATGTGCCAGTGCATGCCTGTTGTTTTTGAGTCGTAGACCTGCATGCGGTAGAGTCCGACATTCTTTATTTTGCGATCGACACTTCGGTTGATGACAATAGGAAAAGTTATGAACCTCCCTGCATCTTCTGGCCAGCATTGCAGGATGGGGATTTGATCGAGATTGACATCGTTATTGAGGTGCACCACCTCCTGACATGGGGCTTTAGAACCACCTATTATTTTGGGAGGAAACTGTGCTGCCTGTAAGAGCATGGGCAAAAGCTTTGCTTTATCCAACAAGGTTACAGGAGGTGGAATTTTTAAATAACGTTCGATTCTTTTGGCGATCTCTTCAACATCGTATGCACCGAGCGCAGCGTTCATTCTTTTTTTGCTGCCGAACGCGTTGATCAGAACAGGCATGGAACTGCCTTCTACATTTTCAAAAAGAAGGGCTTTCCCACCATCGGGTTGTTTGGATACCCGATCGGTGATTTCAGCGATTTCCAATATAGGCGACACCTTTTCTTGAATTCGAATGAGCTCGTTCTCAAATTCAAGCCGGTTGATAAACTCTCTTAATGATGGATAATTCATGAAAACTCTAGCGAAGATAAATGACCGTCCATTATATAGCAGTAGATATCTAAATAATGGAAAAATTATTTAATAAAAAGCTCTATTTCCACTGAGTCCTATCAAATGGTAATATGCCGGTATGTTACGATTTTTTCTCAGACGGGTGTTGTTGGGGATACCGGTTCTGATTACTGTTGCTACGTTGACCTTTCTCATCATGCATTTGGTGCCTGGCGGGCCGTTTGATAGTGATAAGATCCTTCCCCCAGAAATCATTGCTAATATCGAAGCCAAATACCACCTTGATGAACCTATAGAAATACAATATCTGCTTTATATGAAGCAGTTATTGCAAGGTGACTTGGGCCCCTCCTATAAATATATTGGCCGTGATGTTTCAGATATCTTGCGCGACACTTTTCCGGTTTCTTTTACCTTGGGCATGTGTGCGGTTTTAGTTGTTCTGGGGCTAGGAGTTCCTGCCGGGGTGATCTCTGCTTACTGGAAAAACTCTTTACTGGACCGATCGATATTGTTATTCGCGGCGATGGGAATTTCTGTTCCCAGTTTTGTTTTGGGAGCAGTATCTGTCTGGATATTCTCACATCAATGGCATTTGTTGCCGCCTGCATTGTGGGAGGGGCCACGGTATATGATCCTTCCAGCATTTGCATTAGGTGCTGGGTTTGCAGGTTATATTGCCCGGTTGACGCGCACCACCGTTTTGGATGTTCTGGGTTCTGATTATATTCGTACTGCCCGCGCTAAAGGACTGACGGAATTTTCTATATTGCTCCGGCATGTTTTGAAGAATTCAATGTACCCCATCGTTTCGGTGATGGGACCTTTAACAGCGGGATTGATCACCGGATCTTTTGTGATCGAATTTATTTTTTCTATTCCCGGTATGGGGCGATTTTTTATAACTGCTGTGACGAATCGAGATTATCCCTTGATCATGGGAGTGACACTAGTTTATGCGGTGTTGATCGTTGTCGCCAACATTGTGGTTGATATGATTTATGGGTGGCTGGACCCCAGAGTGTCAGTGAAATAGAGCAATGAACACATCTACTAAAATTAGCAGTGGCTTTCTTTTTATTCTTTTACTAGCCGCAGTGCTGGCACCTTGGGTCGCGCCGTATTCTTATCAAGCGCAGGATACGTTGAACATCCTTGCTTTTCCCGGCTCAGAACATTGGCTGGGAACGGACCGACTGGGGCGAGACCTGTTATCGCGTATGATTTACGGTGCCCGGGTTTCTTTGTTCGTAGGGGTTTTCTCTACAGTGCTTGCGTTAATCATTGGTACTATATATGGAACGCTCTCTGCTTATGTAGGTGGACGAACCGATAACCTGATGATGCGAGTGGTCGATGTGGTTTTTGCTTTGCCCGATCTTTTAATGATAATTTTGATCACCGTGTTGATGGGCCGGGGAGTTGTTGGGGTTTTCATAGCTTTAACTTTGGTTAGCTGGGTGACTATTGCAAGATTGGTACGTGGGGAGGTTTTGCGAATAAAAGAGTACCCTTATATTCTGGCCGCCAAAGCGTTAGGGGCAAGCCATTATCGAATTATGTTGAAGGAAATTTTTCCTAACATTTTAGGGATTCTTGTTGTGACCCTTAGTTTTCGGGTGCCCGTTGCGATTCTTGCTGAATCGACTTTGAGTTTTGTGGGTTTGGGCATTGCACCCCCCGCCAGCAGTTGGGGAACTCTTGCCAGCGATGGCTGGACGGCGATTAAGTTTTATCCTCATTTAATTTTGTTCCCCTCGCTAGCAATATTTTTTACAATTTTGTCATTTAATTTCCTGGGAGAAGGATTGCGGGAGTTTCTCGATCCGCGGTCTACAAAGAGCAGCTAAATGGCATATTTTTCTTCCTGAAAATATGCCTTAATTAATTGTTTTATATGGATATATTGATGGCAAGAATAATCGCGTTGACAAGCTGGAAAATCCATTATAGAGTAACTTTTTTTGGGGCTTTCGGTTTAGCCCTTCACACAATTTCGTGTTAAAATTTATAGCATGAACCAGATCAAAGAAGACTTGATTTGCGAAATTATACGGTTATCCCAGACAAATCTGTTGGATAAAAAATGTGCCGATATGAATTGTGAGGCGCGAGAGCAGGTTGCGGTGGATTGGGTTCGCCAAAATGCTGCGGATTACCGTACGGACTTCCAATCGCGTTTACACGTTTTTTCAGCTTCAAAGCTGGGAGAAATATTAAAGACTCTTTCCAATTCTGGAAAAGATTTGAGTGATATATTAGAAGGGCTTGAACCTTCGACAGCTCGGTAAAAAATTATGGCAGAAGCATCTACAGACGAACAAAAGTTATCACCCGCTGAGAAGGCTAAATTAGCTGCTGCGAAAAAGGCAGAGGCGGCTAAAAAAGCGGCACCTGTTGGTGATCCACTTGTTGATAACGATGATGGTACCATCACCGATCCGAACTCCGGTTTGACATGGAAAAAAACGGACGCCTGGCTGGATAAAAGAGTCTTTTATACATGGCAGGATCACAAACAGTACGTGGACTGGGTTAACCAAAATAAAGATCAATTCGGTGGTTATGACAATTGGAGGATCCCTACGAAAGCGGAGTCTTTAACTCTTTTTGATAAAACCGGAGTAAAGTCTTTGATGGATAAAAACGGGACTAACTATCCAATCGATTCTATCTTTGCGCCAGGGGGTGCATCCAATACTTGGATCAGCGAATGTTCAGATGAAAAAATAATTCGAATGGATTTAAAAATCGGACTGGATACCCCTTATCCGAATAATGATGTATGGTCTTCAATGCGTCTTGTAAGAAAAGAAGGCGAGGCTGCAGCAAAATCTTCAGCACCTGTTGCTGAAGCGAAGGCGGCTCCAGCAGTTGATGCAGGGGCTGCAGAAGCCCCTCCTGCAGCAGCTCCTAAAAAACCATCAGGGAATAATGTTCCCGGACCCACACCGCGAAAAGATTTTTCTGATGCAGAAAAATCTGCCATGTTGAAGCGTGCTAGAGCTCACGCCGCTGAAGTGAAAGCTCGCAAGGGTTAGATATATCCGCGTAGCTGTCACGATTCACCTTTCTCTTAACCAATATCGAATAACACGTCCGATAAGCTCGGGATCTTTTTTCATTTTCTCGGTTTTTTGTTTGCGGATTTGATCTGAGCTGGGAAGAGCGGCTTGTTGTTTACTCTCTTTCCCTTTAAGTTTCGGATGGTTTTTTTTGCTGATCTGTTTTTTAGCGGTTTTTTTTCGTGATGTTTTTTTTCGCGGGTTTATAAGAACCCAGAAAATATATATGACGATTGCCGCCAAAGCGAGTATTAGGAAAGTGAATGCCATTAATCGTTTTCCTCAATATTGAACTTGATGATCAAGGCACCTCTTTTCTTACCCCAACTGATTGCGGCACCTTCTCCCGGGATGAGTAGCTCTTCCCCTATCAATGTTCCTTCCTCAACTTGAATCGTTTTGCTCCCGTTCAATGTCTCGACTTTCAATGTTCCGCCTTCATCAGCGAGTTGTCTTGAAATTGTAACTTCGCTGATGATATCGTTTTTAACCCGTTTAAATTTAGGGTGCGGCAATGTATTGATTTTAAGAAATAATTGTCCAGCTGGGCCGCCATTTTTACCTTCGCCACCTTCTTTTATTATCGCCAGAGTGTATTTGTTTGCCACGCCCGGTGGAATTTTTACATTAAGGGTTACAGCCTTCACGACAAGCTGTTTTCCCTGACAGGCAGAGCATTCGTCATCTCCTTGCATTCCTGTTCCTTCGCAATCCTTACATTTGACATACTTTTCATAAGAGTAGGGAATGACTCCTCCAAGGGCAACAATGGGGAGAGGAACATCTATTATGAACTGTAAGTCGAAACCGCTTGTTGGCATGTTCGGATCAACAGGTTCCGGTTCTGCTGCGAAGGGTTCTTGATGGTATTGCTCATTACCACCAGGGGGAGGGCGCCGACCAAATCCACCAGGGGGTTCTCGATCCCAGGCAGGCCTGCCTCCAGATGGTCGCGGAGGCGATTGTGTTCGATAGCTTCTTTGGCGGTCATATTCCTTGCGTTTTAATGCATTACTTAAAACTTCATAGGCCTCAGAAACTATTTTGAATTTATCTTCAGCCTCCTTGCTTCCCTGGTTGGTATCGGGATGGTATTTTTTTGCCAGTTCCCGATATTTTTTCTTAATATCTATTTTAGGAGTTTTAGCAGTGATACCTAAAATCTTGTAGTAATCGCGGTTTGTGCTTTGGGCCATTGGGAGAGGGTTATGAGTTTTTCAGATATTAGTATGTTGCCGTGAGTTCATTCTATCTTTTTGAAGGCATCCGTTCAAATAACTTAAGGCATATACTAAGTTTTTATCGGGAGGCTGTAGTGAAAAAATGACTCATTTTTGGTATAGCCCATCGACTCGTAGAGGTTCTGCGCGATAATATTTGATGTTTGTGTTGCCAGATCAATTCTAAGCGCTCCTGTCTCTTTTGCATATCTCTTTGCGGCTTCCATAAGGTTCCTGGCGATTTTCTGCCTTCTAAAATCGGTGTCCACAAATAAATCATTCAGAATCCAAATTTTCTGCATCCCAACCGATGAAAAGCTTGGATAAAGTTGAATAAATCCGCTCATTTTAGAATTTTCATGTGCAACTAATATTACAGAGTCTTTATTATTGAAACGAGACGTCAGGAAATCCGTCGCCGCTTGAAGATCTGTTTTTTCGCCATAAAAAATTCGGTACTGATTGAATAGGTTGGCCAATTTAGGAATGCTGCTGGAATCAGCAAGAGTCACATTCATTTTACACCTTAATTGATGAATTCATTGTGATGAAGATTAACTTTAATAAGCTCCGTAAGCGACTGAAAAATTCTAGCCAGATGAAAGAATTTCAAATAATTTGTCACGGTCAACGCGACTTCGAAATGGATAAAACTGTTCTCGTAAAAAAACCAAAAAAATATGTGGCTGGCTGGTGCCTGTGGGATGCGTATAGATTTTAATTTTTTCAGAACTTTTTTTTTCTATGTGCAAGATATTTCCTAGTCTAAAGGTTTTAGTGAAGAAAACCCCTTCGAAAACGGCGTCATTATTCTCGAGTTTTAAAACACCTGCATCTATAAAAACAGGAGACATTCCAAAACTAGAATTTTCTTTGAATGCCTTACAAATAACAAAAAATGTATCCGCAGTCGTCTTTTCTTCAAAGCGTCCGATTATCAACTGCTGAAAATATCGATAAGAGAAGTCAAACCAGCGGAGAGAGATTAAAAAGCAGAAAATAAAATTAAAAATGAAAAGATGAAAAAGATCATAGATGAAAAAATATATCCCCCACGCGAGTTGGGCACCGAGTATCAGGCTTGCAATAAAGTTGATAAGGAAAGAGGTGCGGATGGCAGATAAGACTTTCTTTCCCTCTAAGGGTTGGTTTTTGAACGATTCGTAACCTTTATATAGAAACCAGGTGGTGTATAAACCCAGGCACCCTGCCGATGTATAAAGAGGGAAAACAAATAATGCTAATATTAAAGTTAAGATTGCCAACTCAATCATGATTGGATTTTATTATATTTTTATGACAAACGTGTATAATTTGAGTATCTATAATTTATTTGTTTGATAACGAGATGGGGCTTTTCCTGTGAAATATCCTGCGGTTTTAAAATCTTATAACCTTTACCATTTGCTGGGAATAGACAACTATGCAGATGCGGAAGAAATAAAAATGGGATATAGAAAGCTGGCGAAGAAGTATCACCCTGATCGAGATATAGCAACTCCTGCCGAGGAACAAAAGTTTGTTTTAACCACAGCTGCGTATAACTTTTTGCGTGATGACGCGAGACGGTCAGCCTATGAAAGACTGTTAAAGCAAAAGGAAGGGATGCTCGTAAAATTTAAAAGTGAAGAACTGGTTTTTCAAAGGCAGAAAACCCACAAACGTTATTATTCTGCCCAAATGGCAGTAGACCATGATTTTAATCGCTTTGTGGATGAGTGTAGAGGGAATTTTGAAAAATTCCTTAAATATGGAAGTAAGGTTAAAGCTCTGCCTAAAGTGATTTCTGGTGAAAATATGGGTGACTTTGAAAATTATGTGGAAGATGGTTTAAACGGGTTTCAGAGTTTTTTAAAGACCGTTCCACGTATCCAGTGATATTAATTCTATTTCTTGTTGTTTGATATGAAATTTTGGTTCCAAATAATTAGTCTATCTGCTCTGATTGGGTTATTCGGTTGTGCTCACCCTGTATCGGAGGAACTCCGTAAAAACCTTGATCCAACCCTAACCTTTGAGCGTCTCCTTGAAGCCCCTGAAGAGTTTATTGGCAAGCGAGTTATGTTGGGAGGCGTTATCGTAGAGACTCGAGCCCTTCCGCAGGGGACGGAGGTCGAAGTCGTGCAAAAGGAAATCGATTTCAGCGGATACCCGGAAATGGGAGATAAAACGGGAGGACGCTTTATATTTTTTAATAAAGGGTTTTTGGAGCCGGAAATATATTCCAAGGGAAGAAGTATAACAGGCGTGGGGAAAATAAGAGGAACGCAGATCGGCAAAGTCGGAGAGAGGCCCTATGAGTTTCCTGTTATTGAAGCTGAAGAACTGAAGCTTCTTGATGATGTGGCGCGAAACCCTTATTTTAAACCTCCCTATTGGGACCCTTGGTATCGTCCCGGAGTATATGCCCCTTATTGGCCTTATTACCAATGACCCTTGAGTTATGATGGTTCTCTTTCGCGCTTCAATCCCACTACTATTACTTTCTTTATTATTTACTTCCCCTGTTGTCGCACAGACTAAGTTAGAAATTATCCCATTGAAAAATAGATTGGTTGAAGAAGTGATCCCAACAATTCGCTCTATCTTGGGAAAGCGTGGCACCGTAACCGGCATGCATGGGCAGCTCATAATCCGGGCGCATCCGAAAGCACTGCAAGAGGTGAAACATATTCTCAGCCAAATAGATACTGCCTTGAAAAATTTACGAATCACAGTAAAACAAGGGACTCAACTCAGACTGAATGAAGAGGAGCGATCTGTAACTGCAGAGATACCTGTTGGGGGAAAGGGGCAAGTGATTATTGGAAGCCCTGTATCCGATAAGCTTATTCTTGGCGGTGATGTGAGTGAGGGAAAGGTCGAAGTTCGACTGCTAGATAAAAAGCGGCAAGTCGATGAAATGGATACGCAAACCGTAACGACTATTGAAGGGCGGCCTGCTTCGATTTATATAACTCAGTCAATCTCTATCAGAGAAGTTAGAAATCTGCGGTCAGGAAACGAAGTCACAGCGTTTGAGTCAATTCGTTTTAAAGATGTGCGTACCGGGTTGATGGTGTTGCCGAGACTAAAGGGCGATCAGGTAATTCTGGA
>JAJDAW010000142.1 GCA_029261635.1 Nitrospinaceae bacterium
CGCACCATCCTCCGTTTTCAGAACAGTCTTTAGCAACTCGGGCACTGCATACCAAGGAAAACTGATTATTTCTCTCTACGAACAAGACAGACCTCTTTTTCAAGTAAAAATAACCTACATTAGAACGTACATTATATAAAACTCCCCAATCACAATCAACCTAAGCGAAAAGGCAGAATCCCATGTATATATTCTTAAGCTAAAGCCAAAATCTGGTATAAATAATGGGGTCTCTTCAATGCACTTATCACTTATTAAGGAAAATTTAAATTATGACAGGAAGCAGTCGTATCGGTTTTGTAGGTGTTGGACGAATGGGGGCCAATATGGCCCGGCGCCTTAAGGATGAAGGCTTTAACATTACTGCAGTTCAGGACCATTATGCTCCAGCAGGAGAGTCTTTAGCGAAAGAACTGTCCTGCGAGCCGGCATCTTCACCTGCCCGTGTTGCTGAATTAAGCGATATCGTACTTACAGTGGTAACAGATGACGTCGCGATGGATGATATTTTCTCTGAAACCAAACCCACAAGTTTACTTACCCACGCAAAGAACCGACTGTTTATAAATTTCGCCACGGTCGGCCCTGAAGCACACATCAAAGCGGAAACTCTCGTTGAAAAAAATGGGGGAACCAATCTCGAAGCGCTTATGGCTAGCAGCATCACGCAGGCGCGCGAAGGAACACTTTATCTAATGTGTGGAGGTAAAAAACCAATTTTTGAAAAGGCAAGTACATTACTTGAAGCACTGAGTTCAAAACTACTCTACATTGGCCCTGCTGGTGATGCCGCAAAAATGAAAGCGCTAGTCAATATGGTTATGAACTGCAACACCGCCGCACTGGCAGAAGGATTAGGCTTGGGAGATGCACTCGGGTTAGATATAACTGTGCTTCGCGAGGTCTTTAGCCAAACAGGTGCAGCATCTCGCGTTCTTGAAACAGATGGGGAAGATATGCAAAACCGGGATCATGAATGTTATTTCTCTGCCGCCCATGCAGCAAAGGATTCTGGAATCGCCCTCAGCATGGCTCAAGATACCGGGTTACAATTGCCAGTAGCAAAAGCCACACTCGATCAATACCAACGTCTCGTAAAAGCGGGTAAAGGTGAACTTGACAAGTCGGGTGTCGCGGAATTGATATTTAAAGGACGAATGAAATAGAGGCAATTTAAATTTATTAACGCACCATTTAGGAGAAGAACGCAATGCCGCTCGAAGATGAATTGGGAGATATTTTACAAAAGGCCCGGGATGGCAAAGCATGGTCGCAGGGCGACCTTGTGAGGTCAACAGACCTCCCGGAAGATGACATCCAGCGGATAGAAAGCTATCAATTGACACCGGAGGATTCGGTGGTCTTAAAGCTTGCGAAAGCGTTGGATTTAGATGGACCTACCCTAATTGATATTGCCCAAGAGCGATGGACACCCAAAGAACCCGCCGTAGATCCGGATTTTGATTTAGTTTGCTTAAGTGTTTTTATGGGGGAGTATCCTGTAAATTGTTACCTACTACGTTGTAAAGCAACGGGAGAAACCGCGGTTGTAGATACGGGAGCAAATCCAAAAACGATCATCAGCAAAGCCCGCGAAATGGGCGTTCGTCCTAATATGATCCTATTAACTCATGCTCACCCAGATCACGCAGGCGGTTTAGGAGAGCTTAGCGATGCCTTTGATTGCCCTACCTACATTGACCACAATGAACCCAAGCCCAAAGGAAGTCGCAATTTCAAAATTGTAAAGGATGGAGATGAGTTGACACTAGGTAAATTGCGAATCTTTTGCATAGAAACACCTGGCCATACAGCGGGCGGCGTCTCTTATCTAATTAATCAAACTTTGCTTTCTGGAGACGTGATCTTCGCCGGATCTATGGGACGTGCCAATTCTTCCTGGAAAGATCTGTTTAATTCCATAACACAAAAAGTACTTCGTCTGCCAGATGGCACTGGCATTTATCCAGGTCACGGACCCGCAACTACAGTGAAGCAAGAGAAAGAACACAATCCTTTTTTCATAGGCCACGTGGATTAGTGCGGCAGCAGTGATGAAACCTATAAAAAAAATATTCATATAATTAGAAGATTAATATAACGTGGCGAATCGAGAACATATCACTCTACTCAAGAGTTCAATAACGAGGTGGAATATCTGGAGAGATAGCTATCCAAAAGTCGAGCCTGACTTGGATCGCGTCGACTTCAATGGCATTAACCTGAAGAACGCTAACCTTCGAAGAGCAAATTTTCATATGGCTTTACTCAACGGCACTAATTTCCAAGGTGCTGACCTCACCAAAACCTTCTTCTCCGGTTCAGACTTGCGAGGCGCTAACCTAAACGAAACCGATTGCTCCGCAGCAAAGTTCGATGGCGCAGATTTATACGGATGCTCATTTAAGAAAGCAACGTTGAGAAAAGTTGATTTTAGCAATTTCGATCTTCGCGGCATCGACTTCAGCGAAACCGATCTAAGAAAAGCGGATATGCGAAAGTCTAATCTTGAAAAAGTAAATTTCTTCAGAGCCGATCTTCGCAAGACCTTGTTCACTGAAGCCAATCTCACAGAGGCATACCTGTCTTCGGCATGGTTGCAGGATACCGACTTACAATGGGCCAATCTCAGTAAGGCTATCTTGCGCTACTCCATTAACCTGACGCCTGCACAGATACAATCGGCAAAGATCGACCGCGAAACCAAAGTTCCCCATTATCTGAAGATCCTCTGGACTTCTGAAACTGATTTTCGTTGTGAAGAAAAGACAGGGTAAAAACGCTAACCCTCAAGTGTATTTTATAGATAGGTGGGAGGAGCCTTCAGGTATTGTTGCCAGATGTGTATCGACCAACACATACCGTCCCTAGGAATTTCTTAGCCACTTCGTCTTTAAAAACCATGTCATCAGGAACATCCCACATTCCCGAAGCATCGACTCGAATTGTCATCACTGGATACTCTTCGGAAAGGCTGGATTCTGGATTGGTATTAAAACGAACCTCCAAGTCAGTAGTAGCCAAAGGCCCAACATTGCGTGTTGCCATCTTAGACAAAAGAGAATCCACATCATCTGAATCGATCAAATTTTTAATAGGCTTCCCTACCAGTTCATCAGCAGTGTACCCCAGCATTTCAAAAGCCGTATTGGCGAAGGTAATATTTTGATTTGAATCCAACTGAAAAACCAGATCGGATATTTTTTCCACAATGGTGCGATACTTTTCTTCACTGGTCGCAAGTTTCGTCTCGGCATCCCTTGCTCTAACTTCTAATTGGTGGAACCGGATCGCATTATCAACACTGCGGTTCAACCGATTTGCAGACAAAATATCTTTAGGAATATAATCGGCAGCCCCACTCCTAAGTGATTCCACGGCCAACAATTCATTACCTTGTCCTGTCAGAAATAAAATTGGAGGACATTTAACATCACTCAGCATTAACTTTTGCAGAAACTCAATCCCATCGCCATCGGGAAGCCGATAGTCAAGGAGAATACAGTCGAATTCCTTTTTTGCCATCGCAGAAAGTCCTTCTGCACAGGTATGAGTTTCCACAATCTCAGCATCTTTTCTTTCACTCTCCAAATATCGACGCAGAACTTGCCGATCTATTTCATCATCTTCAATTATTAAAATAGATTTAATGTTTGTCATATTATTTATTACCTATTAGGGAATTCGCATAAAGTCCAATAAGCTTCCAAAGTTTTTATCGTATCCATAAATTGACCGAACTCTAGGGGCTTTAAAATGTAGCCTGCTATATTAAAGTTATACGCGGCTATTTTATCTCTTTCTTCATCAGAAGTAGTCAGAACAAATACGGATAGTGATTTGAATCGAGGGTCCTTCCTTATCTCCTGAAGAAATTCCAGCCCTCCCATTTTGGGCATATTCAAATCCAACAGAATTACTTGTGGTGGTGGAATAATGGGGGGATTACCATTTCCTCTCAGCTTTTCTAAAGCTTCTTCACCATTACCAGCAACATGCAGAGGATTGTTGATGTTGTTCTTTTTAAATGCGCGTTGCACATTTTTCACATCGACTTCATCATCTTCCACGAGTAAAAAATTTATTGCTGCATTCATAGTCATGACTATCCCCTATTAGTTTAAATAGCTTCCAAGGGTCCGCAAACAGACCTATTGGGTTTTATTAGGCCAAAGAATCTTAAATGTTGTACCGAGAGTATCCAAGTCCAATATTTCGATTTTTCCACCTTGCTTCTCGATAATTTTTTTTACAATTGCCAGCCCCACACCGGTATTTTCGGCTGTGTCTCTAGCTTGCAATGTTTGAAAAACCTGAAAAACCTTTTCACGGTATTTCATGGGTATTCCTGGCCCGTTATCGGCCACAAGAATTTCAACCCACTCTTTATTCGTCTCACTTTCTCGCGCTGTGATTCTTATTTCTCCTTGTGGATTGTTATTATGTTTTATAGCATTACTGAGCAAGTTGGTAAACACTTGTATAATCTGCGTTTGATCAGCATAAACACCCAAAACATCTGATTCAATATGGACTAAAAACCCTTCTGGAACTACTATCGAACCCAAAACCCCATCAATTACTTCTTTGAGTTTGCAAAATACAATAGTCGGCTCACCATCTCCGACTCTGGAGTATTGAAGAATCCCTTGAATAAGGTTTTCCATTCGTAGTACCCGACTTCTGAGGAGCTTAAAATTTTCTGTGGTTTCTTCGTTCAAATCATCTCCCAAGTCTTCCTCAATCCATTGAGAAAGATTGCTGATCGCGCGAAGAGGCGCTTTTAAATCATGGGATGTTACATATGCAAATTGTTGAAGTTCATCTATCATTTCTTTATGTTCTGTAATATTACGAACCACACCCGTAAAGCTACGTTGCTCATCTCCCAACACTTCACTGACAGATAATTCCATGGGAAAAACAGAGCCGTCCTTCCTCTCCCCTTCCAACTCCCGAACCATACCAATGATCTGCGCTTTACCCGTCTTCATATAATTGGCAAGATAGCCATCGTGCTCTTCTTTATAAGGAGAAGGCATCAACATTTTTATATTTTGACCCACTATCTCTACAGATGAATAGCCAAACTCTTGCTCAGCAGCCGGATTACACAGTAAAACAATACCCTTCTCATCAATTGAAATTACCGGATCGATAGCCGTTTCCAAAATTCGACGGAATTTATTTTCACTTTTTGACATCGCTGCTTGAGCTTGTTTTAACTGGCTGATGTCGCGAACGATACCCGTAAAGCTACGCTCCCCATCGCTCAACACTTCACTGACGGATAATTCCATGGGAAAAACAGAGCCGTCTTTCCTCTCCCCTTCCAACTCCCGAACCATACCAATGATCTGCGCTTTACCTGTCCTCATATAATTGGAAAGATAGCCATCGTGCTCTTCTTTATAAGGAGAAGGCATCAACATTTTTATATTTTGGCCCACCATCTCTTCGGTTGAATAACCAAACTTTTGTTCAGCAGCTGGGTTACACAATAGAACAACACCCTTCTCATCAATTGAAATGACCGGATCGATAGCCGTCTCGAAGATTCGACGGAATTTACTTTCACTTTTTAACATCGACGGTTTCATTAGGTTGCATTCCCCGTGTGACGGACGAATCGAAAGATAATTTTTGATTGCCGAAGTCGTATACCAACAGATTCAGAATTAAAGTGACTATAGAAATTACCACATTCTCTTTAGGAGAAAATGGGAGTTTTGAATCAGATGATTAGTTAATTTTCCCTCTCCTAAGCTATGTTTCTTGATATTATTTTTAATTGCAAATAAAAACCACAGAGGATCAATATAAACTATTATTTACCAATAAGAGTTACTGGTGATGATGGGGAGGGAGGGAGATACGAAAGACGCTAAACCAATTCTAAAACAAGGGTTTTAATAGAGGAAGCCTTAAAAACTCTTTCCTTTCCAACGGTGGACATCTCGCATGAACTTCCTTTTATCCATGCCTTTGTCCCATGGAAAAATATCCATCAAAGGCTCTAAAGCATAATTCGATTTATCCTTCGGGGGAAGCTCGAATCCACCTTCGGTGATTCGGTATATATTATTGAACGTCCGGTAGTTACCGCATAAGGTTACATAATCCCATGAAGTGTTCCCTTCTATCAGAGCGCATAATTCAGATGAAGAAATACCTTCATAAATATTTATCTTGCCGATATCGCCTTTATGAAGTTCTGGTTTTCCCGGTTTTGCAAAATCAATTGTCCATATTTGTGAACCTTCCTGCCCAAACACTTCCAATTGATACACGATTTGCCAATGTTGCCAACCGCCCAGTAATTCGCTTTTAAAAACTTTCTCCATAAAGCCGTTTTCAATAAAGTCTTCCACTACCTGCAATTCTTTTTCATATTGAGCAGGATCTATTGTTTGCGTTTTTATTATGGGCACCTCATAACCGGGCTTGAAGAAAATTTTATGGCTGTCGTCTTCAAGGACACGCACGAAATCGGAGTCCTGCTTTTTAATGCAAACTTCATCCTTCGATATATGCGCCACATCTCCTGGAAAGTAGGGAGCACTGGGCACTTCTGGACAAAATGCTTTCAGGTCACGCAGAAACTGTTCCTGTGTTGTCGGAAAAGAATACTGATTTAAAAAATTCAATTCATCTCTGTAGCGAAATGCGGCAGAACCGGGGACAACCATTCGAGGCCCAAGGGCTCTCACTACATTAAGATAAGTACAGTATTCATCAAAAGGTAGAGCGAGATGTTTGTTATAGGAAAAGTGCCCCTCTATCAATGGAACAAATCGGGAGTGAAAAAAATCAATATGCCCGTACAGTTCCATAATTCGCTGAATGATATCGGGGTTAACCTGAGAGTCCACCTGATTCCAGATCGTTACTTCCCCATCATTCACAAGCAAGCCATGCTCAGGAAACTCATCTTCCGCCGTGCTGATCTGGTTGCGCGATGGGGTCGGAGTCAACGTCACGTCATTAACCTTAATGGCCTCAAAATCTGTAACGACTTTTACATTTTTGAATTCGAGTTCATCGAGAATACCAAGAAGAAGGTCATCCTTGGGAGCAAGGACGATAGTATCTGGCGTGAGAATACTTTCATTTTGCTTCAGATACGCTAACGTACGCACGTCGAAATGATCCTGATGCCTGTGCGAGAGATTGAGAACATCCACAGGCGGTATTTTTCCCTTTTCCAGAACGATACTGGGGCAAAGCACATTAATTTCTTCCCACAGATAATCAAACCAAACAGGATCGGTGAGTATATTTGTTTTTTCGGATTGTATGTACAGGCAGGCATGCCCGATTAAAGTGGTTCGAATCATAATTTTAGGCTCTGGTTGTATTGGGAAGATGAAGATTAACCGAACGAGACAAGTAATTCAAGTCACAGTTTTTAAGGGCTTTTGAACTTGCATACAAGACTGAAAAAAAAAACTAAAACCCGAACTTTTCATTATAATAAACCTATATATTGCAGATTAGACCTATCTCTTTTTTTTCATCAGGAAGAATTAAACGTTGAATTTTTCTGCCCACAACTTAGCGTTCACTCCTAATCGAATTTTTTGCATTGGCAAAAACTATAGCGAACACATCAAGGAGTTGGGCGGTACCCAAATACCTGAGGAACCCGTGGTATTTATGAAACCCGTTTGCAATATAGTTGCTCCCGGTGAGACTCTACACCTCCCCTCCTTCGGCAACGAATTGCACCACGAGGCAGAAGTGGTTTTGTTGATAGGTAAGGAGGGTAAAAATATTCTTAAAGCCGATGCCCTGTCTTATATTTCGGCAATCACACTGGGTTTAGATTTAACCCTACGAGATGTTCAGAATAAATTAAAGAAGGCAGGACTGCCCTGGGAGCTTTCGAAATCATTTGAGCAAAGTGCTCCATTAGGTATCTTTAAAGATTATTCTCCAAAGAAAATCGATTTAGACAACCTCTTCTTCTCGTGCTCTGTCAACGGTAACCTGCGACAAAAAGGAAATACTCGGGAAATGATATTCCCCATCGCAAATCTGATTCAAGCTCTCAGCAATTGGTGGACATTAAAACCTGGCGATGTCATTTTCACCGGAACTCCCGCAGGAGTGGCACCTCTTCAACCTGGCGATAAAATAGAAGTCGAAAGTCCCGTAATCGGATCATTTTCCTGGAGTCTAGCTTCAGCATAGCTGCCCCCTAGCCCCACCAACAAAACCAGCCAAACCCCGACTCGATAATCAGGTTTAATCCTATAGACCATAAGACTAAACCTGAGGCTAATTCACGCTTCCGCTGATACTTGAAATTATGAGTTGTATGTAGAATCTTTATATAAAACATTTTGAAAACCTATCCACAAAAAACCCCATGCACGAGATCAAAGTAGATGGTTCTCCAGAAAAAAATGGAAAATCCGTTATTGAGCATGACTCTGAATATGTGAAGTTTACTTATTGGTCCACATTGCTGAATTTCAGCGAGAGCTATCCAAGTGAACTATGGAACAAACAAGAAACTATACTCTTAAACAACGACCCTGATAAATCTTGTTCTTTTCAAGGCATCACCAACACGCCTATCTCACTGCAAAATAATTACAACTTCCCCGTTTTCAATTTATACATATACTCAAGCGATACTGAGAAAGTTATTTTTGAACTTCCAGAACTTCCAGAAAAAAAATCTATAAAGTTCGAGTTCATTAAAGAGGGGGTGTATGAGTTATATTGCTCTGCTGAGGGGTCTTCATCCATCTCAAAGACGACCTTCAACATTACCCAAACAAAAATCTCGCCTTCAAAGAATTTTCAATGGAAGCCGAATCACTTTGGTAGTTTTGAGGAAATAAAGACTACGGATAGTATCTGAAAATCTTTCTGAAAACTGTTTCCTTAAAGAAGCTTTAACGCCAGTTCTAATGCTCGCTTTTTAGTCTTCATATTGGTACCAAACCAAGCTTGTCTTAAACGAGAATCCGGAGTTTTCCCGAGACGATCTGCCGTGTAAGTTACCGCAGTCAGGAGTCCCCATGCTGTCATTTGAGCCGATTCCAGATTTTGCCCCGGTGCGCCCCCAAATGCATCCAAAGCAGATCGTGCGTTTGCCTTAGCCTTTTGCTCTGCTTCTTCGCTATCCTCCGAATCTTGTTTAAAAACTTCGTTCATGAAGTTTTCAGCAATTTGGTCGGTTACTTTTTTTTCTGCAAGCAGTTGAGCTTCTTTGGCATGAGCGGATATAGCAGTCCGGCCCATTTCGATAGTCGCTTTTGTTCTTTGGATCATATCTTCATCAAATTGAAGCGATGACTCGGACAAAAAAGGCAGGGTGGATTTAAATGAACGTCGGAAAGAATTTTTTACCGTGGGTCTTGCCTTAGAGGATATCTTCAACATACTGTTGTTGGCCGAACGCAGAGTCAAAAATTGTATTTCAATTTTTTCCCTGTCCTCATGGCGGGATGCAAGCAGAATATATCCTTTGAGTTCATCGTTCCCCGGCAACACAAAATCTTCATTTAATCTGGCGAGTGACCAGATTATACGGGCACCATCGAGACTGCCAACCGTTTCGATTTCTGCATTTCCACAGTCGAAATAGGCTTTGTAAAAACGCAATGTTTCTTGATTGGCGTGGGACTTGGGTCGCTGCGAAGGAATTTTAGAAACTTCCCAATCGAGCTTGGCTTTATAAAGCATTTCACGACTAGACAAACTACCGCTGACTTCTACACCGATTCCCGCCCAAAGTTTTTCGTTTTCCCAATTCATTATTTTTATCTACACCAAAAATATAATTACAAAGTCACGACTACAAATATTCCGATGTATTATAGCTTCTATTTCCTTGTACAGGTTTAATTCTGTATTTCTTCAAGAATTACAGCAAGAAAATCGTTTGCGTAACGTTTGAGTTTGGCCTCACCCACTCCGTGCAACATGGAAAACTCTTCCAAGGTATGCGGTCTGTTTTGCACCATATCCGACAAGGCACTGTCGTGAAAAATGACGTAGGGGGGAACGCCCTGTTCTTTTGCCAAACCCATTCGGCAGTCACGTAGGGCTTGAAACAAAGCATCATCGGATGGATTATTGAAAGTAGATTTAACAAGTTGTTTCCCGGCTTTTCCTTTTTTCCGTTTACTTGAGACTGTTTTTCCTGCATCTCGTCTGAATTGTATTGAACGCTCTCCAACCAGAACAGGTCTATGATTAGGCCCCAGCCGTAACCCACCGTGACCTTCGATGTCTACTGTTAAAAGTCCCATAGCAACCAATTGGCGAAAAATGGAACGCCATTCCTCTTTTGAGAATTCTTTCCCGATTCCATAGGTGCTCAAATTGTGATGATCAAAACTCTGGATGCGCTCGGTTTTAGCACCAAGCAATACATCTATGATGTACATAGTGCCAAACCTCTCCCCCGTACGGTAAGCACATGAAAGAGCTTTTTGCGCCGCTACGGTTCCATCGAAGCTTTCTACTGGCTCCAAACAGGTGTCACAGTTATTGCAAGGTTGCTCCAAAGTTTCACCAAAATATTCCAGTAATACCTGACGCCTGCATCGTGTGGTTTCACAATAGCCCAGCAGTTTTTCCAGTTTTTGCCGCTCCACCCTTTTTTGCTCCTCGGGCGCATCGGAGATATCTATAAAATTAATTATTTTGCCTACATCACCTACACCATAGGCCAACCACGCCGTCGATTTTTCTCCATCGCGACCGGCACGCCCCGTTTCCTGGTAATAGGACTCCATGCTCTTGGGTAGATCCATATGAGCTACGAAACGCACATCGGGCTTATCTATACCCATCCCGAAAGCGATGGTCGCAACCATGATCACCCCCTCTTCCTTAAAAAATTGGTCTTGGTTTTTTTCACGAAGCTTTTTACTCATACCCGCATGATAAGGCAGAGCCGTATAGCCTTGGTCAACCAACCACTGCGCAGTGTCTTCCACTTTCGAACGCGATAGATGATAGACGATTCCCGATTCACCGGAATGCTCGCTCTCTAAAAAATAAAGGAGCTTTTTACGGGGGTTATCCTTAGGAACTATACGGTAAAAAATATTGGGACGGTTAAATCCGGCCACGAACAAACGGCCTGATTGGAGGCTCAATCTCTCCAAAATATCCCGCCGTGTGGGGCCATCAGCAGTTGCAGTCAAAGCCAGGCGTGGAACCTGAGGGAAGCGTTCATGCAAGGTGGTTAACTTGAGATATTCAGGACGAAAATCATGCCCCCACTGCGACACACAATGCGCCTCATCGATGGCAAACAATGCCACATCGCAACGGTTCAGAAGATCAAGAAATGTTTTTGTGAGAAGACGTTCGGGAGAGACATAAACCAAATCTAATTGGCCAGATACCATATTCTGTTCGACTTCGCTGGCTTCAGACAAAGTCAGGGTGGAGTTTAATCCGGCGGCGCGAACACCCAATTGCTTGAGGGACTCGACCTGGTCTCGCATCAAGGCAATGAGGGGCGAGACAACAACAGTAATGCCATTCAGGCAGAGCGCGGGAATCTGATAACAAAGCGATTTACCACCACCGGTCTGCATCAGTACCAGTGCATCTCCTCCATCGAGGACATGTTTTATAATTTCCTCTTGCAGGCCTCGAAAGGAATCGAAACCAAAAACCTCTTTAAGAACTTCTTTGGGTAACCGCATGGACAATCGCTAATTCTAAAACTTCCCGTTTTCAACAATAGAAAACGGTACTGAGTTCAAGGAAGCGCATTATCCCTGTTTTTGAATCGAATCGCAATTGCTGGGACAAATCCCATCGATCATTGCTATTTAAATTTTAAAAAACCTTATCGATTACACTAGGATTTTTCCATACTCCAAATTATCGTTTTAAAAGTTCCAAAACGGTATCGTGATGGATTTTAGAAACTTCGGATTCTGACAATTCGAGAACCAGAGCAATTTCTTGGATCGTCAAACTTTCATAATAAAACAAAGTAACGATCAATCGTTCCGTTGCCGGTAAATCATCAATCCCATCGGCAAGGCAATCTAGCCAGTTTTCTTTTTCCATGTTTTCTGGAGAAATACCCAGATCAGCTGTTGTTGCATTCATAAGAGTTCCTCACGATTAAATAAGTTCAAAAAGTTCAATTGAGACTCTTCACTTTTGGGTCTGGTTTTTTTCTTTTAATTGACGGCAACCATTTTCTGCCTTTGCGGTAAATATTCCATCCACTTTTTTCTGCAGTATCTCGAAACATTTGAGTTAAAAACTCGTCTACAGTTAAATTCTTCATAAATCCTCCACGGTTGAATTTTGACGCATTTCGCTGTCACTCCTGTATCTAGCAAGGCTCATGCCAAAGCAGGCTTTTTCGTGGTTTTGGTGAATATATTGATTTTTTTAGCCTTAGGACCCCCTATATTGCCCTTAAGATCCTCATCCAACACCTTTTTCAGGTCGAAGGGGCAGTTTTTTCCGGTTTTTATGTTCCGTTTCTATTGGTAAAGGAATGCTAGATGCTTGGCAGGCTCAGCGTGGCAATCTTGGAGTATTTTTTAGATGTTTCTAGGTATTTGAGAAATATCATGAATATCTGAAGGTTTACCAGGAGGGAGGGTGATTAATCGTTAGAGCGTTTTAATTACGAGCTTTTTTCCTAGGGTATTTTCCCAAGCTTTCAGACCTTTTGTACCATTTCGTCGCTTCATCCAGATCTTCTTCCACACCAGCTCCGTTAATATACATCCAGCCTAGATTCGCCTGTGCTTTGGAATGATTTTGTTCGGCGGCCAGAAGATACCACTTTGCTGCTCTTTCTAGGTTTTTATCGATACCATCTCCTGCTTCATATAATCGCCCAAGATTAAATTGAGCATTGGCATCCCCCCTCTTAGCCGCACGCCGAAACCATTTAAAAGCCTTTCTATAATCTTTTTGCGATCCTTTGGTATATATCATCCCCAGACGAGATTGCGCCTCGCGTTTACCATTTATTGCTGCGGCTTCGTACCATTTGACCGCATATGCAAAATTCTTTTCTACCCGATCGCCTTTGTCATAGATTCTTGCTAGTTTTATTTGCGCCTCAACCTTGCCTTGCTTTGCGCTTAACTTGTACCACTTAACAGCTTTCTGGATATCTTCTGCCACATCAACCCCTTGGTCATAAATCTGGGCAAGTTTTAATTGCGCATCTGCGCTCCCCAGGTTTCCCGCTTTTAAAAACCACTTGAGCGCTCTATCAAAATCTCGGGAAACTCTTTCACCTTTGTCATACATCAAACCAAGATTATATTGTGCACCGGCATGTCCATGTTTTGCGGCAAGTCGATACCACTTTATCGCCCTTTTATAGTTCGGGGTCACGCCCACGCCTTTATCAAACATCCACCCGAGATTGAACTGGGCGCCTATGTTTCCCTGTCTCGCCGCATATAAATACCATTTAACGGCTCTTTCATAGTCTTTGGCAACACCTTCACCCTTGTAATACATCAACCCCAGATTAAATTGCGCACTGACGTTTCCTTGCTTGGCGGCCAATCGGTACCATTTGACAGCTTTGGGGAAATTTTGTCTGATTCCATCTCCCTTGTCATACATCAAGCCCAGATTAAATTGGGCGGTGCTATTGCCTTTTTCAGCTAGAGGTTTCCATTTTTCAAAAGCTGCCCTATAGTCGCCACGGTTTAAAGCCTTCAAACCTTCCCGCACCTCATCCGCATAAGCGGCTGGAGCCAGCAAAATAAAAACTAAAAGAAATTTTGAAATATTTTTCATGCGCCAGAAATAATAGAAGTTATGCTACTTTAAATATTGTAAACCAAAAGAACGGGATCAAAACCAAACAAGTTGTTGAATTTTGAGGAATTAAATATTCTCTCACTCGCAAGCTAAAACAGGTTATTTTAATGACAGTTACCCGTATTTACTGTTAACTATTATTACGGCCTGAAAGGAAAATAAGTGAAGGAAAAAGAACCCGAAAAAAAACCTCGTGAAAAGCGCAAGGAAAATATCATTTTCACAGTCTGGGTACACACAGGCTATGCCGTGCTCATTCTCTCCATGATCGGCTGGATGGTGTATATGGAATTTTATATGGACTAAAATAATGGTTTTTACACAGCCCTTAAGAATCTTAAATTTACTGGAAAATAAAAATGCCAATTGAAGAGCACTTTAACAAAATCAAACAAGGAGTCGATACTTGGAACCAATGGCGGGAAGAAAACCCGGAAATTGTTCCAGACCTTTCCCAAGCAGATATCCGTGGATCTCAGCTCCAAAAGATTAATTTAAGCCATACCGACTTGAAGGAAGCTAAACTTCAATACTCGAACCTGACAGGAGCCAACCTCGAAAAGGCAGACCTGAACAAGGCTAAACTTTTGGAAACCAACTTGCAAAGCACAAACTTGAAGGATGCAAATCTTTCCGGCGCTGGCTTATTGGAATCAAACCTCCAGTTTGCAGATTTGGAAAATGCTAATTTAGAAGGGGCGCAATTAAACGAGGGAGCGATTTTCAATCAGACCAATCTAAAAGGGGCCAAACTCAAGGACGCTACAGGGTTAACCACAAATCAAGTAAACCTCTGTCAAGTCGACTCACACACACAGCTTCCTGATTATCTTGAAGAAGAATTGGATGATGATTTTCTGTTACAGTTTTAAGGCAGGATTTTGCACGACAAACTCGATTTAATCTTGCATCACTGCGTTTTCGCAGTTTTGGATCGAGTCCACAACAGAACTGAAAGCTCTTGAGGATAAATATTTTTGCTGGTCGTAGCCCAACACAATTTCCCACGCATCCTCCCCATACTTATCGACAAGAGGAAGAGCGACATCGTCCAGCATCCATTGACCATGGCGGATGTCTTCTTTTATATGTATGTCCCAATAACTAATGGCTTCCGGGCTTAATCCCAATCTCTCACCTGCCAACTTGTTATTGATGAAAGATCCTGGAACAGAAACCTCTATATACAGAAGACCCCCAACATATCGCAAATATTTTCGCTTTTGTTCTGAAACCATGAAGGAATGATTGATATTTGCCAAAACTTCCCAAGGCACCAGGTCAAAATAAGCTTCAGGTCGAGAATCCAACCCCAGTCCATCCATCATTGCGGCAAAAAAAGTAGAATGTTTTCGCTCCAGCTTACCACTGCCATACTCTTCCCAAAGGATGCGCGTTAACATAAGCTGCACCTCTGAACTGGCACCTCCCAATACCCGCGAAAGCTGACTCGCTTCGACCAGACCATCCAATGAGGCGATAGCCAACAACCTGCGGTAACCTTCCTCGGAAATATCATCGCGAATATAACGTCCATCCTCAGATAATTCTGGGTTTAGATCTTCCTTGCCCCGGTCAAATAATGCCTGAGCCACATCTGCCGGACGATCAATGACAAACTGTTTTTCTTCCCAGGCCGACCATTGGTTTTCGATATCAGATCGAAGATTGAAAAGGAAACGCGAATTTTCATTCGAATAATTCTTGAGATCATCATCCCAAAAGAGTTTAAGCCTGTTAATTTTATACAAACACCTTTGCACGAAAAGATGAGCAGACCCGTCATCGTCATCCAGAGATTTTTTTAATGCGCTATGAATCCTGTCATTAAAATTATCGGCGACATGAGGATCAGCCAAAATCTTCCCATCCAAATCATCACAATTTAAAAGCGCAATGAATTCGCTCTCTGCTTTTTCATATTCCAGAGGCATGTTTAAATTGTCTGACTTAATAAGAGCAACCATTGGCTTTCACTTTTTGAATAAAGGGAATAAATAAATTAGCCTATGTAGTAGTATTAAGGCTGTAGTCCAAGCTGGACAAACGATATAAAGGATTATATACAAGTAATATAGCAAGCAGAATCAGTCAGGTCAAATGCAGGCCTGACATTTTCAATTTTTCTCGATTTTTTATTAAAAATAATACTTTATGAATAATTCAATCTCTGCCCCCGAAACAAAACTATTTGCCGATGCAGTTCTTAAAGGACTCTCCCTTAAAAACAGGAAACTACCATCCTGGTTAATTTTTGACTCAAGAGGAAGTGAGATTTTCAAGCAAATAACAGAACTTGAAAACTATCATCCCTCTCGCTGTGAACTGGAAATTTTCAACACGCATAAAGCCACTCTTTCTAAAATATTTTCTAATTCTTCCAACCACCTGGTCGAGCTAGGCTCTGGAGATGGCGATAAAACAATGATTCTCATCGAACAGTTGCTTTCGGATGGAATCGAACTTCAATACACTCCCATCGATATTTCCAAGGGGGCCATCAACAATCTCATTAATGCGCTGAACAAAAAATTCCCAACCTCTAAATTAAACGCAACCGGGCTGGTCGCAGATTATTTTGAGGGACTGGCCACCATCGAGAAAGCAAAGAAAATGGTGCTTTTTTTGGGGGTCACTCTGAACAATATGGACATCCCCGATGCTAAAGCTTTCCTGAAAAAACTCCGTGGAACACTTCAAACAGATGATTACCTGTTGATGGGCTTCGATCTTATGAAAAACCCCAAATTACTTCATCAGTCGTATAACGATGAGTTGTTTGAAAAGTTCAATTTACATCTCCTCGATAGAATCAATGACATGTTGGGAGCCAATTTCGACAAGAATTTATTTGTTCAGCAGGGACATTACAATCCGCATACACATGCAGTGGAGAGTTTTTTATACAGCACCTGCAAACAAACTATTCACATAGAGTCTTTGGATAAAAGTTTTGATTTTGCCGAATGGGAAACAATGCAAACCGAGCAGTCTTATAAATATTCAATAGAAGACATAAAGGCCCTAGCTTTAGAAAGTGGATTTAAAATTTCAGAAAACTTTTACGATTGTAAAAATTATTTTGTGGATTCGCTTTGGCAGGCAGCAGGTAATTAGAGTTTTACTCAAAAACAGAGAGAACAGCTTAAATCATTTCTGCTTTTAAAACATCCAGGAGTAAACAGGTGCGCGGATCATTTTCGCTGGAATAACAGATCTTGTATTCCCCTGCTTTTGAAAATGACATTTCGAAAGTCTGCCCTGATTGGAAATCGGCGATGGATAATACTCTTTTCTCAGATGGAAACTCAATAATGGCAAGATCATACAATGCTGAATTGAATGTATTGCTGATTTTAACGTATGCGTTTTGATAAACTCTCAACTCACTTGGCTTTTGCTGGGTCGGATTAAGAATTATCGCACCTGAGTCCGCTTCAGATATTGCAGCAAAAACAAGCAGAACTGCTACAGCAAAAACGGAAAACTTTCTTTTAACAGAATAAATCAATGCATCCCCTGAGTATTAAAGGCTCAAGCATTGATTCTATAAACATAAAATGGGCCTGCATATAAGCGCAACACCATTTATCATGTAGGTTAATACAACCATTACACTAGGAATTAGTCCTATATTTGGCGGAATGAAAAACGCATCCCTCTTAAAACAGCTAATTTTATCGTTTCTCATAACCTTATCGTGCTTCGGGGCTTCTCCTATTTTTGGACAAGTGGAAAAAACCACGAAAAGGGTATTTGTCTCTCCTACCACACAAATGCAATTCCTTAAAATACCTGCAGGATGTTTTTTAATGGGGTCTGATAACGGATTTAAGTTTGAGGCCCCTGCTCACAAAGCCTGCGTCGATTCCTTTTATTTGGGAACCTATGAGGTCACGCAAAAACAGTGGTCTATTTATAAAGACCAGAACCTCTCAAAATTCATTGGAGAAAATCATCCCGTTCAAAGAGTGTCCTGGAATGATGCTCAAGATTATTTACAACGATTAAACACTGCGGAAAAAACAGAACGCTATCGTTTACCCAGCGAAGCAGAATGGGAATATGC
>JAJDAW010000143.1 GCA_029261635.1 Nitrospinaceae bacterium
TCCTATTCCCATTCAACCCACTGCACATTATTCTATGGGGGGTATTCCTGTAGATAAAGGATGTCACGTTATTCTCGATGCAGAAGGAACCAAAATGAATGGATTTTTCGCAGCGGGTGAATGTGCCTGTGTTTCGGTTCACGGCGGAAACCGCTTGGGAACAAATTCCCTTCTTGATGCTGTTGTGTTTGGCGAACGTGCGGGTAAATCTGTCTTGGAATACGCAAGAGGTAAAGACTTTGGTAACGTAAATGAAGGACAGGAAAAAGCCAAAGTATTAGAAAAGTTTGAGGATGTTTTCCAAAGAGATGGCTCAGAAAGTTACAACGATATTCGCGATGAAATGAAAGAAATTATGATGAGCCATTGCGGTGTTTTTCGCGATGAGAAAAAGCTGAAAGTCTGTATCGAAACCCTTAAAGATCTGCAGGTGCGGTTCAAAAAAGGTAAAGTGACGGATAAAGGCAAAATATTTAATACTGAAATTTACGAAATTATGGAGTTGGGTAATATGCTGAGAATGGCAGAAGTCATCGCTGAGGCAGCCCTTTACAGACAGGAAAGCCGAGGCGGTCATTCCAGGACGGACTTTCCGAAACGGGATGATAAAAATTTTCTGCATCACTCCATGGTTTACGATTCGCCGGATGGGTTTGTCATCAAAACCAAACCCGTAATTATTACTAAATATCCAGTTACTGAGAGAACTTATTGATGGCAACATTTAGAATCAAACGGTTCAATCCAGAAAAACAACCCGAACCTTACTTCGAAGAGTTTGAGTTGGATATTCCTGACGGTGCCACACTTCTGGATTGTATGAATGAGATCAAATGGACTCTCGATGGCAGCCTTTCTTATCGAATGTCTTGCCGTAGTGCCATTTGTGGGTCTTGTGCAGTCAAGGCCAACGGTCACGCTTTACTGGCCTGCCAACGTCAGGGCGAACACCTATTAGATAATGACGACACCATTACCCTGGAACCTTTGGGGAATATGAAACCGATTAAAGACCTGGTAGTCGACTTCACCCCCTTCTGGGACAAAATCAATAAAGTAAAACCTTATCTAGAGCCAAAAGACGAAGCACCGGAAAAAGAAAGGCATCAGTCACAAGAAGAGTTCCTTATCATCGATGATGCCAGCACCTGCATCATGTGTGGCGCCTGTTATTCGGATTGCAATACTCTAGAAGTGGATGATAATTTTCTTGGGCCCGCAGCATTAGCGAAAGCGCAAAGGTTTGTCGGCGACTCTCGCGACTCAAAAACACTGCAACGCGTGCAGGACTTGAGTGAGCCTGGAGGAATTTGGGATTGCACTCATTGCGCCGAGTGTGTGGAACGATGTCCAAAACCGGCGCGTCCTTTCGATCGCATAAAAGAAATCATGACCGTAGCATTGGATAACGGAGTGCATAACAATAATGGCGCACGTCATGCATTGTCCTTTACCAATTCTGTTAAGAGAAGCGGCAACCTGAACGAAAACCGGATTCCAGTCGAGTCGATGGGTTTTTTCAATATTCCTGGTTTGCTCAGCCTGATTCCGATCGGACTCAGAATGCTGCTCAAAGGAAAAGTTCCACCGGTCATTCATCATTCCATTGACGAAGTCGATGACGTTAAACGTATTTTCAAGGAGTTGGATCAATGAAGTTCGCCCTTTTTACAGGATGTGTCGCCAAAGGGGCGACTCGAGAGTTGATGCTCTCCACCACCAAAGCCGCCGAAGGCTTGGGCTTTGAGTTTATCGAAATGAAAAGTGCGTCTTGCTGTGGCGCAGGTGTGGTTTCAGAAAAAAGTCCGTTATTGGCCGATGCCTTGAACGCACGTTCGTTTTCCATTGCGGAAAAACAAGGGCTGGATATTGTCACCATTTGTTCCACTTGTCAGGGAACGTTGAAAAAAACCGAAGCGCATCTGAATGAAAGCAAAGAGTACAAAGAAAAAGTAAACGACATTCTTGAAGATGGTGGGCATCAATATAACGGCACAACAAGAATCAAACATTTTGCCAACATCCTCGCAACGGAAGAAGGCATGGCACGGTTGAAGTCCCGAATCAAACGTCCTTTGACAGGATTAAAAGTGGCAGCTTTTTACGGTTGCTATGTTTTGCGTCCTTCTGAAAACTCCGATTTCGAGAATCCGGACAATCCGACAGGTATGGAAGATATTTTTGCAGCGTTAGGCGCAACTCCGGTTTACTATCCGAGTCGCGTTAAATGTTGTGGCTTCCCAATCGTAATGATGAACAAAGATGCATCGCTCGGTATGTCTGGCAACGCTTTGGTAGATGCCATAGATAACGGTGCCGATGTTGTAGCAACGGGATGTCCGCTTTGTCATTTGAGTCTCGATTCTTATCAGCCGGAAATAGAATCATTGCAAAAGAAAAACCAATCCATTCCCATCCTGCACCTCCCGCAGTTGGTCGCTTTGGCATTGGGTTATACCCCCACCCAATTGGGTATGGATAGCCACATCGTCTCCACCCTCAAAATAAACCAAATCCTTTCTGGTTCCTCTACTAGTTCTCACTAACAGGTGAGCCGAGGGCAGTAAGAAGTCAAATCCTTGTACACAAAGACCTAAAGCGTTAAGATCGCTGAGTGGATAATTCTTTCAAAAAACAAATTAGAGTTCTGATTGCGGGCTTTGCCGTATTCGTTGCAATCCTGCTCATGCCACTTGCTGAGGGTATGAATGAAAGCGGGCAACGCATGCTCGCTGTGGTTGCATTGATGGCTATATGGTGGGTCGGTGAGGGTACCTCGCTTGCAGTTACGGCTTTGTTGCCTCTGGTACTATTCCCACTGCTCGGTATCATGCCGAGCAAACAGGTTGCTCCTAACTACGCTAACCACCTTATTTTCTTATTCCTTGGTGGATTCATGATCGCCCTCGCCATGGAGAAATGGAATTTCCATAAACGTCTGGCGTTATGGATCATCAACGCCATGGGGACGGACCCTAAACGCATCGTTTTAGGGTTCATGATCGCAACTGCGTTTTTGTCGATGTGGATATCTAACACTGCTTCAACGATGATGATGCTTCCAGTTGCAATGGCGGTGGTAAAGCAAATTGCGTTAGACGCTTCCTTAAATGGGGAACGAAACTCTGATTCGCAAAAGAAAATTGAAAACGGATTGGGACTCGTGTTGATGTTGGGTTTGGCATACTCTGCCAGCATTGGTGGGGTGGGCACTCCTATAGGAACACCGCCGAATATTGTTTTTGCAGGATTCTATAAAAATCTTTTCCCAGACAACCCGGAAATCAGTTTTTTTCAGTGGATGACAATGGCTATCCCCGTCGTCCTGGTTTTTATACCGATAACTTGGATGTATCTTTGTCGCTTCGTCTCGCCTTTCCCGATAAATCAGATTGAAGGCGGAGAAAGTGGAATCATTCAGAAAGAACTTGATGCAATGGGTTTGATGAGCCGAGCGGAAAAAATTGTTGCCACCATTTTTTGTCTCACCGCTTTGTTGTGGATTTTCAGACGGCCTATTGTGATTGGTGATTTTATTCTCCCCGGTTGGTCGAATATTTTTGAAAATCCAAAATACTTACACGATTCCACCGTAGCAATGGCAATGGGAATTCTTTTACTGGTTTTTCCTGTTAATGGAGCCAAGGGCATTGACTTGAACGGTAAAACAGAATGGTTCGCTTTAGACTGGAAAACAGTGCAATCGAAAACCCCTTGGGGAATCTTGATTCTTTTCGGCGGCGGTTTTGCGTTGGCAGCAGGATTCGGTGTGAGTGGACTTGATAAATGGATCGGCGCCAAGCTTACGGGAGTTTCTGACTGGCCCTTGTGGTTAACGGTACTTGTTATTTGCCTTGCCGTAACTTTTTTGACAGAGCTGACTTCGAACACGGCTACGACAACGATGATCCTCCCCATACTCGGTATGGCGGCAGTAGCAGCAACGATTCACCCGCTATTTTTTATGGTGCCGGCAACCCTTGCTGCATCGTTTGCTTTTATGTTACCAGTGGCGACTCCACCAAACGCCATTGTGTTTGGCAGTGGTTGGGTGAGCATCCCAAAAATGTCCAAGGCAGGATTGATCCTCAACCTGATTGGGGCGGGTATTATTACTACTGCGGTTCTTGTTTTAGTGGGTGGGCTTTTTATTGAAAATTAGAGTGGCTTCCCCCTGATAAGGGGGATTGAGGGGGTTGCTTTTGATTATGAAGCTTTTCTCCAAGCCCCGTTTATTTGGAACCCCCCTAAGTCCCCCCTTGGCAGGGGGGATATTACTTCTTCCACCTTAGAACAGGCTGACGTGCAGCTCTCGCTTCATCAGGGCGTGATACTTTTGGCAGACGTGGCGCATCGTGAAAACTTTCCGGGTCTTCATGGCCTTTTTTGGCGATGGACTTCATAGCATCGATAAACATGTCGAGAGTTTCTTTCGATTCGCTTTCCGTTGGCTCGATCATCAATGCGCCTTTTACTATCAGAGGAAAATAAACAGTTGGCGGATGAAACCCATGGTCGATGAGTTCTTTAGCGAAATCCATTGTGGTGATTCCCTGGCCTTTGTCGTTGAACACGCATTCGTGCAAGCTGGCTCCTGTAAATGGGAGGTGGAATGTGTCTTTTAATTTTTCGCGTATGTAGTTGGCGTTTAATACGGCTGATTGCGCGGCTTCGAGAATCCCTTCGGGTCCTAGAGTGCGGATGTAGACATAGGCTCTCAATAACATTCCGAAGTTGCCGTTGAACACTTTCAACTTGCCGACACTTTCGGGGCGATCATAATTCAAAAAATAGTTGTGTCCTTTTTTCTCTACGACTGGTTTCGGCAGATAAGGTTCGAGAATGTTTTTGATGCAAACAGGGCCTGCACCGGGTCCGCCTCCACCATGCGGAGTCGAAAAGGTTTTATGCAGGTTGATGTGCAAAACATCTATCCCCATTTCTCCCATTTTTACGATTCCCATAACCGCGTTTAAGTTTGCGCCATCGCAGTAAACCAGTCCGCCTTTGCTATGTACGATTTCGGTTATTCTTAAGATATCTTTTTCAAACATTCCCAAGGTATTAGGGTTGGTCAGCATGATAGCTGCTGTTTCTTCATCCATGACGGCTTCCAGCTTGTCTATGTCGATCAGGCCTTCGGAGTTAGATGGTATTTGTACGGATTTATAACCGCAAAGGGTTGCGCTGGCAGGGTTGGTGCCGTGGGCAGAATCGGGTAGCAACACTTTCTTTCGCGGATTTCCTTTTGCTGTATGGTAAGCCTGAATCATCAGCATCCCGGCAAACTCGCCTTGTGCACCTGCTGCGGGTTGGAGGCTCGCGTGGTCCATACCGCTAATTTCTTTGAGACATTCTTGCAACTCGTACATCAGTTGCAAGCTGCCTTGTGAGTCTTCATCGGCAGACATAGGGTGATGTGCTGCAAAACCGGGCAGACGTGCCATGGTTTCGTTAATTTTAGGGTTGTACTTCATAGTGCATGATCCCAATGGATAAAAATTGGTATCGATGCTGAAATTCCATTGTGACAACCTTGTGTAATGGCGCACGACATCGAGCTCGGACAACTCTGGAAGCTCATCAATAGGATCGCGAATTTCATCGGACGGTAGCAAAGTTTCCAATTCGATCTCCGGCACATCGCAAGAGGGTAGGGAATAGGCCTTGCGACCGGGTGACCCTAACTCGAATACAACGGGTTCGTTGAAAATCAATCCGGCAGTTGCTATGCCTGAATCAGATGAAGTTTTATTTTGTTCGCTATTATTCATGGCGTTTAGTCTTTTAGAATATCTTTGAGAGTATTGATAACGGTTTCGGGTGTTAGAGTGTCCTGATGTCTGTCGTCGAGAACCACACTTGTCGGGTGTCTGGGTCCCCAGCGCTGGATTTCTCCATGCTTGAATATAACGCAAGCGGGTTTTTCAACTGCCGACGCAAGGTGCATGATACCCGTATGGTTGCAAAAAAGAAGATCGCATTGTTGCATCAAAAGCGCAAGTTCTTTTACTTTCACCAGTGGCAGTAATCGCGGTTTGAATTCCATTTTTGAAATATGGGATTCCAGTTCGGCTTCTTCCCCCGGTCCATTGATCAACCAGATGTCGGCAATGTTATTTTTTAGAATATGTTCTATGACAATCTGAAACTTTTCCCATTGCCACCCCCATTCTGGGATACGAGTTCCGGTTTTGACAAGAATCAGAGGCCGTGTTTTTTTGTTGGAGTTTATGATGTCTGCAATTTTTTGTTTTTCGCGATCGTTAAAATAGATCCGCGGTTGCCCGACAATCTGCGGTACCCCCATATGTTTTAGTAATGCCAGGTTATTTTCGATTTCGTGGCAGGGTGGACCTTCGACAGGTAGTTGTATGTTGTATCCCCATGAACTTTGAGAATGACGATAGCCGGCATTTATTGTGGCGCCAGCGCAAAGAGTGAAAAAGGTTGCCGTGGCGCTGAATTTTTTGTTGAGTGTAATAGCGAGATCAAACTTCTCTTTACGCGATTGGCGAATGGCTCGCCAGAATCGCCTGCGTCGCATCAAAATAATTTTATGCAGATTCGGATTGTCTTCGAGTATCCCCGCCTGGATGGGATTCACCATGACCGTGATTTTTAAATGAGGGAAAGAACGCTTCAAAGATTCATAGACCGGTGTTGATAGAACAACATCCCCTAATCGGTCGGGACGAACCACCAGTACATTGGAAATTTTTGAAAAATCTACAGGGACGGATGCGGGAGGAGCATTTCCTCCTGAAAAAATCCGAAATAGATGCCAGATGATTAACTTGATTTGATATTCAATGGATCTGAGGAATGGCTTCATACGAGATGTCAATTGTTACGGAGCGGTTGCACGATCCGGAGTAGAGCGATTTTTCTGAAAAGGTTTTTTGCGTCAGCTAAATTTAGAGAGGCAGGGCTTCGTCAATAAGCATAACGGGAATATCGTTCTTAATGGGATACTTCAAGCGACAGGCCTTGCAGTCGAGACTATCTTCCTCTTCGCTCAGTTCAATATCGCCCTTGCATTTAGGGCAAACCAAAATATCTAGCAACTCTTTATCGATTCCCATGAATCACTCCGTTTTAATATTGTTTTGATTGGATCGAACAGCTTCAAATACATCGTCTACGGTAACTTTCTGCATGCACTCGTCGGTGCCCAAGGGGCATTTCCTTTTCCAACAAAAACTACAGGGAAGTATTTTATAAACCGTTTCGTGGTGCAACCCATACGCGCCGTTTCTTACCGGGTCCGTTGGACCGAATAACGATACGGTGGGTATGTCTAATGCCGAGCAAAGATGAAGCGGCCCCGAATCACAACTTACCAGTAGTTTGAGGCGTTTGTAAAGAGCTATAGATTCCTGAATTGTGGTGGTTGGGGCGATCCTGCTTTTTTGCTTCATGGATGCCG
>JAJDAW010000144.1 GCA_029261635.1 Nitrospinaceae bacterium
AAGGTGGCAATGACGAAGTAGTGACGCAGTATGCAATGGCCAGTGTTGAAAAACTCGGCCTGCTGAAAATGGATTTTCTCGGTCTGCGTACGCTGACGGTGATCCACCACGCGTTGAAGCTCATCAAGCAGTCGAAAGACAAGATTCTGGATATCAGTATGATCCCTCTTGATGATCCGGCAACGTATAAACTTTTATGCGATGCCAAAACGCTAGGTGTTTTTCAGTTGGAAAGCTCGGGCATGCGCGATCTATTGAAGAAGTTAAAACCAGATTGTTTCGAAGACATTATCGCTTTACTAGCCATGTACCGTCCAGGTCCCTTGGAAAGCGGCATGGTAGATGATTATGTAAAGCGCAAGCATGGAACCATGGAATTGAGATTTGACTTGCCGCAGTTGGAGAGCATCCTCAAAGAAACTCAGGGAGTGATTCTTTATCAGGAACAGGTTATGAAGATCGCCAGTGTTCTGGCGGGGTTCAGCCTCGGTGACGCTGATCTATTACGTCGGGCGATGGGTAAGAAAAAAGCCGAAGAAATGGAGGCACAACGCGAGAAGTTTATGTCGGGATCGGCTGTTAAAAAAATCGATGCTAAAAAAGCGCAGAAGATATTTGACTTGATGGAAAAATTCGCGGGTTACGGATTCAACAAATCTCACAGTGCGGCTTATGCTCAGGTTTCTTATCAGACGGCTTACCTCAAGGCGCATTATCCGCTAGAGTTTTTTGGTGCGTTGATCACCAGCGATATGGACAACACGGATAAGGTATTGCGCTATATCCACGATTGTCGTGAAATGAAAATTACGGTACAGCCACCGGATGTGAATGTGAGTCATCGCGGCTTTTCAGTTTCGGATAACAAACTCGTGTTCGGACTCGGCGCAATAAAAAATGTCGGCAGTAAAGCCATCGATAATATTATTGAAGCTCGTGAAGGGTTAGAGAAATTCAATTCCTTAAGCCAGCTATGTGAAAGTGTGGATTTGCAACTGGCGAACAAGCGTGTATTTGAGAGTCTGATTAAAAGTGGTGCATGTGATTCGTTGGGGCATGGCCGATCACAAATGTTGAATGATCTGCAGGCTTCAATGGAGCAAGGACAGGCTAAACAGCGCGATCAACAACTCGGCCAGTCGAGCATGTTCGATACTTTCGCCGAAGAGGTGGTTCTGGAGGAAAGTAATGGAAACAATGTGGAAGAATGGGATGAGATCGATCGCTTAAAATTTGAAAAAGAAAGTATCGGATTTTACATAACCGGTCATCCACTGGATAGATTCACCAAAGACCTTTCCTGGTTTACAGATGCAACCTCGGCATCGGTTGCAGAGTCGGGCACTAGCAAATCGGTCAGTCTGGCTGGCATTCCCATCAAGAATCTACCTAAGACAACGCGCAAGGGCGATAAAATGGGGATCGTTACCCTGGAAGATTTGCATGGATCTGTTGAAGTGATTTTATGGCCTGAAATTTACGCTGAAGTGGAATCCCTTATACTCGCAGAAGAACCTCTGCTTATAAAAGGGGAAGTGGATTCAGAAGGGACCATGCCTAAAGTCATCGCCAAAGAAGTGTTTCCATTGATCCAGGCCAAGCAACGGTTTCAGGGGAGGGTGATGATCCATTTCCGCACTTTAGGACTGGAGAAAAAAACACTGATGGCTGTAAAGGATATTTTGGCGGCACATAAGGGCAACAATGATACGAGACTGCATTTTATTTCCCCCGATAATAAGGAACGAGTGGTCACTGTGTCGCAAGACCTTCGCATCCAACCCTCTGATGAAGTGATTGAGGAGATTCAATCTTTATTAGGTGAAGACGCAATTGTATTTGAGTAAGCCTAAGCCACGCCCAATGGTAACCCGTCGCTATTTTATTTTCTGATTGATTAAACTTAATATTGTATCTGTCGCAAAGGTTGCTTGGTCTGCTGGGACATGAAAAGGGATTTTTAATATATCCCCACTCTTGGAAGTGATTTCAACAATATGTGCTTTTAGGAAACCTGCAAAAAGTCCTGCTAGAAACAGAGACTGATAAGCACGAGTGGTTTTAACGTCACCCCAGGCCAGAGTTACTTTGGAGTGAAGGGGAAAGTGCAGTTTTGAATAATGAGATGAAATCCCTTTTGTGCCCAAAGTCGTAAAATATTTTCTAGGAAAAAGATCGCGCGTGGAGATCAGGAGTTGTAATGCTTTTGCCAGTGCCCATAGCAGAAAGAGGCACCCTCCTGAAAAAAGTATCTGGGTTTGTATTTCCATAGAATCGGCAGTGAGGATAATGATCATGAAGTAGGTGGCGACAGCCATAAAAAGAATGATTGGAGACAACATGAAAATGCCGTAGAATCCTGCACCATAGAGAGGGAGTCCCATAACAGCAGTTATATCCTTATCCACAGATAGAATAATATTGGATGCAGCTTCGTCTTCATGCTCGACAATATGGTTTAATGCGGTTTGGTAATCTTTTGTTCGCCAGTCTGCCTGATTCATATTTTTTTATGGGATAATCAATTATTAAAACAAGAGTCCTTAACGGGATTGCTATGATACCAAGGAAATATGGAAGTTAAAGAATTTGCTTTAAAATATTTTAGTGACACTTTACCCAATGGCTTGACTGTGGTTACGGTAGAGATGCCCCATATTCATACTATGGAGGTTTCGATGTTCGTGCGGGCCGGGTTGCGCTATGAGAACCATCAAAATAATGGAATTTCACATTTTCTGGAACATATGATGTTTCGCGGCAACGGAAAGTATCCCAACTCGATTGCGCTGAATATGGAGTTTGAAAATATCGGACGTGATCTTAGAGCCTCGACCTTGGGGGAGTACACGCAGTATGGATTCAGTCCCCATGTGTCGCAACTGGATAAAGGACTGGAGTTGTTCTCGGAGTTTTTTTCTTCTCCTACTTTTCCTGAAATTGAAATAGAGCGGGGAATTATCCTTGAGGAATATTTTGAAGAACTGAACGAAGAAGGGGTGAACATTGATATAAATAATCAGGCTTGCAAACTTTTATATCCTGACACTCCTATGGCTTGGCCAACGATTGGCACAGAAGAAACCATCAAGAGCATTCAAACAGAAATGCTTAAAGAATATTTTGACAGGCATTATGTGCCGGGGAATATGGTGTTGGCATTTGCGGGTCCGATTGACCATGCTGAGGTTCTTGATCTTTCCAAAAAATATTTTTCTGGCCTGAAAAATGGAGTTGAACCTTTCTCCAAAAATCATTTTATTGGCAGCATATCGGAAAAACAGGAACACCCGGGGCTTCATTTCCAGGAAGATTCTGACAGCCAGATAGAACTGCAAGTTTGTTTTCGCTCTTGCTCTTACAATGATCCTGATTTTTTGGTGCTAGCTTTAATAAGTCGGGTTTTTGATGATGGCTTCACATCAAGACTGCAAAGGGTATTGCGAGAGGAACGTGGACTGGTTTATTCCGTTGAATGCCGAGCCACCAGCATGTCTGACCTTGGAACGATGGATTTTGATGTCACCGTACGTCCGGAGAAAGTGGTGGAAGTGACACGCATCCTTCTTAAGGAAATAACAACATTTGCCAAGGAGGGGCCGACCGAAAGCGAATTGGCCCATATTAAGAAAAGGTATTTTTTTGATCTCGACTCAGAACTCGATGACCCCTATAAACAGGTCGTCCGCTATGCCTTCCCTCATCTATATTCCAGGGAAATGTCGTTGCAGGAAGAAAGAGAATTAATTGAAGGTATTACAGCAAAGAAAATGCTGGAAGTTGCAGAAAAAGTTTTTGAGGCAAAAAA
>JAJDAW010000145.1 GCA_029261635.1 Nitrospinaceae bacterium
GAACTAAACGTTCGAATCCTAAACCGAACCCGGAATGGGGAGCGGAACCGAATCTTCTAAGATCGAGGTACCACCAGTATTCTTCAGAATTCAAACCACTGTCTTTCAGGCGCTTTAATAAAATATCGTAATTCTCTTCGCGCTGACTTCCGCCAATGATCTCACCGAGTTTAGGAATCAAGACATCCATCGCCCGAACTGTTTCGCCATCTTCGTTCAGTTTCATATAAAACGATTTAATCTTTTCCGGATAATTGTAAACAATGATCGGTTTCTTAAACACCTTTTCACTGAGGTAACGTTCATGTTCTGCCTGTAAAGCGCATCCCCATTCAACAGAATAGGTGAATGTCTCCGTCGCTTTTTGCAGGAGGTGGATTGCATCGGCATATGTCAATCTCTCGAACTGGTTATCTACAATATGCTGTAGAGTTTCGAGGGTGGTCTTATCAATGCGCTGATTAAAAAACTCCATATCCTCCGTGCAATTTTCAAGAACGTCTGCAAACAAGTATTTGATAAACTCTTCGGCAAGATCCATATCGTCATCCAAGTCATAGAATGCCATTTCCGGCTCCACCATCCAAAACTCGGAAAGGTGACGACTGGTGTTCGAGTTTTCCGCTCGAAAGGTCGGGCCGAAAGTATAAATATCTGAAAGAGCCTGGGCATAAATTTCCCCTTCCAGTTGCCCACTTACCGTAAGAGAAGTTTTTTCGCCGAAGAAGTCCTGCGCGTAATCAATTTCCCCTTCCACTTTTGGAGGATTGTTAAGGTCAAGGGTGGTGACCTGAAACATCTCTCCGGCACCTTCACAATCACTGGTAGTAACAATGGGCGTATTCAGATAAACAAATCCACGATCGTTGAAGAACTGATGAATAGCAAATGCCAGTCGGCTTCTAACTCGCATAACAGCACCAAACGTATTCGTGCGGGGACGAAGGTGCGCGATTTCGCGTAGATACTCAAACGAATGGCGTTTTTTCTGCAAAGGATAGGTCTCCGCATCCGCCGTACCATAAACCTCTACAGTCGCTGCTTGCACTTCCATCTTTTGTCCCTTGCCTTCCGAGGCCACGAGCTTACCAGTAATAGCCACACAACTTCCTGTTGTGATCTGTTTATCTAACTCCTGGAATTCATTAAGGGAATGATCAACAATGGACTGGATATTTGCCAAACAAGAACCGTCATTGATTTCAAGAAAAGAGAAGCCTCCTTTAGAATCGCGACGGGTACGCACCCAACCTTTTACCAAAACACTTTCCTGTTCTTCTTTGCAATTAAGCAGTTCTTTAATTTTTGTTCGTTTCATTGATCTCTTTCTTTAGATATATCGCGCAAAAACTAACCCACTTCGCATTGACAATAAAGGGGTTTTCAGATATTTTAGTTAATAACAATGCCTCCTGAAGGCAGATAGATATTCTTTCTCTCGAAATGGGAGGAAACCCACACTCCAAACTTATATTCCGTGTTTATTCTAGGAAACTTGTTACAAGCAACAGCGACTATTTTGAATGTCATCCTACAGCTTTATATGTGGGTCATCATCATTCGTGCTTTATTATCCTGGGTCAATCCAGATCCTCACAATCCTATCGTGCAATTCCTATACAGTATAACAGAACCTGTTCTACATCGAATCCGGCAACTGGTACCCATGTCGGGAATTGGAATAGATTTTTCACCCATCATTGTCCTTTTAGCCATCATGTTTTTGCAAGGGTTTCTTGTTGAATCTCTAGCCACACTTGGGGCAAGACTACAGTAATCAGCTATGCGTTTGAGTTATCTCGACATACTGGAACAATGTTTTCACGATAAGTTCCGCGGTTATAACAAACAAGAGGTAGATACTTTTCTCCATCTTGTCGCTGATGATTTCAAATCCATGACCACAGAAATCAAAGAACAAGAAAAACGGATTGCAGCAAAAGACGATGAAATAAAAGAATTGGCATCTGACTTGGAAACCAGATCCGCTGAACCTACCATCCCACCTGAAGTAGAAGAAGAGCTAGCAGAGCTGAGAAAACGAGTTGAAGAAAAAGATTTATTGATTAAAGAATTACAGGATACTCAAAACCAGACCGAAAACGGAGATAACCCTTTCTCTCAGCTCACACCGGAAATTCTCAAAGAAAAAGCGAAAAAAATTCTCAACACAGCGAAAGCTGAGGCAGAACAGCATCGACAAGACGCGATGAAAAAATTGGAAGGGTTGACACAAGAAATTGAAAAACTAAAAACACAAAAATCGACCTTGATGGCGAATATTAAATCAACCGCCATCGAACATCTGAATAAATTTAAAGCCGGGGCACCGAACGGCGGCTCTGGAAATGCAGATTAAGCCTTGCGACAATGGAATCCGTTTCTCTGCAATAATACAACCCCGATCATCGAAAAATGAAGTAACCGGGGTATATAACGACGCTTTAAAAATACGTTTGACCTCACCCCCCGTTGATGGTGAAGCTAACAAATCCTGCATGCGGTTTTTTGCCAAGTGGCTTGGCATCAGCCCTTCGAGAGTCAGCATTGTTCAGGGATTCAGCAGTAAAAATAAAACCATTGAAGTGATAGACCTCACGGAAAAACAGTTCCACGAAATATTAAAAACCAAAAACCTTTTACAATAAAAAATCACCCTTATGATCAAAACCATTGAGTATATAGACGGGGTCGTGCGTATGATCGACCAAACACGACTGCCCGCAGAAAAAGAATTCGTCGACTGCCGCACCATCGAAGAAGTGGGACATGCCATCAAAAGCATGGTTATTCGTGGTGCTCCTGCTATTGGTGTTGCCGCCGCTATGGGGGTTAGTTTGGGAGCAGACTCAATAGAAGCTTCGGCCTTTGAAGGATTCTATCAAGAGCTTGAAGAAAAATGCGATCGTCTTGGGCAGTCACGACCCACAGCGGTGAACCTGGCCTGGGCCATAAAGCGCATGAAAAATGTAGCGCATAACAATAAATCTCTTTCTGTGATCGAATTAAAATCCCGATTAAAAGAAGAGGCTCTAACCATTTTAACTGAAGACATCGCCACCAACGAAGCCATGGGGCAACACGGTCAAACCCTTGTTGAAGATGGCAACGTCATCCTGACCCATTGCAATGCAGGCGCCCTTGCAACAGCAGGGTTTGGCACGGCATTAGGCGTTGTTCGCGCATCCGTGAATGCGGGGAAAAACATTCGTGTACTTGCAAATGAAACACGACCTTTTTTACAAGGCGCTCGTTTGACCACATGGGAGTTAAAAGAAGACGGCATTCCGGTAAAACTGATCACCGACAATATGTGCGGCTTTTTTATGAACAAACAAGAAATCGACTTGGTCGTTGTTGGTGCAGACCGTATTGCCGCAAATGGAGACGTTGCTAACAAAATTGGAACTTATATGGTCGCGGTACTTGCCAAAGAAAATAATATACCTTTCTATGTTGCCGCTCCTGTTTCTACGCTCGACCTTTCGCTTGCATCAGGCAAAGAGATTCCTATTGAAGAGCGTTCTTCAGAAGAAGTGATGACTATTAATAACAAGCGCATCGCGCCTGAGGGGGTTGAAGCGGCGCACCCGGCCTTCGACATCACCCCCAATCATTTAGTCACAGCCATCATCACAGAAAACGGAATCGCGCGCGCTCCCTTCACGGAATCCTTGAAAGCACTCGCCAACCAAAAATGAAAGCGCTGATTCTCGCGGCAGGGTTCGGCACCCGCCTTAAACCCCTGACAAACGAACTCCCCAAACCTTTGTTCCCGGTTCTCAATCGTCCTATCCTGGAGCACACCATCCATTTCCTAAGCTCGCAAGGCATCAAAGAAATCGCTATCAACCTTCATCATCGACCGGAAAAAATCATCGACTATTTTGGTGATGGAAAAGATTTCGGAGTTAACCTGCATTACTCAAAAGAAGAAAAGATTCTGGGAACGGCGGGAGGGATAAAGAAACTACAATCTTTTTTAGAGGATGAAACGTTCCTGGTCATTAACAGCGATGTCTTTGCTGATATCAATTTGAATGATGCTCTAAAATTTCACAAAGAGAAAAAGTCAAAACTCACCCTTGTGGTTCGGCAAGATGCCAATATATCAAAGTATAAATCCATTCAACGAGTGGAAGAAGGACGCATCGTTCACTTTCTCGGACACGCAATTAAAAACTCAGAGCCTGTCACTCAGGTTATGTTCACCGGAATACAAATAATGGAACCTGATATTTTCTCCCGCATTCCAGAAGACAAATTCTGCGGCACGACCGAAGATGTTTTCCCCGGAATGATTCAGGATGAACTTCCAGTTTATGGTTTTCTACACAATGGCTACTGGATAGATATGGGAACACGCGAAACCTATATACAGGCACAAGCCGACGCGCTCGATGGCAAATTGCCCTTAAAAACTTCTTCTTCAAGAAACCCCGAAGGCCCGCTTGTGGTACCTCCGGTTCATATCGGGAAAAACTGCGAAATATCGCAGGACGCGCAAGTAGGACCTTATGCTGTATTGGGAGATGGTTGCCGAGTACGTTCAGGAGCAGTCGTAGAAAACTCCATACTCTGGGCGGGCGCCACCGTAGGAAATGATTCCTCCGTGCAAAACAGCATCATCGGCGAAGGAGTAGTTATTGATTCTGTAAATAATGTAAAGGACCGTTCGGTCTCATCCAAATAAAAAACTCCCCTCCTTAATAAAAAGAAGGGGAGTTTTAATTGTTCCGTATTACAGCAGTTTGTGATTACTCAGTGTCATTGTAGAAACAGAGATTGCACCTTCTTCGCAATTGATGATGCGACGCATTTCAGGAAGGTCGGCTTCACCCACCCGCGTGTATTCATCCGTATAACTTTCCACATCTTTCAATCCTTTTGTTTCTGGATTGAAATAGAACACCGAGTATTTTCTTGTCAAAAATTTATCGTCCTGAGTTTTTTTGCTTTCCTCAATATTAATCGAGAAAGAAAATCGAGGGGTCTGTCGGTTGATCTGTTGAATGCGTCCGTCCTTGATGCGATAGAAAGAGCTCATACCGTCGCCGCCCATAACAAGCTTGCGTCCTAAAGGATGCGTACCGTCATCACCGAAAACCAGCTTGTATTTTCCATCAGACTCTTCAAAAGAACGAGGTCCGCGATGCATGGCAATGGATGACAGATTCTCGTTCAGAAAACCTTTTGCCTTCTCTTCTTCGATGCTGATTTCAATATCTTTGGGACCTTTAACGGTAACAGTGCCTTTTTGTTCTTCACCGTTGATATTGGCGACTACATCTGCAGTGAATCCTCCAAAACCAACCGGCCAGCGGGCCGTGTTGTTAAAAACTTCCTGCATTGTTTCACGAGCTTCAGCATCATCTTCGAGAGCGGTTTCTACATCTTTATCTTTGGTATAGGTTGCCATCTAAAATCTCCTTAAAACAATAAGAGCCTGCCCAAAGTTTCGGCAGGCTTTTTAATTATAGAAAAATGTTACGTAATAAAATGATTATACCTGTTTTTTAGAAATCTTTGCAAAAATCAAAAAAACGAGATGCTTCGACAAGCTCAGCATGACAACAATCGAGAGTTTCAGGTGTCATCCTGAGTCCATCGAAGGATCTCGGGGTAATGTAAAACTTTCCTACTTAACTGCCACACTGATATCAAGAACACCGGCTTTTTGTAAAAGGCCCATCACTTGGATAACCTCACCATAAGGTAAGATTTTATCAGCACGAATAACGGCTGTTTGTTTTTTGCTTTTCATATCCAGTTTTGCCAGAGCTTGCTCCAGCCCTAAAATGGTGATGCTCTTGCCTGCCAGGGTTATTTTCTTGTCTTTCGACATTTGAATTTCAAGAGTTTTTGGGGTCTCGTCAACTAGCGAAGATTTGGAGGTCGGCAGGTTGATATCCATTTTTCGGCTGAAATCTACAAAAACAGTAGACACCATGAAAAAGATAATGAGCAGGAACACCACATCGATCAAGGGCGTCATATCCATCGCAAAACTGTCTTCTTCTTCTCTTCTAAATCGCAAGTTATTAGCCGTTTTTTGGGGTTACTAGCTGGAGGCTGCTTTCTTAGGCTTACCCGAGCCTTTTTCTTTCACCACGCCATCGTAGGAAAGTTCTTCTACCAACTGGATAGCGACTTCTTCCATTTCGAAAACATATTTATCGATCTTGCCACGGAAGTAATGATACAAAACCAGCGCCGGAATACCGACCAGCATGCCCGCCGCCGTAGTGATGAGTGCTTCGGAGATACCACTGGCAACAAGCCCTGGGTTTCCTGTTCCACTCAGCGATATCACATTAAAAGCCTTAATCATTCCAATAACTGTTCCCAGCAATCCCATCATGGGGGTAATATTAGCAACTGCGCCCAACACCCGCAGATTAGAATTCATCAACGACGCTTCATGTTGACCGGCAGATTCAATTGCACGTTCAATTTCATCCAGCTTGCCACCAAACCGTAGCAAACCCATTTTCAAAATACGCGAAAGCGAGTTATCGTAAGAATTGCAAAGGCGGAGAGTTTTCTGGATATTTTGCCAATCCCATTGACTGCGGACATCTTTAAGAAAGTCTGAGTTGATGATATTCTTCCGTCTCAGGTTATAGCCTCTCTCTATGGCAATACCCAGCATGAGTACAGAGCTAAAAAGAATGGGATACATCATCGCCCCACCCTTATCAAACAGCGCTAATAGTTGCCATTGCCCCACAGACGAAGGTTCTGCTGCAAAAGCCAGCGAGGGCATTATGAAAAAAACCACGCCGATATAAAACAAAATAGTTTTTAGTGAAAGATGCATTTATTTTTTATAATGTAAGAAAGCAGATTGCATGAATATTATCAGGGTGGTTTAGACCTCTCCTTACGTCATCGCAAACGACCCGGGGGGAGCCATACGTTCGCGAAAGCCGCCACTTGACTTTTATAGCACGAAAACCTCCAATGACAAAAAACAAGCCTCATCGGTAGAGCCCCCATCACATGGATTAAGTGCTTTAAACATAGGGCTTTTTGCGATATATTTGATTAATAGCATAACTTTCCTAAAACACGATACTGCGAATGCGCCTCTCTAACAAATCTGTACTGATATTTATTTTATTTTTGTTCTTCAATTTAAATTGTTCGACAACTGAAGAACGAAAAGCCACTTCTCCTTCGAAACTATTGCGAGAAGCAAAGCGCTTTAGCAAAGATAAAGAACCGGATAAAGCTAAAAATAGCATCCAGTTGGTTATGGAAGATTTTCCTGACAGCAAGGAACGCATCACTGCATTGATGATGCTTGCCGATCTTCATTACAATGAAGATGAGTTTGAAGAGTCCAAATTCCATTACCAAAAATTCACCGAACTCTATCCCGCACATAAACATGTGGACCGCGCCCACTTTTACAAAGCCATGTCCAATTTTCAATTGACGGATTTAGCTTCGAGAGATTTAACTCCTGTGAACTCTGCACTGGATGGATTCAGAAACTTCCTCACCGATTTTCCTAATAGCAAATATAAAGGAGAGGCAAAAAAAAGAATCAACCAATGCCTGGATATTCTGGCTCAGAATATTTTTGAGATCGGTAAATTTTATTTTCGCACCGGATCGTATCAGTCTGCGATCATCCGTTTAAAAAGTTTGATGACCGAATACCCTAGACATTCGTATGTCGCAGAAGCAGAGTTTCTTTTAGCAGAGTCCTATTTTCATGAGCAAAACTACAACGAAGCACGCACTCGGTATAAAAATGTTTTGCAGAAATATCCAAGAACAGAATTTGCAAAGCAAGCTCGATTGAAATTGAGGGAAATCAGAAAGCTATAATTGCCATGGTCAGAAAGCCATCCAAAAAAATCAGCGAAGCAAACAACAATTCCCATGACCCTCTCAACCAATATATGAGGGAAATAGGCAAAATAAAACTGCTCACCAAAGAAGAAGAAATCAAACTTGCTGAATCCATCAAGCAGGGAGACCCGAAAGCAGTTCAGGAAATGGTTCGTAGAAACCTCAAATATGTTGTCACCGTTGCCAATAAGTATCGAGGCTTTGGCATGTCGCTGCAAGACCTGATTGAAGAAGGCAATATTGGCTTGATACAAGCCGCTAAACGGTTCGATGTATCTAGAAACGTCAAGTTTATCACCTACGCCGTGTGGTGGATCAAACAGGCCATCATGCATTCCCTTGCAGAACAGTCGGGCACTGTCAAACTACCCGTTAAGCAAGCGGGAAAAGTTACCAAATTCAATAAGAAAAGCCAGCAAATGTGTCAGGACATGGAGCGCGAGCCCACACAGTCTGAAGTTGCGAAAAGTCTCGGCTACAGGGATGATGAAATCAATTCCATCATGCGTGCCTACCGAACGCATCTTTCTCTAGACACACCGCTAAAAAATGATGAACACACCCCTTACCTCGACCTTCTGGAAAATCAAGACCTCATTCCCTACGATGACCAGATCATGCAGGAGTCGTTGAGCGAAAAAGTCGATCAAATGCTGGAAGACCTTTCCGAGCGAGAAGCTACGATTCTGAAAATGCGTTTCGGGTTTTCCGGGGAAGTCAAAACATTGGAAGAGATTGGTCAGGAAATTGGCCTCTCGCGGGAGCGCGTGCGCCAAATTGAAAAACGTGCGAAAGAGCGATTGAAATCAAAACTACAAAATGAAGACTGGATCGATGAGGATGAATAAACCACTATGTTGATAGAAATTTTCATTCTCTGCCTGCTGGCTTATCTTTGCGGTTCTATTCCATTTGGCCTGCTTCTCGCCAAAACACAAAATATGGATATCCGTGAACACGGGAGCGGCAATATCGGCGCCACCAACGTTGCCCGAACCATGGGGAAGAAGGCTGGACTCATCACCCTGGCTGGAGACGTATTAAAAGGATTGCTCGTGGTTTTTATTGCAAGTCAATGGTTCGAAAACACCATGATCACCGCTCTGGCAGGACTCGCCGTTTTTCTCGGTCACCTCTATTCCATTTTCCTCAAATTTAAAGGTGGAAAGGGCGTAGCAACCGGACTCGGCGTACTCAGCTTTGTTATGCCCTTGAGCACCCTTTGCTCCGCCGGGGTTTTCGCTATATCCCTGAAAGTTTCCGGCTATGTATCCTTAAGCTCGATTCTGGCAGCAATTTCCCTGCCTCTGTTGGGAATCTTCTTTAAAATGCCGCTTCCCTATATTTACTTGGCCACCATCGTGGCATTATTTACCCTGCAAAAGCATCACGACAACATAGTTCGACTGGTTCAGGGGACGGAAGCGAATTTTTTTAAAAAATAGGATTTGACAATCTCCACAGAGGAAATATAATCAGGGGCTTGGGAACACCAAACATCCCTCAAAAAATTGAAAGAGCGCGGGAGTAACTCAGTGGTAGAGTGCAACCTTGCCAAGGTTGAAGTCGAGGGTTCGAACCCCTTCTCCCGCTCCATTTTTTTCCTGTCATTTTATCTATATCGGGGCACCGTCGCCAAGTGGTAAG
>JAJDAW010000146.1 GCA_029261635.1 Nitrospinaceae bacterium
AATGAGCTTCCCATTATGAGGGTTGTGGATTGGGAGCCATTGGAAATCAGCATGGTTTCCGTTCCAGCGGATGAAACCACGATGTCGGCTTTCAGTGCCCATTCAAATTTTTCCATCAATTCTTTTTCTGTGTCTTTCGCGATCCCTAGATAAATAGGAAGACCGCCTGCCGAGCGGATTTGCGCCGCTAGCATATGACCATTGCTATTGTAAATTTGGGGTCCTTCCGGTTTCTGGTCGAGTTCGAGAATTTCGTCTCCGGTGGAAAGAATGGAAACAGTAGGCCGCTGGCCCACGGCCACTTGCGATCGGCCCACCACAGCCATCATACCGATATGAGCAGGGCTCAGAGTGACGCCTTTTTTAATGACGGTTTCGCCTTTTTGCACATCTTCACCAGCCTTACGGATGTTTTCTTCGACATCCGCGCGGTCTTTCGCAAGGATGAAGTTGCCCTCTTTATCCGTATCTTCCTGCATCAAAACCGCGTTGGCTCCTTCCGGAATGGGAGCTCCGGTCATGATGCGCATGGCCTGACCTGGTTTTAATATGCCTTTCGCGGTATATCCGGCGGCAATTTCTTCGACCACTTCGAGTTTGACAGGGGAGTCGGGAGTGGCGTTGGCAATATCTTCAGCGATCAATGCATAGCCATCCATTGCCGAATTGTCGAGAGGCGGATTGTTTAATCCGGCTACAACATCTTCCGCAAGCACTCTTCCTAATGCTTGACCCAGAGAAACTTTTTCAACGCCCTTGAAATGTATTTTTTCGAGGATTTTTTTCAGTGCTTCCTCGACGGGAATCTGACTCATGATGGTTCCTTCTTTTGATAAACGATTATTCTCATGTTCCTCTTCTCATAATCTTCTGCTGTATTGATGTTCATAAACTTTGACCGATCTGCTTCGTCGATCTTTAATTTTTTAAATGGGAGTGCCTCAATAATCCTGGACATGGAAAGCTCTCGTCTTGACATGGCTTCAAAAAGAGGGACGATGAATTTGGGTTCGTAAATGGCGCACATGGGTTCATAACCGAATCGGCCTTTTTGAACATAGCAGGTGCCATATTTTAATGGGTCTCGCTCTTGTAATATTGTCTCGAAATCCTCTTCTTTTAAAAAGGGCATATCGCATGCAGTTATCATCCACGCCTTATCGGGGAATCGTCCCATCAAAGTCGCCAGTCCACCTACAGGTCCCAGTTGGATGTGTTCGTCATCGATACGCTCGACATTATTGATTTCTGGCAAAGAGCTCATATCTAGATCGGCCCGCGAAGAAAGAAATACTTTATTACAACTTTTACTCAACAGATCGACCGCCTTCTCTGTTCCCGATTTGCCCTCATAGTTTAACGAAAACTTTGGTTGTCCCATTCGTTTGCTTTCACCGCCTACAAAAACAGCTCCAAAAAGTTCGCTGGCACATCTTTTGAAATGACCATTGACAAAATCAAAGATTTTTTCAATCTCGTCTCGATGGAATAGAGGAATGCCCTGCTCTACAAACTGTTCCAGTGTTCCCTTGCCTTGATGCACAATGGCACGAATTCCCTTGCTGTCAGCGGGAATCGGCAGTTTGCCCGCATCATCAAGAAACACAATTTTGTTGAATGGAGACTGTTTGTATCCTTCTATCAATATGCAGTCGCAGCGTTCTAATGCATGCGTGATTGTGAGTTGCTTGAAATCATTATCTGCCAATACTCCAAAGTGGGTTGGATCATTGATCGCCACAATCCCGGCACCAGCTTCACGAACACGCGCGGTGTCTTTCCCGGTTTTGTCCATCTTGAAGCGGTGCGAATCGTGTTTATAGTAACCAACGCGGATATCTTCTTCAGCAAACCTTTTGGTCAACCTTTCAAGCAGGGTGGTTTTGCCGACACCCGAAAAACCCGCAAAGCAAAGAAAAGGTGTTTTGAATTGTTCCCAATAAACATCCATAGAATGTGCGTAAGCCTGTATAATGAAGGCCGAACATGGCAGGTTCCGTGTTCGGCGCTTAAGTCATTTAAAATGAGTGTATTACGCTATTATTTCGCAGCCATCTAATGCTGTCAACCCTTTTCCTTTCTAAATGAGAATGAATCGAGTGCCCCAATTACAAAGATTTAGAAACTTTCTGATGGCAGGAGCTGTCGTCGCGGTTTTATTTAATGGCCTTGCATTTTCCGAAGAGATAAACACGGCAGAGGCACCCCATGTGCCGCCTCATACCTCGCGAATAATGCCAGAAACGGTGGTGGTGAAATTTGAGGCGAAGGAGTTTGTCGGTCCTTTGGACGGAAAAAACTACAAGTTTTGGAGTTTTAACGGAACGGTTCCTGGGCCTATGATCCGCGTGCGCCTTGGCGATACGGTGGAGTTTCATCTTTCCAACGATAGTGCCAATCAGTTTCCGCATAATATTGATCTTCATGCCGTCAACGGGCCGGGGGGTGGGGCGGCTGTCACTCTGGTTGCCCCAGGTGAGAAAAAAGTGTTTCAATTTAAAACGCTACACCCCGGACTCTTTGTTTACCATTGCGCTTCTCCTGTGCCCAGCATTCCGGCGCATATTGCCAACGGTATGTATGGATTGATTCTGGTAGAGCCGAAGCATGGGTTGTCACGCGTGGACCATGAGTTTTATGTTTTTCAGAGTGAGTTTTTCACCCAGCCTTCAGAGGATGAAGATGTGCTGGAATTTTCGCTGGAAAAAGGCATGGCAGAGCAAGCGGATTATGTCGTGTTCAACGGCAATTCGGGAGCATTGATGGGGGACAACGCCTTGCAGGCGGAAGTAGGAGATAAAATAAGAATCTATTTTGGGAATATTGGTCCCAACGGCGCCTCTTCTTTTCACGTTATTGGCGAAGTTTTTGACGAGGTATATTTGGAAGGTGCATTGAACGGAATCACGAATAAAAACGTACAGACCACTCTGGTTCCTTCAGCTGGTGCCACCATTGTGGAGTTCAAGGTCGACATCCCTGGGGATTATTTGTTGGTTGACCATAGTATATTCAGGATCAATAAAGGAGCGGTGGGTATGCTGACTGTCACTGGCGAAGAAAACCCGGAGGTTTTTAGAGCCCTCGATTAAAAAACTTACTTTTGGCAAAACAACCTACCAATAAAATGGAATATTGTTTGGTCTGGATCGCCACACTCCCTCTGGTCGTTCGCGATGACGTGCTAAGAGATGCAGGCTAAATAGAACTTAGTGCCTCCCTGATTTCTTTTTCGATATTTGTGTCAGTCGGTTTGTTGCCGAAACGAACTTTTTCGTAATAGTCGATCACCCGCTCGACCTGTTTGAATTTTTGATCAGGAATGCCAGA
>JAJDAW010000147.1 GCA_029261635.1 Nitrospinaceae bacterium
GAGGCCATGGCTCCCAGATTGAACTGGTTGCTTAGAGATTTGGAATAAATATTATGAACTTCTTTGTCATGGTTCGCGAAAGTTACGGTGGTTCCTACTTGAATAACGGAATGGCGAGGTTGAAAATTTAAGCCGCTCTGACTGATGGTCAGGGTCGCTCCTTTTTTCTGTCCCTGTGTGCGCATTTTGGTTTTGGTTTCCAAAAAGACCAGTGTGTTGGGGCTGGCGGCCTTACCATTTATAAGAACTGTTCCTTTAACGTGAGTGGTATCGTTGACTTTTTTGGAACCCTCTTCCATTTTATGTTCCGACCCAGAGCCTTCTTCTTTTTTCTTTTCTTCTGTTTTAGCGGGTTCGACTTTGGCTTGTTTTACAGGTTCGGCTTTAGGTTCTTGTGGCTTGGGCTGATTGATTGGTTTTTCTGCAGCAGGATCGTATTTGCCCAAGGCCGTTAGCATCTGGATTACGAAGGGCTTTTCATATTGTTTGTCCAGTTCAATGGCTTTCAAAAAATGGGGTGCAGCCGATTCAAATTTCTTCTGGATACCCAGAACGATGCCAAGGTTGAAATGGACTAAAGCAAAATCCGGCTCGATTGTAAGTACCTTTTTATAAGTGCTGACTTCCTGGTCGTACATCTTTTTTCGACCATAAGATTTTCCCAGCAGGTTGTAGGCCATAAGGTGATTAGGTGCCAGATCGATGGTTTTCTGGAAAAGGCGGATCGCGTCTTCGGGGATATCGCCTTCCAGTTGTGACATGGCCCAGTTGAAAGTGATTTCACTGTCATTTGGAGATAACTCGTGGGCTCTGGCAAAGCGTTTATTCGCACCTTCAAATTTTTTCGCCATCCGCAATGCGGCACCCCAAATGGAGTAAAGTTCTGACGAGTCAGGACTGATAACGGAGGCTTTTTCAAATTCCATGCTACCCGCGTTGAATTCGCCTTTTTCGGTAAACTCCATGCCTTTTTGGATATGTTCCAGTGCTTGTCGAGGCAGAGTATTTCTTGTTGCTGGTGTGGATGTGGCTGTTTTTATCAGATTTCCTAACTCGGTTTTAGGAGTAGGCACGGTATTCTGGGTGTCCTGAGGCGCGGATTTTTCAGAATTACTTTTTTTGATTTCAGGTTCTTTATTTAGATCTTTATAACTGGCATAGGATTGAAGATTGCTGCTAGGGGCTGAATAATACATCAAGGCCCAAAGTCCGGCTCCGAGAGCTGCAAGACCCGCAATCGTAAGAATGGAGTTTTTTAATAAATTTGTTGATTCGGTTTTTTTGTGTTTTGATTCCATAACTTGTTTTTACAATCCTGATATCATTGTTAATAACCCGTTTGCTTTAGATCGCTGCTTGCAAATATTTATTCCATTGTTTTTTTTGTCAATAAGCACGAAAAAAAACCACCATTGCTGGCTCCAACTGATTTTTGCTTAGTTTTAGGAATAATCAGGTTGAATTTCTTCGAGTAATACGATTAAATCATAGCCGCGAACGACCTGTCAACCGAACAGGTTGGGATTATTTCTTGCCAACAGGGTTTTCTGCTTACTTCGACGATGGTTTTAGCCCGGCTGAAAGCCACAGACTTAAATAATAAATGAATTCCACAACAGAAATAGAAGGCCTTGTAGCCTCTCTTAAGGGTAAATCAGGTTATCTTCCCTGCCAGTATATAGAAATGGCTTTGAAGGAAGGGATGATCCATTCTCAGGTTCCTATCGAGGCATCGCAGATTCAACCTGTGAGCCTCGATTTGCGATTGGGACAAAAGGCTTATCGAATCCAGTGCAGTTTTCTACCCGAGAACGACCCGGTAGAAACTCGCTTAAAAGATGTAACTCTTTATGAGTTTGATCTCTCAAAAGGCGGTATTCTGGAAAAGAATGCGATTTATCTGATTCCTCTGATGGAAGAGTTGAATTTGCCTCCCGAGTTTTACGGACTTGCCAATCCAAAAAGTTCTACGGGTCGGCTGGATATGTTTACCCGTGTGATTGTGGATGGGGGGCACCGCTTCGATGAGATTCCGCTAGGGCATAAGGGTAAGCTTTATCTGGAAGTTATCCCTCGGTCTTTTCCAGTAAAGGTGCATACCGGGCTTTCGCTGAACCAATTGCGGGTGGCGCACCGCACCTCGCAATCTCTGGACAAAAAGAAACTGGTGAGCAAGTTTAAAAAAAACCCCGTTTTGTTTGACCAAACCGGATTCCACATTCCTGTCGACGAGGTGAAGTTAGAAGAAGGTGTCTATGTTGGCGTCGATGTGTATGGCGATCAGCCCGAATCCATTGTAGCTTATAAGGCCAAGACGAATTCCAACGTGATCGACCTTTCCAAAATAAGCCATTACAAGGTAGAAGAGTTTTGGGAGCCTATTTACAGGCCAAAAAAGAACAGGTTGATCCTGGAGCCGGAAAGCTTCTATATTATGATGTCTAAAGAGAAAATATGTATTTGGCCCGACTGGCTTGCAGAAATGATTGCCTACGAACCCAATAGTGGCGAACTACGCACCCATTATGCTGGTTTTTTTGATTCTGGTTTTGGATGGAATGGCACAGATGAATTGATGAATCAGGGAACCCGAGCGGTGATGGAAGTTCGCCCGCATGATGTTCCTTTTATGGTAGAACATGGACAGACATTTTGTCGTCTCAAGTTTGAACGGGTGGTGGAAAGACCCGACCGGGTTTATGGAATTGAACTGAATTCTAATTATCACTCCCAAGGATTGGCGTTGAGTAAGTATTTTGAATCCCACTAGCGTGGGCGCAAAAGGTATTGAGACAAGTATGGAACGAAATGAAATAAAATCTATTGTTGAGAATGTTTTATTAGCCGCTGACCAGCCTGTTCATGTGGATGAGCTTGAAAAAATTTTTCTCAACGTGGTAGAGAAAAATGATTTGCAGTTGATTCTTGAAGAGTTGAAGGAAGAGTATCAATCTCGAAACCTTCAGATACTGGAAGTGGCCGATGGGTATCAGTTGTGTACCCGGCATGAGTTCAATGACTGGATTCGTAAATTCTTGAAACTGGACAGATCATCACGGTTATCGCAACCCAGTCTGGATACACTTTCGATCATTGCGTATAAGCAACCTCTTACGCGTCAAGAAGTAGACGATATTCGTGGTGTCGATTCGAGTGGGGTTATTAAAACTCTGTTAGAAAAGAAAGTGATCGGACCCGCAGGGCGGAAAAAAGTTCCCGGGCGGCCCATCATGTATCGTACGACACAAAAATTCCTGGAATATTTTGGTTTGAAAGATTTGAGTGACTTGCCGACGCTGGACGATTTAAAAGAAGAGCTGGAAGGCGATGATCCGCCTGTGCAGTCACAGATAGAATTCGCAAACGCAGACCTTTCCGAACCTGTGGTGACGGAAGATGAGGAAATTACCTCGCCCGAGTAACCCCATTGGTTTCACCATCCTTATCCCTTTTTTTACATCATGGAAATTCGTTTACAAAAAATTATAGCTGACGCTGGTCTCGCCTCCCGAAGGGAAGCGGAAAGATGGATCGAGCAGGGGGATGTGGAGGTGAACGGCAAAGTTGTGAAGAAACTGGGTTCGCTGGCAAATCCCAGTGTAGACTCCATAAAAGTTTCTGGAAAACCCATCCCTAGAAAGCAGGAAGAGGTTTATGTGGTTTTAAATAAACCTACGGGTTGCCTCACCACCATGGCTGAAGACAAGCGCGGTAGAACCACGGTGATGGAATATGTGAAGGTTACCAAGGTTCGAGTTTTTCCGGTAGGGCGTCTTGATTTCAATACCCAAGGGGTGTTGCTTTTTACCAACGACGGCGCGCTGGCAAAGAAATTATTGTTGCCGAAGTATAAGGTTGAACGCACCTATAAAGTAAAAGTTTCGGGGATGCCAAACGAAAAAACCTTGAAACGGTTATCTCGCGGGGTTCATATCGATGGCGAGAAATTCAAACCTATTGAAGTCAGAATTCAAAAAACCAGTGGCAAAAATTGCTTTCTTATAATGACCCTTGTTGAAGGTAAAAACAGACATATTAAAAAAGTCTGCGAGCATGTGGGGCACCCCGTTATCAAATTGCAACGTACCCATTTTGGCGGATTGAATCTGACCGGGCTTCCCTTGGGTGCGTGCCGGTTTTTGAGCCCAAAGGAAGTGAAGGCCCTTACAAAACTTGTGGTCAAAGAGCCGCTACTGCTCACCCGGCCGACAAAGAAAAAACGATGAGGAAGCGGTTTTTTAAAAGATACTTTTGGCTCATAGGTTTTCTTTTGATGGCGCAGTTCGACGGTCGTTTTGCGTTGGCGCAACCTATATTAAAAGATTCTTATGAAGGCACCGCCCGGGTTGCGGCAAAAAATGAGAACTATATCGTTGCTCGTAAGAAGGCTGTGTCTTTAGCTATGAAAGATGCGATGTCTCTAGCGTTTAAAGATATAATGGGTGAAGAAGAGTTTGCGGCGAATCAGAGAGATCTTAATAACATTATTCGGCGAGCCAGCCGTTATGTGAAAAGTTATAGATACTTGCGAGCATTGGATGATCTGGAAGGCAAAGTCGGTGAAGTGGTTTTAGAAGTTCGATTTTTCCCCGGTGCGGTGAACCAGGCTTTAGCGGGCATGGGAGTTATCGCTGGCCCTGTGAGTGAGCATAAAGTTATCGTTTTGATGAAGGAGAACAGTTTTACTTCTGCACCTCTTTCATCTTTTTGGGATGTTATTCCAATTTCGGAAACGAAGCTTACAAAAAACTTTTTAGAGTCAGGGGTGGAAGTGGTAGATCGAGAACAGGTTCGCGATGCAATTTCCGAATCCATCGTTCTAAGTGCTATCAAGGGAAACGTAGAAGATGCCAGGAATATAGGCTTGAAAGCCGGAGCGGATATCGTTATCGTGGGAACGGCTGTTTCCAAATTGAAAAAAAATAACGAAGAAAAAGGCACAAAAATAGTGCAGGTAAATATCAGTGTCAAAGCCGTTTCAGCGCTTGACTCTTCTCTGATCGCAGCAAAGAGTGATTTTGCGACCGTGACAAACGAGTATGAATTGTCGGCAGAGCTTGAAGCCTTTGATGTGACAAGCCATAAACTTGCAGATTTCTTGTTACCTTCTTTCCATCGTTACTGGGAAGAGGGCGTTCAAACCCCAACCGAAAAGGCGCCCGATGCCCCCCCAATGTCTATGACGGATATGTAAATTATGAGTCAGGAAAAAAATAAAAATCTACTTCTGATCTCTTTAATTCTGTTTTTTGTTGCTTTCGTCCTGCTTTATTTTTCCCGTCGTGTGATAGCCCCATTTCTAATTGCCTTTGCTCTAGCTTATCTTCTAGATCCGTTGGTGGACAAGATGTCCTCGTCAAAGAGAGTTTCGAGAACCGCATCGGTGTTATTTTTGATGATGGCATTTTTTGCGTTGCTAGTTTTCGCGGGTATTTTTCTCATCCCCATATTGAGCATGCAGACGGAAAATCTGGTGCACAACATTCCTGTTTATATTGGAATTGTTCAGGATTGGTTGCGCCCCTTGCTGGATTTAGTGCGAGGCCTTGACCCGGTAAAGGTCGAAGAAATTCTCAACGAAGGTTTATCCCGCTTTGGTGAGTTGCCCATGAAAGCGATACAGTTTTCCGGAAAGCTACTATGGGGATCGATATCGAATCTGTTCAATATTGTTTTGATGATTGCCAATTTGGTGATCATTCCTGTGGTGATGTTTTATCTGCTAAGAGATTTTGATTCCATAAACGAAAAACTTTTGGCTCTGGTTCCTCCCCGGTTCCAGATAAAAACTAAAGAAACGGTTGTGGAGATCGATCAGGTTCTGTCCAGTTTTGTTCGCGGGCAATTGATGGTGGTGGGGTTGATGGGTGTTATGTATGCCATCGGTCTTTTTCTATGCGACACGCCCATGAGTCTTTCATTGGGGCTCATGGCCGGCTTGGTCAACCTGGTGCCCTATCTTGGATTGGTGTTGGGGTTTGCTCCGGCGGCACTCTTAACTTTCATGCATACTCAGGACTGGATGTCTGTGGTCGGTGTTGCAGGCGTTTTTGCGTTTGTGCAGGCGATGGAAGGCATGGTTATTACTCCACGTGTGGTCGGCGAAAATATTGGTCTGCATCCGGTTGCGGTGATGTTCGCTGTTCTTCTTGGTGGAGAACTGTTTGGTCTCGTTGGCATGATCCTCGGTGTTCCTATTGTGGCGGTGTTAAACGTCCTTATTTCGCGCGGCCTTTTGCAATACAAAAAATCCCCCTTCTACAACTGACAGCTCATTTAATATTCAGCTTTAAAAGCTTCTAATCAAAAATTTTGTAAGGATAGAGCTCCTTGCCGGACTTAATAATGTAGAGATTTTCTGCGGGTATTTATATATAGTTATCTATATATTTCGATGTATGTGTATTAAAATGTGTTTTTTAGTCTTTTCTTGGGAGAGTAGATTAAATGTTTCGAGTGTTGTTGTTTCTTTGGGTGGCAATAGGGGTGATTCCATTTCCGGCTAGTGCAGATCATTCCCCTAAAATTGAGATTGTTGGCTCGACAACGGTTTTGCCTATTGCTTCTCGGGCGGCGGAAAGATTCGAGAAGGTCGAGAGAGTCGAAAAAAATAAGTCTTCGCATCGTTTACGGATTTTGGTCAATGCAGGAGGATCCGGGGTTGGCATTCACTCCGTTGCCAAAGGGCGGTCCGATATAGGAATGGCTTCTCGCGAAATTTCTCCATCTGAGAGGAAACGGTTTGAAGGTTCTCATCTCAAGGTCCATACGGTAGGCGTAGATGCCGTAGCCTGTGTGATCTCTTCAGAAATTTACGATGCAGGAATCCATGACCTTACTCGCCAGGAAATACGCCATATTTATCTGGGAAAAATACAAAATTGGAAAGAGGTGGGAGGGCCCGATCGAAAAATTGTGGTGGTCGATAAAGAAAGGCATCGGGGAACCCGGCATGCTTTTATGAAATTCATTTTTGGCAACCCTATCGCAAAAACTCCTGGGACGATTCTGGTAACCGGATCTAATAACGAAGAACAGACAAAAATAGCGCAAAGTGATTCTGCCATCGGCATGCTTTCTTCTGCCTGGATCAACGATGAAGTGAGGGCGATTGGGATTCGCGATAAAAAAAATATTGCCAACCCAACTCGAGAAACAATTCGAAAAGGAAATTATCCTATTGTTCGGAATTTGAGTTTCATCACAGCGGGAGAACCCACCGGTGAAATCAAAGCATTTCTGGAGTTTTTAAAAAGTCCAGAAGGCCAGCAAGTGGTTGAAGAGAGCGGCTATATTCCTTTCACATAACAAACCCAGATCTATGGAAAATGAGTCGCATGGCATGATGTGGATTTTTGCGGGTCTGAATTTGATTTTTCTATGTTGTGCTGGGGGTCTGCTTTTTTTTCTGATCTTTGAATCTTATCCGATTTTTAAACTGCAGGGTTTTGGTTTCTGGTTGGGGCAGGACTGGTGGGTGGGAGAAGCTTATGGCGCATTGCCGATGCTTTACGGTTCTTCCCTGGTAACTGCTTTAGCCTGCCTTCTGGTTTTACCACTTGCATTAGCTGTCGCCATTTTTACTTCAGAGTTTTTAACCTCAACAAGCAGGCGATGTGTGAAGGCGGTTCTGGAACTTCTTGCTGGGGTTCCCGGAATCGTGTATGGACTTTTGGGTGTTTCCTTTCTTTCCCTTTGGATCAAAGATGTTTTTGGATTGCTGGATGGCAATACTCTGGCAACGGCAGGCTGCCTGCTTGCGATAATGATATTGCCTACGGTTTTGACCTTGTCTGAAGATGCGATGCGCGCTGTTCCTTCGGAGTATCGCGATAATGCTTTAGGGTTGGGGTTGAGTAAATGGCAAGTGGCAACCGCCGTGGTTTTGCCACAAGCGATGCCAGGAATTATGGGTGCGGTTTTACTTGGCATTGGCCGCGCGATGGGAGAAACCATTGCCGTGATGCTGGTCGTGGGTGGTCTAGATCGTATCCCCGACCCCTGGTTTAATATTTTTTCTTCGGCGCAAACGATTCCTTCCAAGCTAGGTCGCGAGGCGGCAGAATCGATTGGCGAAGCGACGCATTGGAGTGCGTTGATGGCTTTAGGTTTAACGCTATTTATAATGGTGCTTTTGATTAACTTCATTGGAAACCGTTTTCTCAAGCGACGGAGTATTTCATGAGCTCTACGGCTTTCGAAAAAGGCATGGTCGTTTTCCTTTCTATTCTCACCTTATCGGTTTTCAGTTTGCTTCTGATTATTCTTGCAACCGTATTCACTAAAGGATTGCCAGCGCTACATTGGGGTTTTTTTATTGAAGCATCCGAAGATTTTGGTCGCGCAGGTGGAATATTTTATCAATTGGTGGGGACGCTGATTTTGATGGCGGGAGCTGTTTTGATCAGCCTGCCCGTGGCCTTGGGTTCCGTAATTTATCAGACACAATACTTGAAATCGGAAACTGGCAAAGAGATTTGTCGACAGGTTGCGCAGATGCTAAACGCCACGCCAACGATATTATTTGGTCTTGTGGGATATTTGTTTTTTGGAGTGTATCTGGAAACGGGGGTTTCCTGGGTGACGGGATCGTTGATTCTTGCTGTGATGATTCTACCTACCCTGCAAGTCAGTATTCGTGAAGCCATAGAAGCTTTGCCCGATCAGTATAAAGATACAGGAATGGCCCTAGGTTTGTCTCCATGGTCGCAAATCAAGACAATTATTATTCCGCAATGTTATTACGGCATCATCACGGGAGTTTTTCTGGGGCTGGCGCGTGCGGCGGGGGAGACCGCAGCGATCATGTTTGCCGCTACTACCTTTTCGGGTATCCGTCTGCCAGAATCTTTTTCTGACCCGGTTCCAACTTTACAAACTCATATGCTGGTGTTGACCCAGGAAGCGGCCAACCCCGAAACTCTTGCTCAGGCCTGGGGTGCAGGGTTGGTTCTTTTATCTCTGGTATTTTTTCTAACCGTGATGGCGTGGATATTAAGAAGTCGATTGAAAATGGAAGCGGAGCTATGATCCCTGCTATCCAAATCAAAAACCTAACGGTCACTTATGGCTCGATAAAAGTAATTGATGATTTTAGCTGTGAAGTAAAGGAAAATTCGGTAACCGCTATCATCGGCCCTTCAGGTTGCGGAAAATCAACTTTACTACGAAGCTTATGCCGGATGAACGACCGCATAGAAGACTTTCATATAGCGGGACAGGTTTTAGTGAAGGGCGAAAATATTTATCACCCGAATGTGGATGTTTATGAGTTAAGAAGAAGAGTAGGGATGATTTTTCAAAAGCCGTGTGTTTTTCCTAAAAGCATTTTTGAGAATGTTTTGTTTGGAGTAAAGCACAGGATTGATAAAAAAGATTACGAGACTCTTGTAGAACGTGTGTTGACCAAAGTGAACCTCTGGGAAGAAGTAAAAGACCGGTTGAAGAGCTTAGCGACAACACTTTCTGTGGGGCAACAGCAGCGTTTAGCCATAGCTCGAACGCTTGCTGTGGGGTCAGAAATTTTGTTGATGGATGAACCTACCTCTTCGCTGGATCCTAAATCTGCAGAGGCTATTGAGTCCCTCATCAAATCGCTGAAAACCCACCATACCATTCTTCTTGTAACGCACCAGCACGAGCAGGCCGAAAAGGTTTCTGATAATTTGATATTTTGCAATATAATTAGATAAAGCATATTTCTAAAAAACCTTTGAGGTTGGGTTTGGCAAAGAATAAGGAAAAAAATAAGCAGGGTAAAGCGAGTGCTGCTCTTTCAACACTGGGAGAAAAGCTGAAAACCAGTAACCCGGATATGGCTGATCATTTTGAAGCCATTAAGAGTATGGAGCTCTCCGTTCCTCGTCTGGTTCAGGTTATTGAAGACCTTTTACCCTACCCTTGGGAAGACCCGGAATTATTTGAAGAGGGTATCAAGCTCACCGCGCAAGGATTTTATAACGAGGCCATTGCAGTGTTCCGCGATGTCTTGCGTATGAGCCCCAATGCTTATCCCGCATACCATTTGATGGGCCATGTCTACATGGCTTTGGGAAACCGTAAAGAAGAAATTGAAAACTACCGCAAAGCGGCGCGTCTCAAACCCAATTATCCTCAAATATATATTGATCTCGGAACTGCTTATTGGATGCAGGGGAAGGAAAAAAAATCCTATGCGGCTTTTAAAAAAATTGTTCCGATGGCACCGGATTTTTCTATTGCAGATTACTGGCTAACTTTTATTTTTGATCGGTTGGGTCGAAATCGTGATGTTTATGAGATGAATGAAGAAAACCTGGAGGCTCCACTTAAGGTTTATGCCAGTATAAGTGGTTTGATTGGGCAAGCCTATTTGGAGTTTGGTTGTCATGCGCCCGCTCGACAGGCATTTAAAAGGGCGGTGCGAGTCTGGCCGGAATATGCCGATGGGCATTATCTGCTCGGTGTATTGCATATTAAAAAATTGCGCAACCCCAAGCGGTCGGTGAAATATCTGGAAACGGCGGAACAGCTATATATTCGGCAGAATGATTTTCATAGAGCAGCTCTGGTGCATCAACTTTATCGTCCGAAAGAAGAGGTATTGGAGAAAAACAAAGCCGCTGAGGAGTGGTTGAAGGAGGGGTTGCGATTGCAAAACCTGACATGGTATCAAGCCGCTGTCGATGCCTATCAAATGGCACGCGGGTTCAAGCCGGATTTTCTCGATGCGTACTACAATATGGGTGTCGCTTATGGTTGTATGGAAGAAAATGGTATTGATGCTTTACATAAAGCGGTTTGGGTTTTTAAAAAATCCATCGACCTGAATCCGGAATTTATTCATGCTTATACGGCTTTGGGCGCTTCTTATATCAAACAAGGGGATACTAAAGAAGCCATTGAGGTGTTGAATCGCGCTGAGAAGGTTTGTCCTAAAGACTCGAATGTCTATTTTTATCTGGGAATTGCAAGCCGCATCAACTCCCAGTTTGAAGAAGCGGTAGCTCATTTAAAAAATGCGGTGGCTTTGAAACCCGATTCGGTTCAGGTGCAGTTTTATCTGGGCTTGTCTCTCCTTGATGCTAAGTTATATGAGGAGGCTTGTTCGGCTTTTCGTGATGTTATAAGAATAAAACCCGATTTTGCAGATGGGCATATGATGCTGGGTAATTTATACCGTGAGAATATTCCAGAACCCGATAAGGCTATTTATCATCTAAAAAGAGCGGAGAAGTTATTCATGAAAATGGAAGATTTTCAACGAGTCGGTTACATCCGCCAACTCTTGGCTCGTTTTGGCACAACTTCCTAACTCTAAAATATGAAAACCAACTTCACAATTTTTTGTATCGCTTTCGTATTGCTGGTAGGTGCAGAGGTTTCAGGACGGCCTTTGCCTTCCGATATTGATAAGCTGACCGCTGATGAAATGGCGCCTCTGGCTTTGGAAGATTCTATGTACTACCATTTTGACGAATGGTTCGCCCGTTTTCAGGGGGAAATCAATCGGTTGGAATCCGCAACTCCTTCGACAGAAAATCGCGTTGAATTGATGAAGTACTATTTTAATTACACGGGGATGTTGGGCGAATTGACGCATGCGCTGGCTTTCACCAGTAAGTATCAGGATGCCAAGATTGCTACAGATTTTATATCTTACAGCAACCGGGTAAAAGACCTCGCGCATGAAGTTCTGGACGATGACTCTAAAACGGTAGAGCAGGAAGCCGAGGCGGATCTCTTTTTGGGAGCTGCAGAAGGTTATATTGGAATTTTTGAATATGGTCAGGGAAACCTGTTTCAGGCTCTTGTAAATGGTTTTCAGGCAGATAACCATCTCGAAAGGGCTTTGCTTCTCAATCCAAGCTTAGTCGATGGATATTTTGGATTAGGAATGTATCGGTATGGAAACAGTCGTTTGGGCGGCATCAGTAATTTTATTATGCAAGGTGGTAAGGACCTGAGACAGGTGGGTCTGAATCATATTGAACATGCAATTCTTAAGAAAGCATCGTCTTTGCCGTTAGCCTTGAAAACGTTAGCCTGGTTTTATATCTCGGAACAGATCAACCCTGAAAATAAAAACCTTCCGTCTGAACATCCGCTAGGACAGCGTAAGGCCCGCCAAAATGCCTGGGCATTATTGATAGAATTAGAGAACCGTTATTTTAAAGGTTCGGCCCCGCATCCTCATTTCAAAGGAAACAAAGAAATTGCGATGATGAAAGCCTTGCAATATGTTCTGGATAAAGATTACGCCAAGGCTGGAATCGAGTTCGAAAAAGTTCTTACCATCAGTCAGCACTTGAAGACGAGAGGATTTGAAATCAACCCTCAACTGATAAGCTCCGTAGAAGCGGGGATCAAGTTTTGCGATCTGATGTTGTGGGAAAAACAGGACGATAACAGTTGTTTAAAAGTTCAGGAGCAAATTGATTTCCTCAAAAGTGGTGGTTCCATGGTGGAATATGACTCCAAAAAAATCCGTAGTGAACTGCATGCTGTGTTTTCCGAAGCTCTCCAGCAATTAACCCGAAAAATGAACTGCAAGGCAGCTCCCGCTGCGACAAAGTCAGAGCCTTTTTGAGTAAACGATTAATATCGTCTTCTTGATTTTCTCCATTCCTTGAAATAGCCCCTGTAAGTAAAGAAAGAGTTGATCGACTAATCTCAAATTGATTGAGGAGTCGTTCTATGAAGACAAGAAAAGCAGTAGGCTCTATTTTTGTTGTGGTGCTGGCGAGTTTGGCATTTTTTGCTCTCACAGGATTTGATTACTCCAGACACAGTATCCCGCTTGATGCGATTTCCGACGGCGGACCGGGTAAGGATGGAATCCCTTCCATAGATAATCCCCATTTTCTAACAGTTGAAGAAGCAGATCATGCTCTGATGCGAAATGAGGACCGTATTCTTGGTTTTGTTTCCAATAATCAGGCCCGTGCGTATCCTATAAAAATTTTAAACTGGCATGAAATTGTGAATGATCGAGTGGGCGGAAATCCGGTCGTAATTAGTTTTTGCCCTTTGTGTGGCACCGGTATGGTATTCGATGGGCATGTGAAAAACCGAAACCTGAAGTTTGGTGTTTCAGGGTTACTCTATCAAAGTGATATGCTTCTTTACGATCACCAGACAGAAAGTTTATGGTCGCAAATTAAATCAGAGGCGGTGACAGGGCCGATGACAGGAACCCGATTGAGATTGCTTGCATCGACTCATACGAACTGGGGAACCTGGAAGAAGAGGTACCCTCACACCAAGGTGTTGTCCGACCAAACTGGATTTCAGCGTTCATACGATCGCGACCCTTACCAAGGTTACGAGTCGAATTCGCGATTGATGTTTGATGTCAGTCTGAAGGATTCGAAATATCACCCTAAGGAAAAGGTGATTGGGATTGAACTCGGTGGAAAAGCCAAAGCTTACGCCTTTTCAGAATTGAGTAGAATTCGTTCGCCAGTAAAAGATATATTCAACAAGATTCCGATACAAATTCATTTCGACCAAAAAACTAAAACGGCAATTATTAGGGACAGTGAAAATAACGAGCTGCCTTCGGTGGTAGGGTTTTGGTTTGCCTGGTACGCGTTTCACCCAACGACAAAAGTCTTTGTCGCGAAACAGAAATAATAGAGGAAGCTAGTCAGTCCAATCATAAAAAGATATGATTGGGAGGACTAGGGCGTTTCAGATTTTTTAAAATCCAAGGAAGCGGAATTAATGCAATACCGAAGGCCCGTAGGTTGAGGCCCGTCTTCAAACACATGGCCGAGGTGCGCATCGCATTTGCTACATATAACTTCGACTCTGCGCATAAAAAAAGTGGAGTCTTCTTCGGTGGTGACAGAATTCGGATCGGTTGATTGGTAAAAGCTTGGCCAACCGGTGCCGGAGTCGAATTTTGTAATTGAAGAGAAAAGGGGCTCATCGCAACAAGCGCAGTGATAGGTCCCGCGGTCATGGCAATCCCAATACTTTCCGGAAAAGGCCTGTTCCGTCCCTTTTTGACGGCATACTTTGAACTGCTCCTCGGTCAGCTTTTCTTGCCATTCACTGTCAGATTTTTGAATTTTATCTGTCAAAACGAGTGCCTTTCTATTTAGATTTTTCCCTTAATATACTTCTGAATTTTTTCTTTTGTATCGGGGCTAAGAGTTTTCTTTTCTATAGCTTGAGAGTTTTCTTTGCCAAGGTTTCGCGCCAGATTTCGTAACATTTGCAGTTGTCTGCTGTAAACTTGGCATAAGTTGCAGACCGCGAGATGCATTTTTAAGCGAACCCGTCTGCTAAAAGAGAGAGAATGATCCATCTCTTCGGAAATCAATGGATAGACGTCCTTGCAGGTCATTTTCAAAATGGACATGAGTAACTTCATAATTATATCTTGGCGGTCATTCTTTAGTTAGCCAGTTGGCCTCCATGCATAGCTTGAGTTGATTTCTCGCACGATGCAACATGACCCACAAATTGGTCGGCTTCACATTAAACTCCTTACATATTTCCTCTGAACTCAACCCCTCGATTTCTTTTAAAACGAATAGACGGTGAAACTTTTCTGATAACCCATTCATGCATTTTGCGAGCACTTGAGCGAGTTCTTTATTTTCAATGGCTTTTTCCGGATCCACATTCCAGTTGTTAGGAGAAGGGGTCATATGCCCCGTTGTGTCAAACTGAATGCGGTCTGCATCGGTATCGGTGATGTCGACATTGATATTTTTTTTCGTACTTCTGAAATGATCCATGGTTTTATGTTTTAAAATTCCAAACAACCATGTTTTTTCGGTCGATTTGCCTGCAAAGGTGTGTTGCGATTTCAAGGCAGCGAAGAGTGTAGCTTGAACTAGTTCATCAGCCGCATCGGGATCCTTGACCCGAACAAGCGTATAGCGATAGAGCATATCGGCATAATTTTCAACCCACTTTTCTGGATCCAGTGTTTCTTCGCTCATAACTCGATTATTCTTATATTGGGTTTAGACTTGAAGGTTATTGAAGGAGTTAATATACTGCAATTTATGAGTAACACAACTACAGATTCTGGAGAATGCGCCCGCATTTTAAAAGCTCTGGGTGATGAAACCCGGTTGAAAATTGTCCAGTTGTTGCTCAAGGGTGAAAAAAGCGTGTCCGACATAGCAAAGAGTTTGAAAATGGGCCAGCCTCAGTCCTCTCACCATTTATCAATTCTACGATCATCAGGTTTGGTCGGAACGCGAAGAGAAGGGAATAGGGTTATCAATTTCATCCACCCTGAAAAATACTTTTTGAGCAAGAAAGAAACTGGCCTCGACTTGGGTTGTTGCTCGGTAAATTTCGATAAATCCTCTAGTTAATAGCATCCCGTTTTTCTTTGATTCCGACTTCATAAAATTGTTTGAGAAATGATTTCATAATCCGGTATGGATTGAAAGAAATATCCATTGCCCGAGCAGATTCAAAATCTGAAACCACCAAGCTCGAAAGATCTGCCACACCCGAAATTTCTATTTTATCCAGATCATAATTTCCATAACCTTTCAATCGAGCCGCCTCAAGTGCGTATACTTTATCTATGGGAAATTTTATAATCTCGGCAGCTACGCGATCCAGTGCTGTCATATCTGTAGACGCGAGAAGCACTCCCAAAGGATAGGGGCTACCATGTATGGGTCCTTGACCCTGCATGGCTTCAATGCCATCTGCCAGAGTCAGGCAGGGGTTCACATGACGGGCTATGTCGATTAGCATTTTCCCAAATTTAATTTTATCGTTTTTAACCAGGCAATGCAGTATAGGTTTGCGTTTGCCAATGACGAGCCCAAATAGATTCTTGATTGCCAGGGTCATCGTCATTTGGCAATGCGATTTTACTTTCGGCAGGTTGACGATTCGATCAAACTCCTGCAGGCAACCGGCAATTTTTAAATGTGGAACGCCCTCTTCATTTTCAAATGGAATCGGGTCGGTTAAAGGAACGATCTTAACGCCATATTTTTTCTTTAAAGGATCGTAGCCTGCTTTACTCGCAACCGCCTCGAGACTCCCCAGAGCTGGGCTGTCGCTGATAGTGATTTGTCCAACAGAATAATCCTTGAGTACCCGGCAAACGGATTCAACGACTATCGGGTGGGTAGTTACACAGTTTTTCGGACTGAATCCTCTAAGAAGATTGGGTTTGAGCAAAACCTTTTGTCCGCTAGAAAACAGAGAGCCGTCTATTGCCGATAACGCATCGCGGACAAAAGATTCGGTTTTGTCGAGGGAATAGGTTTCAATTTTTTGTATATGAACCTTGGATTTCATGCCATCTATTATAGCTATATCAGTGGAATATTATAAATAAATGATTCTCTCGGTGACAGATTAGGAGGGAGAATAAAGAGTGTTATAGATACCTCGGTTTCTCAGCACATGCTTCACATAACGCCTTGTCTCAGGGTAGGGTATGGATTCAATGAACACATCGAGATCATTTAAATGGCCAAATCTTTTCAGCCATTTTTTAAGGACATGCGGACCGGCATTGTACGAAATTAAGATATGCGTGCCATTTCCACCAAAGCGTTTATTTAGCTGGCTGACGTACTTGACGCCAAGCCGGATGTTCAAATCAGGTTGGAAGAGCACATCCGCTTCAAACGGTTTTTTTAACTTGGTTTTTGGATAAAGTTTTTTTCCAGTAGCAGGCATGATTTGCATGAGCCCACGCGCTCCAGCAGGGGAAAGGGCCTTACTGTCAAACAGACTTTCCTGCCTTATAATGCCATTCACAAAAAAAGGATCAACTTTTCTATACTTGGAGTTGGAAGTCACGGCCTCCCTGTACGCAAGGGGAAAAAAATATTTCCAGAAACGAGGGGATAGAGTGCGCTCGCCCGATTTGGTAGCAAAGTCTTTATACAATTGCAATAACTTGAGAGACTCGGAATAGCCGCCGGCTTTATGGTAGATATTCGAAAGCCATAATACTCCGGTTAGATTTTTTCGAATGGATTTTTCAAGCCGTTGTATTTCTTTTCGTGCCTCCACGGTTAATCCGATAGCAGACAATTCCTTTGCCCGTGTATAATAAAATTTTTCTCGGCCATCAAGGGCTCGACCAAGTTTGATAGGGGGCTCGGCTGTCATTTTATCTGGATTATTTTCAGGAATAGATACTCCCTTTATTTTTTCTTTAGCGCGGATTCCGTGAAAGGTGTACGGGTAAAGAGTGGCAACGCTTATAAGAAGTTCTTTGGCTTTTTCTTTGTTGTCGAGTTTTTCTGCTGATTTAGCGCTCCAGTACAAATTGTATTCGATGAAAGGACTTTTGGGGAACCGTTTGGCAACGTCTTGAAATCGGTCAAAAGCTTTGTCGAATTTTCCATCGATATAATTCACCCATCCCAGTCGCCAGCCTGCCCATTGACCATAAAAATTATCAGGATATTTTTTTAGAGCTTGTTGATATAGTTTTAAAGATCTGGGGTAGTTTTTCTGTTCTTCATAAATTTTTCCAAGAAAAAATAATGCTTTAACAGCTCGCTCTGAAGAAGGATCTTCGCTGGCAACCTCCTTAAAATACTTTGCTCCGGCGAGGGGTTTCCCAAGGTTCCAAAGGTTGCGGCCGATGTTAAATTTGGCCTTCTGGATTTTTGCGTGTTGTGGATAAAGCTTCGAAAAGTCTTGCAATGCAATGTTTGCTGTTCTTCTATCACGCAATCCACGATGGGCATTGGATAGAAAGAAGTAAAACCTTCCCGGCATGGGATCGTTAGATTTTTTAATCTCGCCAATTTCAGAAATGATTTCTTTGTAGCGAACGCCTTTGAATAATTGCTCGATTCGTTCAGTATGCTCGCGTAAAGTCAGCGGAACCTCTTTTACTTCTGGCGATGCAACGAGTTTTTTAATTGAGGCTTCGGCATCGCTGGTCAATTCGTGGTTGGGGTATTTAATATGAAGCTGTCGATAATTCAAATAGGCATCGGTTTTCTTTCCCAGGCTCTCTTCATGCGCGGCTAGTTTGAAAATGAGATCGGGTAGGTATGGACGAAAAATTTTATGAAGGAAGGAAGTTTTTAAGTCTGTAATTGATTTTACTAATACGTCAGTGGCTTGAGTGGGGGCTTTGGTTTGTATATAGGTGTCAGCGATAATGATTTGTGCTTCCGGGTAGAGCCGTGTTTCAGGGAAATCTTTAAGAAGTTGCAGTGCATGTGTTTTTGCCTGCTCATGCTTTCCTTCTTTTAATTCTGCCTTAGCGAGGTTTAGAAGGATGTAATCTTCAATCTCCGGATATGTTTTCAGCAGAGGCGTTAAAACTTCAATGGCTTTTTCATACTTTTTGTTCTGAATATGGATAAGACCGAGCAAAAACCGTGACCGTTTGTTTTCGATGGAATCCGGCGCGGTATTTTGAATAGCGAGAAATTGATTTTTAGCTTTGGCCCATTCCTTTTTGAGAAAAAGCTTTTTGGCTTGTTCAAAATCTTCCGTTATGTTTTTAGCCTCGGATGTAGTGCCGAAACCCAAAAAAAGAAAAATAGCTAAAAGACAGGCTGCTACATTCGGCAAGCAAGAGAGTATTTTGTCGCTTAGAGATACGGGAGTATCCATTGTGTCTACGGCGATGGTTTGGGCTTCTGGCATTTTTCGAAACCAAGTGAGTTGGCGTTTAGCATAGTGACGGGTTTCCCGCTTTATTTCATAAATAGCTCTTTCCAATGTCAGGTCACCCTGGTGATATCGAGTCATTTGAGAATAGCCGATGCTTTTTAGAGGTTTAAAGTCTGGCGAATATCCGCGATCCAGGATGTTTTTGACTTCACTTTCCAGTCCAGCTTCGATCATGTCATCTACACGCTGATTAATTTTTTCATAAAGTTCTGCCCTGTCCCACTCGAGGATGAAGGTGTGGATAGGGAAACCCGTGTCTGTACCGGAGTCTTCTTTATGGAATTCTGAGAACGTTTTCCCGGTTTCTCTGTAAACCCCTAAAGCTCTTTCGATTCTTAAAGAATCGGTTTCTGATATTTTTTCTGAAAAATCAGGGTCTATTGCTTGTAAATTTTTATAAACTTGCTCAACTCCTTGCTGCAGAATTTCCTGCTGTATTCCTTTTCGAGTTTCTTCAGAAATTTCGACAGCGCAGTCGTAGTCTTGAATCAGTACTTTCAGGTAGAGTGCGGTGCCGCCAACAACGATGGGAATTTTATTGCGATTCATCAAGTCGTGTATGTTTGCCAAGGCCTGAGTTTTAAAGTCGAAGGCATTAAACTCTTCATCGGGTTCCAGGATGTCGATCAGATGATGCGGGATGCTTTGCCGTGCGTTAACGGATGCTTTGGCGGTACCGATGTCGAAATATTTGTAGACCTGCATAGAATCAGCACTGATGATTTCTGTGTTCAGTTTGCGTGCCAGTTCCAGGGCGGTCTCACTTTTCCCCGATGTGGTCGGTCCCGTCAATACAATTAAAGGAATCATAAATCTCCTGCATCTCCTTAGAATAGCTTCCGTTTTTATTATAAACGTAGAGAGGCGAATCGACTATTAAATCGCTTTTCTTTTCTTTGATAGCGTCTACGAGGAATATTTTAGCTTCCGCATTCTGGTTTCCGTGAATGAAGCGAATCCGACTCGGGAATAGTTCGCGGGATTCAAGCTCCCCTAATGTTTCTTGTAATCGGAGAGGGGGATAAGCCAGAGTGATATGTCCGCCCTTTTTTAAAATGGGTTGCGCTTTATCGAGCATGGATGGCAAGTTGAGTTTTAACTCATGTCGAGCGATAGCTTTTTCTGGGTCTGGATTCGTTCGGCCTGAATTAATTTTTCGATAAGGCGGGTTAGACACGATCAAGTCGAACGACTCAAGTTCTTCTCGCTGTGCCCACTCTAGAAAATCGTCGTGGACGATTTTTATTTCCATCTTATTTGCAGAAACATTTTTCTCTGCATTTTCAGTATCCTGAATTTCTATGCCTGTTGCTTTGAGTGTCGGTTGGCGAAAAACCATAAGCAGGGGGATAATGCCGCAACCAGTCCCGATGTCGAGAACCTTCTGGCCGGGGAGCAATTTAGCAAAATCGGCCAACAAAAAAGGTTCGATAGAGTAACGGTAACCGGAGTCATTCTGAATGAATATTAGATCTTTAATCGTTTTAGAAACGCTCATGAGGGAAAAGTCGGTTTGACAATGTCTTTCGCCTTAAAGTTTAGCGCATCCCCTGTTGAGCATCAACCTTTTGCGTGTTAGAACTATTTGTTTCTTAAGAGTTAATTGCTATACTGGCACTTCCATATAATAGACTTAAGAGGCTTGGAGAGACGGATGGATATTCTTGTGATCGAACAGGTTTGGGCAATTGTTTTGTTTTTATTGGGAGCCTTTATACTCAATACCTGCAGTAGTCTGGAGAGAAAAGATCAGGAGTTTCTTAAAGATCCACGCAACCGCTATGGCAAACGAAAATCGGATATGGTCAAACCCAAAACACTTCGTGGTACCCTCATGACCTTAACAGGCACAGGCCTTTGCCTGGGTGGCATGATCCTCTTCATGATGCACGTCTAGCCGGCCAGCCTGACGCTGGACTCAATAGGTCGAATCCCGTAAACCGGACCATCACGTTAAAGCTTCTGGATGGGGGTAATGGCCTCTCCTTCAAAAAGGTAGGTATTCCCGCCACGATTTTTTTGCAGTTAGGATGATAGCCATGGGTTCTTTTTCGTAGACGATGGGGTATTGTCGCAGGGTTACGAGCAAACCGTCTTCCGGTGCCGTGACCTCTTCCAGCCTTTTGCCGCTATAGATGTCGCGGACTTCGCCGATTTTTTGTCCCTGCTTTAAATGACTGCCGACTTTTACTTCTTTAAGAAACATTCCTGCGGTTGTGGTTCGCACAGATATTTCTTCGTCGGATTTGTAAATTCGAGCTTTGGTTTTAGAATCTGGCTTTTTGTTGCGGTGGTCTTTTAATATTCCTTCGGCTTTCATAAAGTTCAGGATGCCCTGAAACAGGGTTTCGCATTGTTGTGGATTGATAGTCCTTGGCGACCCGGCTGATAGTATCACCGAAGATATATCCTGCCATTGGTGGAACAGGTTTACTTTTTGAGTCGATGATTCTTTTTGTCGGCGTACGGTTTCTATTCGCAAATCCGTACACATTTTTTTTACTCTTCCATCTGGCTTATAGACTTGGATATGGGGAGCATCTTCATAATGCGGTGGTGCAGATTGCAAAATAATTCCCCAGAACGAATCCCTTGTATGTTGCCAAATAGTTGAAGCGATGGATTCGGCGGTTTCGCCGTCAGGGTTGCCAGGAAAAGCGAGGTCCATATTCATTCCATCCAACGGCCAAAGACGAGAACCGGATCGCACGGAGTTAGCATTGACCACGGGAAACGTTTGTACCTGCCCGGTTAAAGTGTAGTGAGGATGAAGGCCCTCTACAATGCTGTCTAGAAATTGTGTGAGATGAGAATTGAGAAACATTCCATTTAAATGATCTCCTTGTAATCCACTAACGATGGATAAGGGTTCGCCGGATTTTCCCCAAGTGTTTTTATAAAGTTCAAGATCACCCCCGAACGGATTTGGCAATGTGAGTATTTTTTCTTTCATTGTTCACCTACACTCTTGGCAATACGGACCAGCGGTGAACCTTTATGTGTCAAAGGGTGTTCGCGAAGGGTGAACAGTAAGCCGGGGCAGGGAGTCACAATTTCTTCCAGTACGTTACCTGTAACCGGATCGATGAGTTTTCCAAGTTTGTCGCCTTTTTCAAGGGTTTGTCCTATCTCTACTTGTTTGATGAATAACCCTGAATGCGATGCCTGTACCATTGCGACTTGATCGGGTTGCACCTGCCTGGGTTCTATAATTTTTTCAGAGGGTGGGGTGATGTTGAGGGTTCCTGTGTGATGCAGGAGGCTCAACATTCCATTGAAAATCTGATCGCCCATGCTTTGGTGAATGCGATGACAAATTCCGATTTCTATGACCAGAGTAGGAATTTTTGAGCGGTTCAGATTAAACCCCAGAGTCGATTCGAATATGTCTGCGTTGGGATGAACCCATATCAAATCCACATTGGATTTTTTTGCCAGTGGCAGTAGTTTCTTTTCAAAATCTTTGATGATTCGTATTTGCGGCAACTCCATCAGGTGGAGGTTGCTGGAATGGAAATCGATGACGATGTCGGAGGACGATTGTAAGTCATCGAGCAGAGTTTGTGATGTTTCGACAGCGAGAGAGGGGCTTTGGCCTGGGCCGAAAGTGCGATTGATATCCAGGGAAAAAAAAGGCCAGAGCCGTGTGGAATTTTCTAATGCCTGCGGGTTAACCGCCGGGTAAATATTTATTTCTCCTTGAATAGCGTTTGGATAGGTGGTTTTCAATTCCTTCAGATACCGCATCAGCCTATGGCAAATATAGAGGCCTTCCAGCTCATCGCCGTGGAGTCCTGTTACAAATGAGACTCGCGGTTTGTTAGATTGCGCGGGGAAAACATGCTTGAGGATTTCAATCGGTGGGCCGAGCGGACTTTTTACGGAAAGGATACATTGAGTTTGCACGGGCATATCTTTCTGGTTTACTGAATGCGACCTTTTTTGATTTCGATTTTCATGGTATCGATTTTTCGTTTCAGTGTATTGCGATTGATGCCTAGAGATTTGGCGGCGGCAATTTGTTTGCCGGAATGAGTCCCTAGGATAATTTCAAAAAGATGTTTCTCTACCTTTTGTATGAGTGTGTCATACAACATTCCCTCTTCGTTATTGTTTTGCAAGAAGTCGCGGATGAGTTGATTCAGCCGATCATCCCATTGACTCGGCGAGTCGCCTTCTTCCTGAAAGTGGGGCGGTAAATGTTCTGGCAGTATAGGTCCGGAAAGGGCCAGCATCACCGCACGTTTGATAACGTTCTCCAGTTCGCGGATGTTTCCTTGCCAGTGATAGCCACTCAAGATGCGCTCAACATCGTCAGACAGGTATACCGTGCCACGGGCCAACGTCTTTGCGTAGCGGCGTATAAAATGATTGGCTAGTAGAGGAACGTCTTCGAGTCTTTCTCGCAATGGTGGCATATCGATATGAATGACGTTGATGCGATGGTATAAATCTTCTCGAAACTTTTTCAGGTTCATCATGTCGAGGAGGTTCTGATTGGTAGCAGCGATGATACGCACATTTGCACGTAGCGGTTCTTTGCCCCCGACTCGGTAGTATTGATTGTCTTGCAGGATACGCAGTATCTTTGCTTGCAGTGGAAGTTCCATATCGCCAATTTCATCAAGAAACAGAGTGCCGCCATCGGCCTGCTGAAATTTTCCGATTTTTGTTTCGACTGCACCGGTGAACGCACCGCGTTCGTGACCAAATAATTCTGATTCTAGAAGTTCTCTGGCGATAGCGGCGCAGTTGATACAGATGAAGGGTTTGTCTTTTCTTTGTGAATAGTGATGCAGAGTGCTGGCGATCATTTCTTTGCCCGTTCCACTTTCGCCTGTGACAAGGATGGATAGGTCCGAACCCGCCGATTTGCCGATGGTCTTAAAAATTTCCTGCATGCTTTTGCTTTTGCCGATGATGGCATCGTTTTCATCTGAAGTCGGCAGGCTGTCTGAAGCTTTCACTTCTTCAGGCTGAGTATGGGCATGTGCGGCCTCGGCTTTTTCTATCAGCTTGTAGACATCGTCGAAGTCAAAGGGCTTGGAAAGGTAGTCGTAGGCTCCCAGGCGCATTGCTTCGATGGTGTTGTTCATGCTGTCCTGAGCGGTCATCATTACGATTTTAAGCTCCGGGCAGATTTGTCGGGACTGCTCCATCAACTCGAGGCCGCTGATACCTTCCATAAAAATATCTGAAAACATCATGAGATATTTATTTTTATGGAGTTGCTCCAAGGCTTTTTCGCCGCTTGTTGCGGTGTCGACGATGAAATTATTTTTCTCCAGGCCTTTTTTCAGGACCCAGAGAATATTTTCTTCATCATCAACAATGAGAATTTTATGTCGTTTCATTTTATTATTTTATCATCTCTGCCGGATCGGAAGAAAAACTTGTACGGTAGTTCCCAATCCTTTTTCGGAAGTGATTTTAATTTTTCCGTGATGGTCTTCAACAATTTTTAAAGAGATGGGCAAACCCAGTCCGCTACCTTTGCTTTTAGTGGTGTGAAAGGGAGTGAACAGTTTTTTCTGTGTTTCTTCGTCCATGCCTTCCCCCGAATCTATGATTTCCACGGCTATATTATTCCGGGGAACACTTGCGATTGGAGTTTTCACAGCAAAGCCTGAACTGACCCGCGTGACAATTTGCAGGGTTCCCCCTTTTCGCGAGGCTTCGGTAGCGTTTTTTATCAGGTTCAGAAAAACCTGTTTGAGTTGATCTTCATCGGCTTCAATGAGAGGCAGACTGGGGTCGTAGATTTGCTGGAACCGACCATTTTTGCGGGCGAAGCTTTCTTTTTCCAGTACTAGAATATCTTCGAGCACTTTGTGAATATTCGTCTCTTTCAGTTTAAGCTCAACAGGTCGGGCCAAATCCATCATGCGTTTGACCAGTAGGTTGATACGGTCGACTTCGTTAATGACAACTTCGAGATACTCGCGGTGCGCTGTTTTGCGGATATCCTGACGTAGCAATTGTGCGGAGCCGCGGATGCCCCCCAGTGGATTTCTGATTTCATGCGCAAGCCCCATTGCCAAAGCACCCAGATTATTCAGGTGATCTGCGGGTCGCTGTTGTTCTTCCAACTCCCGGATCAAGCTCATATTTTTTATCAGTATTATGACACCCTGAATGGAGTCGTCAGATTCAAGATAAGGGGATAAAGTCAGATTCACGGGGAATTGTATTGAGGCCGTTTTTCGCGCTCCATTTGCCTCCACATCATGGTAGCAGGCGCCTGTTACAAGAACCTTGCGAACCTTGTCGAGAATCTGTGGCTGTCTTGGGAAAAGTTCTTCCAACGGTCGGTTGGCAATGGTGTCCCTGGATTTGTGGAACATGTCCTCAATAGCCAGGTTGCTATGTAAAATAGAGAGCGAGGGCGATACCAAAACTAATCCGTCAATAACGGAAAAGAAAATATTTTGGTGAATGCGGTCAGGTTCTTTCATAGGCCAGGGCTATTTGGAGCCCTTGGCCTTTTTGGATTTCCCACCGGAATACGGACTTTTGGCTGTTGGCTTTTTTGCCGGGGCAGGTGCGGGTTCGGCTTTTGCTTTTTTTTCTGCTGCTGGGGCTTTTGCGTCAGCCGCCGGAGCAGGAGCGGCATCGCCACCGCCTTTGGATTGTTTGCCTTCTTGTTCCCAGCCTTTTTTGCGGGCTTCTGAAGGATACTCGGAAGTGTACCATCCGGAGCCTTTGAGGATGAACCCGGATGCGGAAACGATCCGGCGCACTTTGCCATTATCTTTATCGTCACAGCCCAAGCCATTGCAGGTTTTCAGAGGCTTTGCCGACATGGTCTGCATGGCCTCAAAGGTAACTCCGCATTTATCACATTCGTACTCATAAATGGGCATGAATCATACTCTCCAGAAATTTTTAGGGTCAATAATTAAACTTGCAGAAAACCTGCTTTAAACCGGGGTGAGCCATTTGCGGAAATCTGCATTTGAACCGCGGGCTATTTCGAAAAAGGTTTGTTGAATTTTATCTGTAATGGGTCCTTTTTTGCCGGAGCCAATAACGCGATTATCAATTTCGCGGACAGGGGTTATCTCTGCCGCAGTTCCAGTAAGAAAAAATTCTTCCGCGATATACAACTCGTCCCGAGTGATGTTTCTTTCTTCTACTCCGATACCGAGTTCATGGCAAATTTGAATGACTGCATCTCGCGTAATTCCATCAAGGTTTGAACATGAAAGCGATGGCGTGTGCAGTTTGCCTTTGGAGTAAATAAAAATATTCTCTCCAGAACCTTCGGCTACAAAGCCACTGGGGTCGAGCAATATGCCTTCATCATATCCATTGCTGTGGGCCTCAGCCTTGGCCAAAATGGAATTGATATAGTATCCACAGGCTTTGGCTTTGGTCATGGTGATATTTACATGATGCCGGGTGAAAGAAGAAACATGTACGCGGATTCCTTTGTCGAGTCCGTCTTCACCAAGATAAGTTCCCCATGGCCATGCCGCAATGGCACAACGAACATCAACGCCTATAGGGTTGAGTCCCATTTTATTATCCCCAAGAAAAACAATGGGGCGGATATAGCATTCCTGCAGTTTGTTTTCGCGAACAACCTGAAGAATGGCATCATGGATTTCTTTATTAGAAAAAGGAACTTTGATTCCGAGGATGACGGCAGATTGAAACAGACGGTCGACATGTTCTTGAAGTCGAAATATTGCGGAACCATTTTCTTTGGAATTGTAGCAACGAATTCCTTCAAAAACGCCTAAGCCATAATGCAGGGTATGAGTGAGTACATGGACGTTGGCCTCATGCCAGGGAACCAGTTTCCCATCCATCCAGATTTTTTCAGATTTTTCCAAAGGGTCCTCTTTATGTCAAAGATGCAGCTATTTAGCCGAAATAGTGTAAAGTTAGATATTATTGGCCCTTAGGCCGAAAATCAAGGCAAATAAATGCGTTGACATGGTACTATAGGTTTGATACTTTCCACCCTTTGCTTTTGCTATTTAAGAGGGGGCCGCTAGCTCAGTTGGTAGAGCACTTGACTTTTAATCAAGTGGTCGAAGGTTCGATCCCTTCGCGGCTCACTTCTTACTTTTTTTCAATAAATTGAACGTCCCCATCGTCTAGCCTGGCCCAGGACACCGGCCTTTCACGCCGGCGACGCGGGTTCGAATCCCGCTGGGGACGCCAATTTATTAATCCCTCCTAAGTCTTTGAAAACCAATAGAAATTTAGTGGGTCGAAGTTCCTACTTTTATAACCCCTTTTAACTTTACCTTTTGTCAAATCGGCTAAAAGCTTGATGATTCGTGGGATTCCAACGGTTCGAAAAATTTCGTTTAGAACACTTTCGATATGATGGAAGATTTGGATTATGCAATAATGTTTATTGTTTAAAAAACAGGTGTTCCAGTTTTTAGACTGGCTGTCTCCTTCCGACCCAAATCGGGTATTCCTAATAAAATAAGCGGAACCAGCCCTGTTTCAAAAAGATCGGTATATCGCGTTTCTAGAGGCAGAGAACAAGCGATTAAACGCAAAAATCGCTGAATTGGAAGGTAAAGAATTGGGAAAAACCAAACGCCAAGGAAGGCACCATCCTAAAGAAAGAGGGTGTGGGAGAAAAAACTAGCTGCCCCCATTGCAAAAAAATCAAACCTCGTTTTCACAAATGTCTAAAACAAAAATACAAAATTAACACAGGAAAATTCGCCTAAAATTTTTTATCTTTGACTCTAAATCCAATTCTACCTTGAATTTTAAGACATGCCGATTCATAATCCGAATAGGTAATCCTCAATAATAGCAATCATAATTTAAAATATAGTTCAGGATAGACTTTCCTACTTCACCACAATTTACGATAAAAATTATTATTATAATAAATGATTGTCTTTGGAGAAAATCATGTCTGAAGAAAATGACAAGGGTGAAAAAGTCGATAATGTTATTAAGGTCGTAAGTGGATTAGTTGATAAGGTCCCGATCTATCAAGATGCAGTCCAACCCGCCGCAAAAGAGGTAGGAAAAGGGCTGGAAGTTATGGGCAAGGCCATAAATGCTGCGCTAATTCCTATTGAGGGTTTTATTTGGGGTATGGAAAAGATTAGAACTTTTGTTGAAGAGAGTGCAACGAAAAAACTCAAAGATGTTCCGCCCAAAGATATTCAGACTCCAAACCCACATGTAGCAATCCCAACTATTGAAGCACTACGTTACATAGGAGAAGTAGAGCAACTTTGCGACCTATACGAAAACTTGCTTGCAACATCAATGGACAAAGCCACTGCTTATCGCGCCCACCCAAGTTTTGCCGATATGATAAAAAACATGTGTCCTGATGAAGGTAGAATCATGAAATACCTGAAAAATTTAGAGCACTATCCTTTAGTAGACCTAAAAATAATAACTATAAAAGACAATAGTTTTAGCACTATTCATAAAAATCTTTCACTACTTGGCATTGAATCTAAATGTGAACATGTACCTTTAACACCGACTTACATTGACAATTTGCAGCGACTTGGTTTGATTGTTGTCGATCAAATGTCGTCTATAACAGATGTAACTGTATATGAAAAAATAGAAAAACACACACAAGTCAAGAAAATCATAGAAAACCTAGAAGAGGAACTAATATTAATTCCTGAAAAGACGCTAAAAATTGAACGATTACGTCTAATAATAACGCAACTTGGAAAGCAATTTATTCGGACTTGTATCATCAACAAGAATGATCAGCCTAGAAATTAATAATTAAGTTTAGGCGTTAAATCCTTTCTGACTGCCACTAAACTGTCAATCTCTTGTCAAGTTTTTCTCTACATTTAGTCAGTATAGAACAATCATTAGTTCGCTGATTCCTTTCATTATTTTGATAACCAAATTAAAAAGAGATGAAAATGAAAATATTCATTAGTTGGTCAGGAAAATACAGCAAAGAATGTGCAGAAATATTAAAAGATTGGATTAAATGCACTTTGCAAGCTTCAGAGCCATGGATATCATCAAAAGACATAGATAAGGGATCACTATGGTTTTCTGAAATTACAGATCAACTAAAAGACACAAAAGTTGGTATCGTATGTTTAACGAAAGGAAACAAAGAAAAACCTTGGATTCTTTTCGAATCAGGAGCTTTGGCAAAAGGACTTTCTACAAATCGAGTATGTACATTTTTAATTAATCTAAAACCTTCAGATTTAGAAGGACCATTATCCCAATTTAACCACACTGTTCCAGATGAAGAAGGAATGAGAGCTTTATTAATAACCATAAATAAAGAACTAGGTGAGAATGCGCTTGAAGACAAAATACTTGGGCAAATATTTGATACTTATTGGCCATCTTTCGAAAAAAAATTTAAAAAACTGGAAGATTCTGATCCTCCAGAAAACGCTAATAAGCCATCAAGAAGCAATGATAATATATTAGAGGAAATTCTTTACACCACAAGAACGATGGATAAACGAATTCGTTCGCTAGAAATAAAAAAGGAATTTCCGAAGCGTATAGGCACCAATTATTTAAATCAGAAAATAAATACGATGATTCGTGAGAATTTTAACCCAGATGAAATAGTGGATATGCTAGAAGAAATAGCTCCAAGAGAT
>JAJDAW010000148.1 GCA_029261635.1 Nitrospinaceae bacterium
ATGAAATGATAATACCTTCGGATGGAATTCTGGAAGCGGTGAGTCCTGTTCCCGCTCCTGAAATGGTGACAGGCCTTAAATCATTTTTCAGAGCACTAACGAGTTCATCCACATTTTCAGGAATGAGGACTTCCTCTGCCTTACCACCGGAATAATTTGAAGCATCTCTCAGATAAGGTGCTATGCTTTCTTTAGTGGTCTTTCGTATCATTCCGAAGTGAACTAATTAATTATTATTGGTTATTTTCAGAACTTTCCTCTTGCGGGGCTGTTCCTTCTTCTTTCATTTTCCTACGCTCGGCCTCAACCTTGGGTTGGACATGGATGAACTTGGCATACTTCACCAATAGGATCATCATTATTCCAGCAAACACAATCCCCAACCAAAAAAACAGATCATCCACTAAACATTTCTCCTGAAGGTTAAAAGAGTTATTATAACATCCTTGGTGAGTTCAAAAAAGAGAGCGCATATAATGTTTCAGTGTCACAATAAAACCGCATAACTTGACAGTCGCCACTGGCAAAAAGTATCCTCTTCAAATTATGAATAAATATCTTTAAGGAATATATTTTGAACAACGAGAATTCCATAAAACAAACTATAGTCATTGATGGCACCACCCTACACCTCAGCAAGCCGGACAAGACTGAACTTACTTGGATAGGCCAAGATGAAGTATTGAAGCAAATTCATGCCTGTTGGCTGGTGGTGTCTGATAAGGATCACCCACTTTCACCAAGGGTCACGGGAATGCCAGGAACAGGCAAAACTACTTTGGCAATGGTTGCGGCTCTGCAACGCAAACAGCCTTTATACATATTTCAATGTACCAGCGACACACGACCGGAAGACTTGCTAGTGACTCCCGTACTTTCTGAAAAGGGGTCCATTTCCTACCACGCATCGCCTTTAGTTTGTGCCATGATCAAAGGTGGCATATGTATCTTGGATGAGGGCAATCGCATGAATGAAAAAAGCTGGGCTTCTCTCGCTCCCTTGCTGGATCATCGACGATATGTAGAATCCATTATTGCGGGCATTCAAATTCATGCCCATAAAGATTTTCGTGCCTGCGTCACTATGAATAATGACGAATCTACTTTTGAGATCCCCGACTACATTCTTTCGCGACTGCAACCCACTTTAAACATGAGTATGCCTAGCTATGCAGATGAATTGGAGATTCTGCGGTATCACTTGCCTTTTTCCGAGGAAGAGCTTTTAAAAATGACCGTTGATTTTTTGCAAAAATCGCATCAATTGGATTTAGAGTTTTCTCCCAGAGATGGAATTCATATCCTTCAGTACGCCCTCAAACGTTTGAGTCAGGAAACAGACCATCCCCTTTCCAAAGATGAGGTCTGGCAGGAAGCAGTCAGCAAGGTTTTAGGAGATGACGCTCTCGACCTGGATAACCTTGCCGCTAGAAATAGCAGGTCCCTGCAAGATGAAAGAATGCCCATGGGGCTTGGCGATTTCTTTTTTAACGATGACAATCCCCTGCATCCGGATAGCGACAAATAAACTACCGATATGGATAAAGTTTTTAGACTCAGTGATCGTATTCAATTTCTCCCTGTGGTACACGGCAGTGGAAGTTTTGCCAGAGAAATAAGAAACCGTATTTTGTCAACAAAATGCGATTGTCTAGCCGTTGCTTTGCCTCCTGAATTTCAAAATTCTGTAGAAGAAGGCATCGATTTACTCCCGCAAATCACTTTGGCCACACAGCGGGAGCCAGAAGGATCACTTAACTACGTCCCAATAGATCCCAGTCAGCCCCTCATCGCTGGATTGCGAGTCGCAAAGCAGGAAGGTATTGCCCGCCGCTTTATCGACTGGAGCACTTCCAATTATGAAACCCGGCATACTCATTTCCCCGACACTTTTTCTTTGCAAAAAGTATCTTATGAAAAATTCGCAAGCACGTTGCTATTAACTCTAAAGCGACCTGAAGAAAAGTCGCAACATTATTGGCGTGCTTACTGGATGGCCTATCAGCTCCACTGCCTTGAAATGGATTTTCCCAATATATTGGTTATTTGTTCAGTTCTTGATTGGCCTTGGATAAAGGAAGCCTTCGATGAACGCAAGCAGTACCAAAAGCCAGCAGATGATATAGCCTCCCCCACTCTGAATCGTGTTGATAAGAAGACCTTGTTTTTTGCGCTAACCGAGTTTCCTTTCATCACATATCTCTACGAGAAAAAACGGCAAGAAATGCGGGGCGACAGTAACGCTCCCATAGATGGGGTTAAAGAAATTCTATTGCGCGCTCGCGATCTGTTCCTGAAAAAACACAAAATCCGCTATCACAATCTAACTTCGCAAACATTCCAGATACTTTTGCAATACTTACGTAACCTGACGCTTATGGAATCGAGGTTGTTGCCTGACCTCTATACTTTGGTCAACTCGGCAAAGCAATTTGGGGGTGATCCTTTTGCCATTTCGGTTCTTGAAGCTGCCAGAGATTATCCATTTGAGGAATCTAATACTGACTCCGAGACTATATCCTTGGGAATAGACAAGGGGGTTTTCGATACAGAAGATTCTACACCCACCAGTATGAAGAATCGTCTTTTGGAAACCCAGTTTGAGTGGCGGACATTAGATTTAAAACCTGATCCAGATATTGAACAAAAACAAAACTGGAAACATAAATGGGACCCGCATGGACAATGTTCTTGGCCTCCGGAAGATGAGAAAATTGAGAATCTCAATACCCATGTTCGCGAGCAAACTCGACTTCTATTAAGTAATGACCTGGCAAGAACAGAAAAATTCACCTCTTCGGTCAAAGATGGAATTGATATTCGCGATACGCTTCGGAATTGGCATACGGGCGATATATATGTGAAAGAAATTCCACCATCACGTGGGGAAGTTGAAATCATCGTTTTCCTGTTCGATCCCGAACCCGATCCCAACCGATATAACTGGCGACAAACCTGGTATGCCGAGCATAAGGATGAATCCACTCTATGTTTTTATGCAACGGAGTACATGGAAAACCTTATCGGCCCAGGAATCGGTCAAGCCACTTATGGAGGGTGCATGATGCTTTTCCCACCCCGCCCTATTCTCGATATCTGGCAGGACCCACGTCTGCGATTTTCGGAAACTCTGGAAGAAAAACTTTTAGAAGCTGCTTTTTTTCATTCACGCGAAAAACATGTCACCGTGGTTTCACCTTGCTCACCACAAATGGCATGGCGCCGTCTGGCCCGCCGCTATGGGAAAAAGATCATTCACATCCCGCTTAAACGGTTTTCCAACCAAACTCTGGAAAAAGTGAGACGATTCCATGTTTTAAATGGGAAAGATATACGCTCTTATGCAAAACGGTTTATTCAGGATTTATAACCTATATGCCAATCGAAATAAAAATACGCGAGGCTGTTAAATCTGATATCCCTGTGTTGGCTGAATTCAATCAGGCTCTTGCCAAAGAAACCGAAGACATGCAACTTAACCCCGAAACACTAGCATTGGGTATAACAAATGCCTTGACTAGAGATGAATGTCATTATTTTATAGCGGAATTAAATGGGGAGGTTGTAGGCCAAACCATGATCACTTATGAATGGAGTGATTGGAGAAATGGGATTATGTGGTGGATTCAAAGCGTTTTCGTGTCGCCAGAACATAGAGGAAAAGGAGTTTTTCGTGTCCTGTTTCGTCATGTAGAGCAACTGGCGAAAAAGCATCCTGATGTTAAAGCCTTGCGCCTGTATGTCATGCAAAACAATTTGTCAGGGAAAAATACTTACACGGCTTTAGGCATGAACGATTCAGGTTATGTTGTGTACGAAAAAGAAGGCTAAGCTGATTTTCAGTTTAATTTGTAAGGAGACGAACCTGTTCTTCCTGAAAATATTTGCTGGATAGGATCTGGAAAGTTCTGGTCACACTCATTCAAATATTTCATCACAGAAATCATCCAATCTGATTCATGCGGAGAGCGGATAATGGCTATATTCGTCGCTTCATATTCCTTGCAAATTTTATCTGCGCCTTTCTTACCAGAGTACGTATCTTTTTTGATGACGGTAAGAGGTCGCAAAGGATCGACCTGGACAATTTCCAATCCCTGATACTTTTCCGGCACATCTTCTTCAACAAACTCTTCTATCGGAATACCATTAACATTGGTCAAACCCGATTGTGCCAGAGAGGCAATATAAATAGGCGCACGTTTTATGACAGCTTGCTCGGCAAACCCTTCCCTGAAAACGGTTTGATTTTTTTCAGCATCACCAAACACAACGAAATCCCAGCGACCTGCGGTTAATTGCCGCTGTCTTTGTACAATTTCCGTTTTCTCATAGGCTTCCGTGATCTTATCAATAGTAACTTGATCTTTAGCACGTAATTTTAATTTGGGCACTCGCAACTCCGTTTATATTTCGACCTAGTATATCATGCTGACACCAGCAGCATTTTTTTGTATTCAATGATCTTAGCTTTGTTATACTACTTTCAGTGAAGCCTCGGAAATTTTTATATCCCCTCCTTCCCTCCAGATGAAAAAAAACGTAAGCAAAGCTGCAGGTACTGTAAGCGGAATGACACTTCTCTCCCGAATTTTCGGATTTGTAAGGGATATGTTTATTGCCATGGCCTTTGGTTCTTCTACCGCAGCAGATGCTTTTTTTGTCGCCTTTAGAATCCCCAATATGCAAAGGCGGGTTTTAGGAGAAGGTGCCGTTGCGTCTGCATTTATTCCTGTTTTCTCAGAAACCTTAGAAAAAAAGGGGCAGCAGGCCGCTCAGGAACTCACTGCAAATATTTTCAATATTTTATTGATCCTATTGTCCGTCACATCTCTGGGTCTTTTTATATTTTCCCCCGCTGTGGTCACTCTTTTCGCGCCAGGTTTTTTGGAGGATCAAGAGAAATTCAAACTCACTGTCGATTTAACCCGATGGATGGCCCCCTATTTGTTCTTCATCGGTCTTGCGGCTTTTTCAATGGGAATTTTAAATTCTCTTAAAGTCTTCGCGTTACCCGCGGCTACCCCCATCTTGCAAAATATTTCCATGATCGCCGCAATCCTGATTCTAGTACCGCAAATGGACGAGCCCATTATGGGGCTTGCCATCGGTGTCATTGTGGGAGGGGCTCTACAGACCTTCATCCAATTGCCTACTCTAATTAAAAAAGGGTATGGCTGGAAAAAACGACTCCACTTCAAACAGCCGGAGGTCATTAAAATTGCCAAATTAATGGGTCCGGCCATTTTAGGATTGGCGGTCTATGAATTAAATCTCATGGTAGACACATTACTCGCCTCCACACTTCCTGAAGGATCAATTTCCTATTTATATTATGGGAACCGATTGGTGCAGCTTCCATTGGGCGTGTTTGCCGTTGCCCTGGCAGTGGTGCTCTTACCCACTCTTTCGGGTCATGCGGCAAAAGGTGAATTGAAAGAGCTTGTGCAAACGATAAGTTTTAGCATTCGACTCATTCTTTTCATTACTATCCCCGCCACAATAGGATTGATTATTCTCCGAGAGCCTATTGTGAATACGTTATGGGAGCGAGGAGAGTTTCTACAGGCTTCTACTCAAGGGACAGCCGTAGCTCTGCTTTATTATTCAATAGGGCTTTGCGCTTATTCTGGAATTAAAATTATCGCCCCTGCATTCTATTCCCTGCAAGACACCAAGACCCCGGCAAAAATTGGTATCTACTCAATGGTTCTTAATATTGCTCTCAATCTCATTCTCATGGGGCCTTTGCAACATGGCGGGTTGGCTCTTGCAACCTCTTTGTCCGCTTTGTTTAATGCAGTGTTATTGACTTATTTTCTTCGAAAACGCCTGGGACTACTTGGTGGCAGGAAGATTCTACGATCAACCATTAAAATGGGTATTTCTGCAATTATTATGGGTGTCGCAATTCACTTTTGTAAAAAGGCTTGGTTTGATTTGAATGATCCCCTTGGCATTCGTATAACCGTGCTACTGACTTGCATATCCCTGGGAATACTGGTATATGCCTTAATCTCTCATCTCTTGAAAAATGAGGAATGGCATTATTTGCTAGATATGAGAAAAAAGAGAGCTGAAAAATTACCGACCGATGCAACCTAAAAACGCAAAAAGGAAATTTTAAATGATTGTAGCCTGTCTTGACCTTGAAGGAGTTCTAGTACCTGAAATCTGGATTGCTTTTGCAGAAAAAACCGGCATAGAAAAACTACGGCTGACCACTCGAGATATTCCCGATTACAATGAGTTAATGCGGGGTCGATTAGAAATCCTTAGCGAAAATAATTTATTATTGTCGGATATTCAAGAAGTGATAAAAGGAATTGCCCCTCTTGAGGGTGCAAAAGAGTTTCTTTCGTGGCTCGAATCGGAGTTCCAGGTCATTATTCTTTCTGATACTTTTAATCAGTTCGCTGGGCAACTAATGGCACAGCTCGATTATCCTACACTTTTTTGCCATGACCTTATCATTGACGAAACAGGAAAAATTAATGATTTTCAACTGCGAATTCCTGATGCAAAAACAAAAGCGGTTAAGGCATTGCAAGGGCTGAATCTAAAGGTTATTGCGGCAGGTGATTCTTATAACGACACAGGTATGTTGAAACAAGCAGAAGCGGGAATTTTATTCAGAGCGCCTGACAATGTTATTGAGGAGTTTCCACAGTTTCCTGTAACCAAAACTTACGAAGAGTTCAAACAAACATTTATTGAAACAGCAAAAAATCTTTAAGCAGACACTATTTAATTTCTGAGTCGAGAAGTTTTGTGGCGATCCAGCCTGTTTTAGGTTCTTCTCCTGTCTGAGACTTGAACTTTACTTTTGACCAACCTCTCTCAACCCCCAACACTTCCACCTGAGCCCCCATCACAAGAGAACCAATAATCTTGCTGGTTTTCATATTTGGCAGGCTTCTTAAATTAACCATCCCCGTATTGACTTTAAAGAAGACTTTAAAATCTTCATCCTCTGAAACCTTCAATGGTATTTCCTGAGGGCTCGATGAAAGTACATCTGCCAATTTTATATCCAGCTTGAATACAGCGATTACCAAGAACAAAAGAGTCAAAAGGCTGATCCGCAACATCGCCTGCGAAAATTTAAGCTCGTCTGCGGAATCTAATTCAGGCCCTTGAGGTGGTTCGCATTGCACGCAATAATATCCCGGTGCTGGCAACAGCGAATTGCAACTATCGCAATATAAATATTTGCGTTCAGGTTCATGCGCAAAACCATTTTGAACATTTTGATCCATAAAGATATCAACTGAGCCTGTAAATTTTTCGATATTTTTTATTTAAATAATCCAAAAATACGGTCGGATTTAAATCATCCCCAGTGACCTGTTTGACCAGATCGGCAACAGAAAGCAAACGACCCTTTTCATGAATTTTCTGATTTAACCATTGTCTTATCGTTGCTAGGTTTCCAGATTTAATATTATCTTCTAAATCCGGTTGCTCTTGTTGTAATGTTTGGTAGAACTGGCTGGCATAAATAGCTCCAAGAGTATAGGAGGGGAAATAACCAAATGCGGCCCCACTCCAATGCGTATCTTGCAAAACACCCAGAGTATCGCTGGGAGGTTCAACCCCCAGATATTCTTTCATTTTAGAGTTCCATAACTCGGGCAGGGTATCAATATCTACCGAACCATCGAACAAACCCTTTTCAATTTCATACCTTAAAATGACATGCATCGGATAAGTGACCTCATCCGCTTCAACTCTTATGTATGAAGGTTCACTGACATTAACAGCTTCATACAATTGTTCATTTGAAACAGCATTGAATTTGTCTGGAAAGGTTTCTGCTATCAAAGGTAAATAACGATTACAAAAAGCTGGGCTCTGGGCAATCATCCGCTCCCAAAATAGAGATTGCGACTCATGAATTCCCATCGTGAGCGCTTCTGAAGCAGGCAGATCTCTTCCCTCTTCCATCCTGCCCTGTTCGTAAAGCCCATGTCCAGTTTCATGGATAACGGCGTAAAGCGACTCAATAAAATTATCCGTTCGATACCGAGTGGTGATGCGAACATCGGTAGGGTGACTGCCACCGCAAAAGGGATGGACAGAAACATCCATACGACCGCGATCAAATGCAAAACCCATCTCTTCACTGATGCGACGTCCTAATCCTTCTTGCTTCTCTACAGGAAAATTTCCCGACAGGAAGGAGGCATCAGGTTTATAGTCTGACTGCTGTATATCGCGAACCAAGGGAATGAGCTCTGCCTTTAATGTTTCAAAGACAGGAGTAATTTCTTCCATTGTTGCACCGCGTTCATAAAGATCTATGTTTGCATCATAGGAAGGCAGTTCAGGAGAAACATACTCAGCCCAACGTTTTTTAAGTTCTACAAGTTGCTTTAATGTAGGGGCGAAATCAGAAAACTTATTTTCCGTTCGCGCCTTTACCCATACCTGATGGCCCTTTGAAGACAACTCTGCCAGTTCCATGACCAGACTCTTTGGAACTTTGGTTTCCATGTCATACTCTCGCCGAGCTTCTCTAATATTACATTGCTCGAAAGCATTAAAAGAGTTTTCCTTATCCAGAACATCTAATAATTTTCCTATTTCTGGGTCTGTACTTTTTTCATGGATGGTTCCTGCTAATACACCCATTTGTCTGGCCCGTGATTCTGCAGCGCCGCTGGGCATGATTACTTCTTGGTCCCAATGGAGTATACCCATGATTCCACCCAAACGACTTGTCTCTTCTAGCCTCTGCACTAACTTCTGATAATTTGTTTCCATTAACTTTCCAATTTATTTATTTAACAACTGAATTGTCGCGCACGATACGCAACTTCCCAGATTCTATAATCAAGATTCTTTCCCCTGCTTTCAACTCTTCATCATTGACCTGAACAATCGCATAGGGTTCGCCTGAATCAGGTTGAACGATAAATTCAGAAGCATCGCCACCCGTGATCACATTTTCCGTGGTGTGACCCACTATTCCACCAATAACCGCCCCACCCAAGCCTCCTAATGCTCGGGTTGCTGTGCTGCCTCCCAACGTTGAACCTGCTAGTCCTCCCGCAGCGGCACCTGCTGCTGCACCGGCACCTGATTCGGTTCCTTTAATTTTTACATCACGAACTGACAAAATAACACCCTTTTTAAATGTTGAAGGTGCTCCCATCTCTCCGCGTTCATAAGTAGATCCGGAATGCAGAGAGCAGCCTGTAAATAGGGCTACAAAAAGTAAAATTGGAATAAAGTGTTTTGCCATGCGTCTCTCCAGAAAAATTAAGTCAGATTTGATATAATCTTTTTCTACAGTAAATAGTCTACCTCAAAACTAGAGTTTTGCGAAAGGATCGCAATTGGAATTCGATGAAGAAACAATTAAGTCTGTACAGGGCCGTTTGAATATTCTGCGTAAAGGTATTGTCAGCGAAGAAAATTCCGTTAATTACTATAAGACTCTTTTAGAAAAAACTCCTGATGACTCCGAGGAAAATATTGGAATTCGTCGTATGTATGCCGACCTGATGGAAGAAGAAAAGCAGCATGTCGAGCGGTTTCGCGAACTCATCTCGCAATGGGAAAAAAAGCTCAAAGTGCTGGGCGGTTAATCTTTTCTCCCTCCCCTTTACGCGTAAGTCCCCCCAATTAAGGCGTTTTAATTGACTTTCTAAAGGTTTTAACCTATTCTTGATAACTATTCTCATTATTATTATAGCTTGAGGATATCTATTAACAGTTGCTAATCGCCTTACACAATTAACAGGCAATTTATTGATGAGCACCCATAAACACACGAACCTCTAACATGCAAATTCCTTTATTTCCTCGGACCGCAAACCTTTTAATTATATTTGTACTTTCAATATTTTTCATTATCGGTGGTCCTCTCTCTGCCGAATCGTTCAATCAGGAAACCCAGGACAGGGTCAAAAAGATTGTAATGATGTTAAATATTGCCGCTAAAGAATTTGCAGATGGTGTTGTAGACGGGAAAATTGTCATCGCTCCGGAATATGAAGAGAGTCAGGTTTTCCTACAACAAGCATCTGAAAGGTATACACGGGTATCACGAGAAATTGAGGACAAAGCTAAAGCAGAATCCCTGGGAAAATATTTTCCAGAATTGATGCAAATGATCAAAACTAAAGTGGCATCGCAAAAAGTCTGGGACAAGGTAAACCAAATCAACACAGAATTAATGGCCACTTTCAAAATTGAGATCAACAAACTCCCAATCACCCCTGTCTCTTTGGGCAATGGAAAACAGATCTTTGAAAGCAACTGCTCTGTTTGTCATGGGATGGCAGGGCATGGTGATGGCCCAATGGCTAAAGAGTTCGACCCCGCCCCGGCCGTTTTGTCGAATCCACAGCTGACTGGCGATACCAACACAACCGCCTATGATAATTTCGAGGTGATCAACGTTGGTATAGCAGGCACCGCGATGATGGCTTGGGCAGGTGTTCTATCTGAATCTCAAATTTGGGATGTCACCTACTACCTGCGTTCGTTTTCAAATGCCAATGTGCAACTTCCTCCCGTCAACCTGGATCTTGCCGCACTGGAATCGGCTGGCGAAAGTGCCATTGATATTTCAGACCAGGTAATGACCGATGTTCGTGGTCTGCTTGCTGAAAGTTTAACGGAATTTAAAGGTAACAAATTAGAGGATGCCGCTGAAACAGCTTTTGATGCCTATATGACCTATGAAAAAGTTGAATCGACCTTGCTAACCCGGGACAGAGACCTTGGAATTAAACTGGAGTCCGCTTTTAGCCGATACCGTGGCGAAATCAAGCGTGGAGCGACTTTAGAACATGTAGAAAAACTCAATGGCGAAATCCTATTGGATCTTTCTAAGGGACTGGAACTGCTGAAAAATGAAGTGGGGTTTTCCGGATTATTCATTCAATCCCTTTCCATCATTGTGCGCGAAGGATTTGAAGTCATTCTTATCATTGCGGCATTAATTGCGTTCTTACGCAAATCTCGCAATGAAACACGTATAAAAAGTATTCATATTGGTGTCGTTGTAGGTATCCTGGCAAGTTTTCTTACCGCTTATATCATTCATGAAATTCTTCATTTAAGCGCAGTCAGCCAAGAAGCTCTGGAAGGTTGGATCATGATTGTGGCTGTTGCCATTTTATTCTCGGTCAGCTATTGGCTTGTTTCAAAAATAGATAATAAAAAATGGCAGGAATACATCAATAAAAAAATGCGCGGAGCCCTGTCCAAAGGTAATGCATGGACTCTAAGCGCAGTGGCTTTTATTACCGTTTACAGAGAAGGCTTTGAAACGGTTTTATTTTATAAAGCTCTCTTTTTATATGCTGGAGAATCAACAAGTGGCATCATTGCTGGATTCTTCGCAGGGTGCGTAGTACTCGCTGGAGTCTTTTATTTAATAAATTATTTAGGACTGCGTATACCCATTAAATGGTTTTTTGGTTTCACCAGTGCCCTGCTCTATTTCATGGCTTTCACTTTCATGGGAAAAGGTATTCATGTATTGCAAATGGGTGAGCAGGTCTCAATGACCATTGCAGAGAATTTACCTAACATTTCCTGGTTGGGCATGTATCCCACTTGGGAAACCTTCATTGGACAGGCCATTTTATTTGCAGCATTTGTTTTTGCATTGCTCTACACATTCATTATTAAAGCAGAGCTAGGCTCCACCCAGTTAAAGGAAGAAACGTCACAATTGCAAAGCAACATCACTCAGGTTCACGACTTGGTCGAGCATATTTCTCATCACGCAAAAAAATGCGAAGTATTTCTTAAAGACACACCAGATCAAGATTTACAGGAGCTATCCGGCCATTTGAAGGAAATTGACATTAAGATTCATGAACTCATTGGTCATGTTGAATATGTCGAGAACCAGCTTCAGGATGAATTTGAAAAGCTGGCAAAACAAGGCTTCCAAGAAAAAAAATAGTCAGACTCAATTTTTCTAACGTTAGTTTCACGCATGAATATACGGGGCACGCGGAATTTTGAACATTCGTTTATTTAAAAAAAACCGCACCTTTCATAAATGGGCTGGGCTTATATGCGCAGTCTTCATTTTAATTCTTTCTGTTTCGGGTTTTCTCCTCATGCACCCGGAAGAGTTTGGGATACAAAAAGCGCAAATTTCAGGCAAATATCTCCCCACTAAATATTTCAACGTCAAAAGAGCGAACCTCTCAATACAAGCACTGTTAATCCCATCATCTGCAAGCCAGACAATATTTGTTGGGACAAATATCGGGGTTTATCGATCGCAAGATTTAGGGGCTACGTGGAATCAAACCAATCAAGGACTTTTCGATCAAAATATACGCGCTCTCGCAATACATCCTGATTTCCCCAAGACAATTTATGCTGGCACCGCATTGGGTATTTTCAAATCTGAAGATGAAGGTGAAACCTGGAACGAATGGATTGATGAGTCATCTGGTTTGACGAATCCAAAAGTTCACGATCTTTCCATTGATGCTCAAGATTCCGACATCATTTTTGCGGCCACAGAGGGAGGAATTTTCAGATCTGAAGATGAAGGTGAATCTTGGAATGTGCTTTATGAAGAAACTCCGGTATTCCAAATTGAGCCCTCTTCAATTAATCCAAAAATAATTTATGCTGTCACCGCAAAGAATATGATTCGCAGTAGAGATGGCGGCAACAATTGGAAGGATGTATGGAAGGATGATATTACAAATCCACTTTCGATCCTTTCTTTAAAGATAGACCCTGAGTTTTTGTATTCTGGCACTCAAACAGGGCTTTTAAAATCATTTAACTCAGGTAGGAACTGGGTTCAGGATCAAAAATTCCCAAACACTCCAGTCACAGCAGGCTATGTCTACGCCAATAATCTTTCCCACTTATTATTTGGAAGTGGAGAAAAACTATTTCGCAGTAATGATGGGGGTGACTCATGGGACCCACTTGCTCCTCTCGTCTCTGAACGGAGTGAAGGTACATCAATCACCCATACTCTCACTCATATCGAAACCCACGGTGAGAGGACAATACTTGCAGGAACGGCATCCGGACTTTTCGTGTCAAAAGATGAAGGACGCAGTTGGGAAATCATTAATTTAAGTGGTGCTGCAAACCAGCTTTCTCCAAGCGAGATGAAAATGGATGTGGTCAAAATAATCACCGAAATTCATAACGGGAGGTTTTTTGGTTCTTATTTTATTTTACTTGTGGATATCGCAACTCTAGGATTGATTTTCCTTACCTTTTCAGGCGTTTTAATAGCCTATTACCAATCACGGGCCAAGAAGAAGAAAGCCTTGCAAAGCGAACCCGACGAGGCTCTTCAAAGACAGGAAACTGCAGACGAGTTAGCTGTGGAAAGCGAAGAGATACACGACATGATTGAACACATAACCGAGCATATCGAAAAATGTCGTCTTGTTTATATGGATCAGGAAAAAAAGGAAATCAGCGAAGTGAGCCGACACCTGACGACTCTCGATAAAAAAATGCACTCGATGATGGAGCGACTAAAAGAATTGGAAAATATAAATTAATGCAGGAACTTTTTATCTTTACCTTTTAAGCTGGTTGGATAGGGTTGCTCTCTATTCATCATATCCATCTTCTTATACTCTTCCCAGTTATCGCGGAACAAATTAAACCCAACATAGTCCAACGCCTGCATGATTTCTAGTTCAGAGACCTTACCGTCTCCGCCATCGACTTCTCTGATGGCGTCTTCAATTTGCTCACAAAGTCCGGCAAACCGTTCTTCATCTTCAAACATCATAAAATCTGTCATAAAATCAAAACTCATTCTCTATCTCCAAAACTATTCATTAAACCATCTTAAGATATATTAGAATAAAACGTTTTCACTTCAAACATAAATTCTTCAATATCTTTCTGGATATCCGAAAAACTCCCGTTTTCCATGCGCTCTACTGAATATATAGAGCCTCCCAATGCCACAGCATCAGCTCCGGCACCCAGGTATTTTTTTATGTTGCCTGGGTTCACACCACCAACCGCCATCAGTTTAACCTTATCAAAAGGTCCTTTAACTTGTTTAAAGTAATCTGGACCCATTTGTGATGCAGGAAAAACCTTGACCATAGTGGCACCGGATTTCCATGCTTTTTGAATTTCTGTGGGAGTCAAGGCTCCAGGAAAATAGGCCAATTTATTTTCTACACAAAAGGCTGCGACCTTTTCTTCGAAATCGGGTGCAACAATAAATTGCGCTCCAGAATCTAAGGCCATTTTAGCCTCTTCTACTGATAATACCGTGCCCGCGCCGATGGTCAAGTCAGTGTATTGAGCGGTGGCTTTTTTGATGAGATGGTAAGAGTCTGGTGTGTTCAGGGTGATTTCCAGAAACCGTAAACCACCAGCAAGGGTAGCATCTGCAACGCCCTGAAGGGATTCTTCTTTCACGCCACGAAGAATCCCAATCACGGGTGCCGATTCAAATCGATGCAGATCGAAGGACATTAAGGATGGTTTAAACGTTGGCTTCTGTGGTCAGCTTTTCATAGAACCCAAGATACTCGTCTTTCTCCTCTGAGTTCCTTAACTTCATTCCAGCTCGGGGATGCAAATCTAAAATCCCCGTGATCATGTATGGGATGTTATATCCCCATTCAATTTCCTGTTGAAGCTTGACGAACTCTTTCCCCAATACTTCCAGAATGGGCTTGATATTAAATTTAGGATTCTTTAAAAATCCCAGCAACAATTCAAGAGGGCAATTGCCGGCGGCACGCCCTATTCCCAAAATAGTTCCATCCAAATAATTTATATTCTGGATGATGGACTCAATCGTATTGGCAAACGCGAGTTGCTGATTATTATGAGCGTGAATACCAATTTCTCGAGTTGGCATAGCCGCTATATATTTTTTAGCTAAATAGGCAATTTGTTCCGAGTACAGAGCGCCGAAGCTATCAACCAGATAGACAACATCTACCGCACTTTCTTTTTCTATCTGCGCAAGAGCTTCATCCAACTCTCTTTCTCTGGCATGCGACACGGCCATAATATTAATCGTTGTCTCGTAACCCTTGACGTTCAATGTATTGACGAATTCGATTGCTTTGTCTATATCTTTTACATAGGAAGCGACACGCATCATATCTACGTAACTTTCAGCTTTTGGAATAACGGTTTTGGGGTCAAACCTACCAATGTCCGCCATAACAGACATTTTGCAGTTCAGCTCAGTATCACCAATTACATTTTCCAGATCTTTTTCAGAACAGAATTTCATCGGGCCAAATTCACCCCGCTTGAACTGATTTTCATCCGCCTTATAACCTAACTCAATATAGTCAACACCGGACTGGTTCACCGCTTGAAAAACACCCCGAACTAAATCATCACTGAACAGATGATTGTTCATCAATCCGCCATCACGAATGGTACAATCTAAAACCTTTATTTCTTTTCGGTACATGATTAGAAACCTCCCAACGGGCAATTAAGGCACCCGAATAAAACAAAATTGCAGTATAATTTTCAACTAATTGGAGAAAGTGATTATATTTGCATTGTCGTTTTCCGTCAATCAGATAATTAATCTTTTCTCCTTTAAACCCTTTAATGACAGAGACTTTTAGCATAGGCAAATCAATTTAAATAAGTCATCCACATAACTTTAAAGAAGTAAATTCTAAGAAAGAGCAGCTAACTATGGAAAATAAATACTCTTTTTGGGCCGTAAAACAAGAGCCTTCCCAATACAGCTGGCAACAATTTGAAAAAGATGGCGGCACCTATTGGGATGGGGTACGGAACTATCAAGCGCGAAATAATTTACAGGCAATGAAAAAAGAGGATATGGTTCTTTTTTATCATAGTGTGATCGGCAAAGAAATAGTTGGCATTGCCAAAGTCACTCGCGAAGCCTACCCTGACCCAACAACGGATGACGAGCGCTGGGTTGTCGTCGACTTAAAACCGGTAAAGCCTTTTAAAATTCCCGTTACTCTTGAGGACATTAAGGGACATAAGGAGCTCGCAGAAATTGCATTGATAAAACAATCCCGAC
>JAJDAW010000149.1 GCA_029261635.1 Nitrospinaceae bacterium
GCGATCACCCGGTTTACTTCGGCACTGAAGTTTCAGGAATCTCATCCCAAAACAGAAAACTCAAACAGTTTGAGCATTGATGTGTTTTTTGGCCCATCTTGATTTCAATAACCATCTGCGGCAACACATGCTGGAAGCATCCCTGACAAATATCTCCGCGAAGGCCCGATACCGCTCTTCCATCACGGGAGTCAAAAATTTTCTGATACCGTTTCAGGACAACAGTTTCCACTTTGTCCGATATACTCTTCCTTTTTACCACCAGCTCTTCCAATTCTTCTTTAAACCTTTTCTCTTCTGCCTCTTTTTTCTGCTTATAATCGCTAAAATAAGCATCCTCTTCCTTGCATTTTTTTTCAACACCCGGAACTTCTTTAGCCTTCTCCTCTAAAGCTTCCATAACTTCGAGTTCTTTATCTTCAATCTTTGACACCTTTTCCTTGATAGCATCTACTTCAGTGAGGATGGCTGTGTATTCTTTGTTGGTTTTAACTGCTGGAAGTTTGGTTTTGGCTTTTGCCATATGGTCATTTTCGCCTTGCACCTCCAACTCAAAACCTTTGCGCTGTTTTTGCAGTGCTGCGATTTCTTCGGTTACAACCTTTAAAATACTTTTCTTTTCCTCCAATTCGGAACGCGCAGATTCGAGCTGGCGAGGAATATCGGCAAGAGTTTTTTTATGCTCAGAAATTTGATCGTCAATTTTTTGCAAATCAACCAGTTGTTGAAGCTGAATCTTTGGCGATACGCTCATAATTCTCCATCTCAGAAATTGGGATAAAAAAATGTAGCACGGGCACAAAGCAAAATGCAAATGATTCCGCTTTAACCACTAAACCTTTAGCAATAAATTTTATTGAACGAATATTAAACAGCAGCCAAGAACAATTGTTCTTTTCCCACCGGGGCGCGGGATAACAGAGGCCGCTAACGGTGGGCAGTCTTACGGGAATCCCAATAAACCAGAAACACACTAGCTATGAAAATAGAAGAATATGTTCCAATAAAAACTCCCACGAGCAAAGCAAAAGAAAAGTCATGAATGATTTCGCCGCCAAAAACAAACAAAGCAATTACCACTAACAAAGTCGTACCCGATGTTAAAAGGGTTCGGCTTAGTGTCTGGTTGATACTCGTGTTTATCACTTCAGATATAGAAGACTTCCCTTTCCGGCGCAGGTTCTCTCGTATTCGATCAAACACAACTATGGTGTCGTTGAGTGAATAGCCGATGATAGTCAGGAAGGCAGCAACAATCACAAGTGTAAATTCCTTATCAAAAATCGAAAATGCACCCATCGTCACCAACACATCATGTATCAATGCGATGATAGCTGCAATGGCATATTGAACTTCAAATCGCCATGAAATATAAATAACGATACCTATGATGGCATATAATATAGAGAGCAACGCTTTCTCGCGCAAATCGTGGCCCACCTTTGGTCCAACCATCTCTACTCTTTCCACCGTAATCTCATCGACATTAAACTTTCCCATTAGGCTCTTGCGAACCATCGAGCCTACCGCTTCCAGTTTTTCTTCAGAACGCTGCACCCTTATGAGGATGTCTCTTTTCGATCCGAACTCCTGAATTGTGCTTTCTCCCAATCCAATGGTTTTGAGACCATCGCGAATCACTTCTATGTCAGGAGGACTCTTGAATTGCAATTGAATTAGTGTTCCACCAGCGAAGTCGATGCCAAATTTAAGACCACCGGATACAGCAATAGAACCCAGCCCTATCAAAATTAAAATGATAGAAAAGGTCACTGCGGCTTTAATCCTGCCCATAAAATTAAAATGGGTTTCACTTTTAAACAATTGCATAATTAGATACTCAATTTATCCAGTTTTTGCCGACTCATCGTACAGTCGAAGAAAGTGCGACTTACAAATACAGCCGTAAACATGCTTGCCGCAATACCAATACAAAGTGTAATGGCAAAGCCTTTAATTGGCCCTGTGCCAAATTGAAACAACACTACCGCAGCAATAAAGGTGGTGATATTAGCATCCACGATAGTACGAAACGCCTTTGCAAAACCCGCTTCAATCGCAGCCCGCACCGTTTTTCCAAGTTTTATTTCTTCGCGAATTCTTTCGAAGACAAGAACGTTTGCATCGATCGCCATACCCACAGTGAGGATGATTCCCGCAATGCCTGGCAAGGTCAATGCGGCACCAAAATAAGCTAGCGCACCGACAAGAAGAACAATGTTCAGGGACAAAGCAGTGACTGCAATCACCCCCGACAGTTTGTAGTAAATAAGAATGAACACAACCACCAGAATGCCACCAAAAATGATTGAGCTGATACCCTTGTTAATCGAGTCCTGCCCGAGAGATGGCCCCACCGTTCTGTTTTCCAGAATCACCACAGGTGCAGGCAAAGCACCCGCACGCAGAATGATGGCCAAGTCGCGCGCATCCTCTGATGTAAATTGACCTGTTATCTGCGCCCGACCTCCAGGAATAGCATCCTGAATTACCGGTGCCGAATAAACATTGTCATCGAGAACGATGGCCAAACGCTTCCTTATATTTTCGCGAGTAACTTCATGGAAGATCATCGCGCCTACGCTATTAAAATTAAGCGCTACATAAGGTTCGTTGAAATCCCCGTCAAACCTTACTTCAGCACCGGTCAAAGTTTCTCCCGTCAACACCGTACGTTTTTTCAGGAGAAAAGGTTCTTTAGTAACCTCCCCGGTTTCTTTATTTTCTTTCCGCGTATATAGAATTTCTGACTCTTCAGGAATGCGTCCAGCTAAAGCGTCTTGCAGGCTGTTGTCTTCATCTACCAGTTTGAATTCCAGACGCGCTGTTTTTCCGATGAGGTTGATCGCCCGTTCAGGATCTTTGACTCCAGGCAACTGAATCAGAATGCGCCGTTCTCCCTGCACCTGAATTGTTGGCTCCGACACTCCAAACTGATCCACTCGGTTGCGGATGGTCTCCAACCCTTGACTCACAGCATTTTCTTCGATCTGCTTTACTTGATCGGCATCTAATTCATAAACCAATCCTAAGCCATCCGAGTCTTCACTGACCTTGGTAAAGAATGTATAACCTTCCATGACCTTTTTAACAGGAGGCAAGTCGAGAGCATCCACCATGCGAATATTGACCTGCAATTTATCAAAAATAGCTTTAATACGGTCAACTTCTAAATCCTCTTCCCCGATATCTCGTTTGATATCATCAGCCAAACGTTCCAAGCTGGCTTCGACTGCTTTTTCTACTTTCACCTCAAGTACCAGATGCATGCCGCCTTGCAAATCCAATCCCAAAGAAATTTTTTCTTTAAGAGGATAAGCTAAAGCCACTGCTCCAAAGATGGTAAGGAGAATTATAAGGATGCGCCATTTAAGGTTTTTATACATTCGTTTTTTCTTCTACTGTTTTTTATTAGCTATTGAAGTCCGGTTGATCTTCACCCGAACATTATCTGCGATCTGCAACATCACCGTATCATCTTTTATTTTTTTGATGGTTCCGTGAATCCCGCTTAACGTGACCACATTGTCACCTTCGTTCAAATCATCCAACATTTTTCGAGCTTCCTGTTGCTTTTTCTGTTGCGGCCGAATCAGAATAAAATAGAAGATCAAAAACATCATGATCATCGGCGGTAACAAAGCAAGCAAACTGCCGCTACCAGAGTCGGCTCCTTCAGGAGGGGGAGCCATCGCAAACGCTAATTCAAGCATAATGATTACCTTTATTTAACACGAGGTGTTCCCTCTGAAACGGAAATCCATAAAAAGCCTCCCCGTTTTTTAATTCAAAGGTTTAGCTTCTATCAAATCCCATCGTGTTTGTCAAACCTCTCCAATATGGAAGGCGAGCTAACTCCTGATACGTAGGAGGATAGAGTGTTATAACATGAGTAAAAAGAATAACATCAGGAAAAGGAGGCTAGATAAAGCTTTCCAATCACATTTCAAGTATTTTCTGAAGTTTAAGTGTGCTGAAAAATACTCAGCCCTATCTACCCTAATAAAATTTGTTTTGAACATTCGCCTCGTTGGTGAGCTCGTAATAAAGGGAATGAAACTCTTCTGTTGTCAGTTTAGGATCTCGTAGTTGCGTCAATTGCTCTTGGGTAATGGGAGTCTCAGACATCGCATCCCAAGCTGATGTCGCGATGGCAACATAGTTCGGTGGATTGAGCGTACGCGTTACCAGACCATCAATCCGATCATTAAATTTAAGAGCAAAGTTAATAGCAAAGCGCGCATCTTCAGCACTGATTGCACTTCCGATAGCAATATTTGTTGGCGGGTGCCCTCCTTTTGGCCTCCAATACTGCACGGTATGGCCTAAAACTTTTAGAGACTTTAGTTTTAAAAGTTCCTTTATAGCCTTCTTATTTTTTTTGTGCTTATGCCCTAACCATATTTCTATGGTGCAAATGGTGGTTTTGGAAGTATCACATGGGGGCTTGTATTCCGGCCCTGGAAATAAAAATTCTTTAGATACGGCAAAAGCCACACCACTAGTAAGAAAAACCGTCAGCAAAGCACAAACCAAAATAATTCTTTTCATCTTTTCATCTTCTCCAAAATTTAGTTCCTTGAAAGATAGTCATTGTAAGACATTTATTCCGCAGAGTGAAAGAAAACCATCCCCCCTTAACTTTGCCTTCCACTCTTCACATCCCAGAATAGTCCGACATACCGATATTTCAACGTTTTTTAGTGATTATAACATTCCTTAATTCATAAAATAGGTATACTCAGGCGATTGAATCGCGTCGAATTCTTGATAAGAAAAAAATGGGGAGAGCATGGATTACGATCTGGTGGGAATGAAGGTTCTGATTGTTGAAGATATGCCGGACAATGCAGAATTGATACATAAAATTTTAAAAAGACTCGGGCTAAAAATAGAACTGGCAGCCGACGGAGAAGAAGCCTTAGAAAAAGTGCCCACCTTTCAACCCGATGTCATTCTTCTAGATGTAGGTCTGCCAGGAATCAACGGATTCGAAGTCTGTCAACGGCTCAAACAAGATCCCGCAAATAAAGACATCCCCATTATTTTTTTAACAGCGTTTTCCGATTCTTCTGACACATCCAAAGGGTTCCAGTTGGGCGGGGTCGATTACATAACCAAACCCTTTCGCAGAGAAGAAGTGTTCATCCGCATCACCAATCAGCTCCGCCTGATTAGCGACCACAGGCAAGCACTAATAAAAGATTTTTCATTTAAAGCCATTGCGAATAAGGTTCCCGATCTGATCTTTCAATTGGACCCAGACCAAAAAATAGCTTTCGCAAATCCGGCATTCGCTACCCTCGGCTATGCCCCAGAAGACTTAGAAAGCCAGCCAGTTGAAGTTTTGGTGGCTGAAGAAGACAAGGCAGACCTCATCTCCAGGCTGTCAGGCAGGAAAGCAGAATCTCTTGTTATTCAAGATATGAAAATCCGTTTTATCTCGCAGAAAGATGCCAGTCTTATATCCTATTCTGTAGATACTTTCGGAATTTGGGACGCCCGTCACGATGTTGTATCTGAAAGCGATGCAAACAATAATTTTCTAGGCACTCTCTGCATCGCAAAAGCATAAAGTATCTCCCATAGCTCAGCCGACAGTTTTCCATCTCCCCTTAAACCATTGTTTTAAAATACAATAAAAAATATGGCTCGCTTTACTAAAGTATAAAAGTTTTCTGCCGATACGTCCTTTGAGGAAAACTTTAACCAAGAGGAATCTATTATGCAAGGTGTAAGCAGCGCAGGTGGTGTGAGCCCTCAGTTTCAAATTGCGGCGTTAAAAACCGCACAAGACACACAAAAGCAGGAAGGTGAAGCCGCAGTTAATCTGATTCAAGATGCGGTTCAATCTTCAGAACATTCGATCACGGGTAATAATGTAGATGTAACGGCATAAACTTTTGCCTGGGGCACAATCATTTTTGTAACGTTTTTAATATCTCATCCCGCTTGTCCACCGACAGGCGGGATGTTTTATTTTGGGCAACTCTCTTCTTAAGCTCACCTAGCCGAACCACATTACGGCCAAACGCACCTTTCAAAACGGCTCTTGGAAAAACAACAATAGAATTAAATGGAACGGAGCCAATTACTTTTTCCAATGCGTTGACGTGTTTGCGATTCTCCCAGAGTGGATTGCGAATCAAATGACTAATTCGTCCAGACTTCACTTCCCATTCGCTATCCCCTTCCCTGCCGAAAACTTTTCCCGCATCCTTTTTCACGGTGATGACAAAAACTCCATAAGGAGAAACCACAACATCGCCCAGCGCAAACATACCCCGTTCTCCTGGAACCACTACGTTTGACACCACTTCATAATCTGGGCCCAATTGGTTCAACACATTCACTACTGCCTGCGGATCAGCACTCGCCTGGAAACGACTTCTTCGGATGATTCCGACAATCAGCACAACAAACACAACGAGTGGTGCAATAATTCTTATCCCATAAGCAGCAAGAAAAGTTTCGATCATATTAAATAAATTTTTTATCGTGCAAAAGGATCAGGAGGTTCGTAACCTCCAGAAGTCTCAGAAGAAGACGAGGTTTCAACTTCTGTTTCAGGCTTTCCAAATTCCAGTTTCATTTTAGAAACCGCAGGAAAAAATGCCGGGGACTTCTCCAAGCTGGCAGGTCGATCTTTTCTAAACTGATTCAGATTATTGAGAGTCAAAGGCCTTCGTTCAGGAATATCTTCTTTTACTGATTCCGCCGCACGGCGACCAAAAACGAGAATATCTAATAGCGAATTCCCCATAAGACGGTTTTTTCCATGTAGCCCTCCTGTTACTTCTCCACAAGCCCACAACCCGTCGACTTCGGTTTTGCATTGGGCGTTTACAGAGATGCCGCCGTTCTGGTAATGCAAGGTCGGATAAATTAAAATCGGTGTTTTAGCAGGGTCAATATCGTAACGCTCGAAACGATGGATCAAACCAGGAAACTGTTTGGCTAAAGTTCCTTCCCCATGCTTCAAATCGATCATGGGGGTATCCAGCCACACTCCTATTTTTCCATTCGGAGTCGTCACCCCACGCCCTTCCCGAGTTTCTTTAATAATGGCACCCGCCAGCACATCGCGATATGCCATTTCATTTATAAAATGAACCCCATCGGCATTCACCACCTGCGCCCCGACAGACCGGATAGCTTCCGTCACCAGTTGTCCTGCTAATGCCTCTGGATAACAGGCTCCCGAAGGGTGATACTGATAGCTATCGAGAAAAGTCAATCGACACCCTTGCCGGTAGGCAAGCACCAATCCGTCACCCGTTGCACCAACGTGGTTACTGGTAGGAAAACCTTGCAGGCGCAACTGACCGCTGCCTCCTGTGGCAAGGATAACGGCTCGCGCCGAAACATTTACTAACTTGGAATTCTTTTGATCGTACAGAACAGCACCGGTGACCGTTTTGTTGCCATCATCTAAAAGTTCAACAGCCGCATGCTCTTCAAGAATATTTACAGAGCTCAATCTCACTGCGTCTTTCAAAACGCGCATGATTTCTAATCCGGTATAATCGCGACACGCCAGAACACGGGGAACAGAAGTTCCGCCACCCCCCCTTAGACGGAACGTACCGTCTGGGTTTCGATCAAACAGGCAACCCAGTTGACTGAGCCAACGTATGCTGTCTGGTCCGCTCTCACAAAGAATGCGTAAGAGATTCGCTTCGTTCTCACCATGTCCGCCTACCATGGCATCGGCAAAATGTCTTCTCGGCGAATCGTTATCCGCCAACGCCGCCTGAATGCCGCCTTCTGCCATCACCGTATTGGAATCGCCCAAACGCAATTTGGTGGCAAGATGAGTTTTTAATCCCGCACCCTCCAGTGCTAATGCTGCTGCCGCACCTGAGCCGCCACCGCCAATTATTAATACATCTGTTTCGATATCCGTTTTCGTTGAGTGTGAGCCTGGGAGAGGGCTATCGCCTTCCAGAAGATCGGCCAATTCAAAAGGGAATTTTTGACCTCCTGCATTCGGGCCTACAGTAAGCGTTCGCTCTTTACCCGAATAATCGGGGTGAAAATTTTTCAGGATAGATTCCGAGTCTTCCGGTGAAGGTGCAGATTTATCAAGCCGAGCCGCACGCGACTGTTCCACTTTTTCCAGAGATTCTTTTGCCCATTCCATCATGCTGATACACCCCCGGTTTCGCGAAAGTCTTTGGCTCTTTGCAGTCTTTCCTGTTTATCTTCGACCATTAAATGCTGCCACTCTTTTTCAATATTTTCCGAGTCTTCGCTACTTACTGCTAGCACCTCGTGGCTTTTGCCTAATGAACGGCGAATCCAAAGTCCCATATTGTGCGGTTTGACTTTATCCTCACAGACAAAACGACACAATCCGCAGTGAATGCAGGTGGTAAAATCTTCTGCAACTTCATCAAAACTCCCCTGTTGCATGCGTAACACCGAATCCATAACCGGGATAGACATCGGACAGGCGGTGGTGCAACTGCCGCATTTTGTGCATCTGTTAACGGTAGGAAAGACCGATTGCAAGGTGAGCGCATCCGGGTTAAGAACAGGTTCCACAGCTTTATCCGGCTCTACTGGACAGGGGAATATTGCCATGCCTTCTTCGACTGGTTTCATGCAGGCCAGTTCGGTTCCTCCCGTTTTGCCGTCTGCATATCGAATCGTGACCGTGCACGCACCACAGACCCCGCCTGCACAACCGGTTTTAACCAGATCACCCTTCCCCACAGCCCAAAGCGCGTGGATTATGGTTTCTCCAGCCTGAGCTGAAACAGGCTTTCCCGAAATTTTAATTTCAATTTTTTTCATCGTCTTAGTATGTTAAATTAGGCCGTGGTTCGCAACTTAAACGCATAAAAGGATTTTACCGAACATGTCAGGTCATTCCAAGTGGGCGAGTATAAAACATAAGAAAGGCGCGTTGGACGCCAAGCGCGGAAAAATTTTCACCAAACTCATTAAAGAAATTACCGTCGCGGCACGTATTGGTGGTGGCGACCCCGATGGCAATCCGCGTCTGCGCACCGCCATCCTGATTGCCAAAGGACAAAACATGCCTGGCGACAATATCACTCGCGCCATAAAAAAAGGCACTGGTGAGTTAGAAGGCGTGCAGTATGAAGAGGTCACCTATGAAGCCTATGGTCCCGGTGGTGCAGCTATCTTTCTCGAAGCAATGACCGACAACAAAAATCGCACAGTTAGCGAAATTCGCGCCGCGTTGGGTAAAGCCGGTGGGAATTTAGGCGAAAACGGATGCGTTGCCTGGATGTTCGAACAAAAAGGGTTCATCGTCGTAAAAACAGAAGCTAAAGATGAAGACGAACTCATGGAACTGGCAATCGATGCCGGGGCCGATGATATGAAAACGGTTGATGACCATTACGAAATCACAACCGCCATTGAAAATTTTGAAGCCGTAAGAAAATCGCTGGAAGATGCAGGTATCGCAATGGAAACTTCAGAGATCACACGCATCCCAGCGAACACCGTAGCGGTAGATGAAAAAAAGGGTAAAGCCCTTCTCAAATTGATGGACATTCTTGATGACCACGATGACATCCAAAAAGCCTACTCGAATTTCGACATCTCGGATGATGTTATGACGGCTATCCTCGAAGGTAGCTGAACTCTCAACCGATTTGCATTTGCAGATCGCCCCAACCCCAAGGCTACAAAAAAATGCGTGTAATGGGAATTGACCCAGGAAGCAATTGCACTGGATTCGGCGTTGTCGAAGAGGTCAAGGGCAACTTACAAGCCGTCCATTGGAGCAGTGTGCGCACTTCCCCAAAAGCTGATTTTCCACAGCGCATCAAACACATCTATGACGAGTTGGTCATTGCGATGGAAAAATTCACTCCCGAAGCGGTAGCCGTGGAAGACCTGTTCTATGCCACCAATGTAAAAACAGTGATCAAACTGGCGCAAACTCGCGGAGTTGCCCTTCTTGCGGCGGTAAACTGTGGGCTACGGGTTGCTGAATATAGTCCATTGGAAATTAAACAATCCGTAGTGGGTTACGGTCGTGCTGATAAAAATCAGGTACAAGACATGGTGACCACTCTGTTACGGCTCAAAGAAAAACCCGAGCCATTGGATGCTTCCGATGCGCTGGCCGCCGCCATCTGCCATATTCATAATGATGGACTGCAACAAAAAATCAAACGGGCACGCTGATGATCGCTCATTTAAAAGGAAAACTGGATTACAAATCTCCCGAACACTCCATCGTGGATGTCAACGGTGTGGGTTACAAGGTCTTCACTCCCCTTTCCACCTATTACGCTTTGCCTCAAGTGGGGGAATCGATATCTCTACGCATTCACACTCGAGTGCGTGAAGATGACTTGAAACTTTTTGGGTTTCTGACTGAAGAAGAGCAAACGATTTTCGAAAAACTGATCACAATCAATAAGGTAGGCCCTAAGCTGGCTCTTGGCATTCTATCTGGTATGTCTCCAGCCGATCTGCTCACAGCGGTTATGAATAAAGATGCAGCACGGTTGAGTGCCATCCCCGGAGTTGGTAAAAAAACTGCAGAGCGTCTGGCATTAGAAATGAAAGACAAACTCGCCGATCTTGCTTTGGACATGGAACATCAACCCGATGCGAACCATCAAGACGGATTTTACGAAGACGCGTTATCTGCGCTGGTTAATCTGGGCTATAAAAAACCACAAGCAGAAAAAGCATTGAAGTACGCTTATGATCAAAATGGTAAAGAGAGTTCCTTGGAAGATTTGATCAAGGAAAGTTTAAATAATTTGTGATTTTCTAATTAGAATGTCATAAAAAAAATTATTGAAATATTTTATCCTCCACCCTCACCCCAACCCTCTCCCCTCAAGGGAGAGGGTTGGGGTGAGGGGGAAAGAAATTTAACCTTATGGAAGAAGACAGACTGATCGATTCAGAGTTGGATGGCGAAGAAGTCCAGTACGATAATAAACTGCGACCCGGCCAGCTCACCGAATATGTAGGTCAGGAAAAAATCAAAGAGAACCTTGAAATATTCATCTCCGCTGCAAAAATGCGAAATGAATCTTTAGACCATGTTCTATTTTATGGTCCGCCGGGACTGGGGAAAACCACACTAGCGAATATCATTGCAGTAGAAATGGGAGCGAATATTAAAAGCACTTCCGGCCCTGTCATCGAAAAGTCGGGTGACCTCGCCGCCCTGTTGACCAATTTAAAGCATGGCGATGTTTTGTTCATCGATGAGATACATCGACTCTCCAATGTCATTGAAGAAATTCTCTACTCTGCAATGGAAGACTATAAGCTGGATATCATGATCGGACAGGGTCCCAGCGCGCGCTCCATCAAACTCGACCTTCCGCCCTTTACGTTGGTGGGAGCAACAACACGAGCGGGTCTTCTCACTTCTCCTTTGCGTGATCGTTTTGGAGTCGTTCACCGACTGGATTATTACAACGAAAAAGAATTAGAAACCATTCTCACGCGATCGGCATTCATTCTGGAAATTGCCATCGTACCCGAGGGGGCCAACGAGATTGCTCGTCGCTCGCGCGGCACACCTAGAATCGCCAATCGACTCTTAAGGCGTGTGCGTGACTATGCCCAGGTCAAAGCCGATGGCGTTATCACTCGTGAAGTAGCCAGTAAAGCTTTGGAAATGATGGAAGTCGATGGCAAAGGCCTCGATAATATGGATCATAAGCTGTTGCTGGCAATGATAGAAAAGTATGCAGGCGGACCCGTCGGCATAGAAAGTCTTGCCGCCTCTATCAGTGAAGAAAAAGACACCATCGAAGATGTTTTAGAACCGTACCTGATCCAAACCGGATTCATCCAGCGCACCCCGCGCGGGCGTATTGCTACGCCGATGGCCTATGAACATTTCAAAAAAATCCCCCCAGCCCAAGGCAAGCAGGAAAAATTGTTCTAAAACCTCATTCAGGAAACCATGCCAGATAAATGCCCCGTTTGTACATTTGAAATTAATGGAACTTCTCCAGTTAGCGGCACATATGACTATTCTTTTGATTGTCCTAATTGCGGCAAATATATTCTAGAAAGTAAGGCGGGGAGCTTACTTAAACCAAATTTAGAAGAAAACCCAAATAAGGCGGGGGTCATTAGCCATTATTTAAGAACTAATCAAAATGGAAATTTTTGGCCCACTTTAGACTATGAAACATTAATAAGAATTATCAAAGAGGACAATTACCCAAATCCAGTTCAACAAGCAGCAAATTTGATTTCATGGCTTGGAAAAAATATCGCTGCGCCGGGAGAGGTTCATTACATTCATCCAAAAACCCATCAAGCCATCATTGGAGCAAGAGACCCCCATGGTGTTAATTTTGTATTAAGGTATTTATTCGAGAACAATTTAGTAGAGGGTCACCAAAACGTATTACTGGGCGAGTTAAAAGTTGCCAAAGCCACTCTTTCTTTTGAGGGTTGGGCTTATTTTGAAGAATTAATGCAGGGGCAAACCAATTTCAAAAAAGCATTTATGGCAATGCAATTTAACAATTCAACATTAACTAAAGTTGTCGATGAGTGCTTTAAACCAGCCGTAAAAGAAACCGGCTTTGAACTCCAAACCGTTCTTGAACAACCCAAAGCGGGTTCCATTGATGATCGAATTCGGGTCGAAATAAGAAATTCAAAATTTCTTATCGCTGACCTAAGTGACGCCAATAATGGAGCCTATTGGGAAGCTGGCTTTGCCGAAGGACTGGGGTAAATCGTAATCTATACTTGCCAAAAATCCAAATGGGATCAGGAGGCAACGCATTTTGATACCAATCATCACCAGACTGTTATCTGGGATGAAAAAAATCTGGACCGCGCAGGTGAAGACCTAAAAGCAACGATCAGAGCTTCTCTCCCTGAAGAAGCAATCATGTCAGACGAATAGTATATATCCCCCCCTGATAAGGGGGGACTCAGGGGGGTTCTTAATAAACAACATTAAATAAAGCAACCCCCTCATTCCCCCTTATCAGGGGGAGGATTTTTGACAACCCCTCCATCTATTAGCGCATTTCTTTTTAAGCATAAATTATGAAAACAAATTTTATGTTTCTCTTGACAATTATAGAACGATCAGTCTATATTTAGATATGACTCGCGGACGACCACAGGAATTTGATCGAGAAACGGCTTTAGGAAAAGCTATGGACCTTTTCTGGTCTCATGGGTATGAGGCGACGGGTATGCAAGCTCTCACGGAGCATATGGGAATCAGCCGCCAGAGTTTATACAACACCTTTGGAGACAAGCATAGTCTCTTGAAAGAAGCGATTGGACATTATAATCGCCAACTATGCAGTTACTGGAGCGAGATACTCCTTGCAACGGGATCGCCGTTAAAAAATATGGATCGTTTTTTTGAAGTGATGGAGTCATACACTCAAACAAAAGATTTTCGTGGTTGTCTAATGGCTAATACTGCGTTGGAAATGGGAAATAGGGACCCGGCGATTCAGAAGCTTTTGAAAAAAGGCGGGGCTCAACTCGATAAATTAATCGAAGAGACACTGAACAAAGCAGTCCAGAATGGCGAGTTGGAAAACGCTGTTGACACTTCTTCCATGGCTCGCTTCATTATAAATAATATTCGTGGTGTTATGGTCACCAAGAAAGGAGGCGGATCAAAAGGAGAGATAGGAGACATTTTTAACAGTCTCCGCATGCACTTAAGACAGTTTCAAGCGAAGTAGTTTTTTTTAACCATTTTTAGAACGATCGTTCTAAATCAATCTCAACCAAAAAGGAGAATTATTATGCCCTTAATTCAAATCAAAGGTATTTCCGGTGTTATGAATGATGAGAAAAAGCAGGAACTATTCGAAAAAATAACCGAGGTTTTTGTATCGGTAGGTGGCGAAGGGTTACGCTCTGTAACTACCGTGTTGCTTGAAGAGGTTCCCTCTGGTAATTGGGCGGTGGGAGGAAAATCTATCACCACTGAATGTGTTAAAAACATGATTGCCAATCCAACGGCAACTTGCACCAGTTGAAGAAAAACCTAATCCTGAGCCAGCTCTTTTTTTAGGGGCTGGCTCAGCCGATTTTAAAATTCTTCAACCCCTAAATTGTAAGCAATCAACATGAAAAAAGACCAACCGACAATAATATTTACTAAAATTCAAGAAAAAGGAAAATCATGGCACGCATAGAACCGATCAACCCCAAAGACGCAACGGGTAAATCTAAGGATTTATTAGACGGTGTTCAGGCTAAATTCGGCAAAGCTCCGAATATTTTCAAGACAATGGCTAATTCTCCCGCCGCGCTGGAAGGGTTCCTGCAATTGCACGGGGCACTGGCGGGTGGGGTACTGTCTGAATCTTTTCAAGAACAAATTGCCCTCTGCGTTTCGGAGATCAATGGCTGTAATTATTGCCTTGCGGCACATACCGTAATGGGTAAAGGAGCTGGCCTTTCAGAAGATGAAACCATCGCCAGCAGAAAGGGAGTCTCTACCGACTCTAAAACTCAGGCAGGGCTGGAGTTTGCCCGACAACTTGTTTCTCGCCAGGGTTGGGTTTCAGACGATGATTATAATGCGGTTACACAGGCGGGTTACAGCTCAGAAGAAATAATAGAGATCGTCGCACTTGTGGCAAAAAACATATTCGCCAACTACTTCAACCATATCGCAGAAACTGCAATTGATTTTCCAGCGGCACCAAGCGTGGGATAGTCAGTTGTCCCAAACAGACTGGAATTGTTCGTGGAAAACGGGTTCCATTTTTGTGGTGCCGAATATATTGACTTGCTGGTGGTTGTAAAACCCGTGAAAGTCGCGACTGCCAGTGACGATCATGTCAAATTTATTGGCCAGGTCGATGAAGTATTGCACCGTCCCCATTCTTTCCTGATAGGGGTAATGGCATTCGAGTCCGAGCAGCCCCATCTCTTTCAACTCTTCGAGCAAAACCGGGGCGTTCTCTTTTTTACGACCTTTATCAGGACAGATGAGGGAATAAGATCGCTCACCTGGATGCGCCATAACGGGGACGCCCTTACTTTGTCTAACCAGTGAAATAGCAGTGGCGGCATCAAGATTTTCGCGCTGCACATTGTATTTTACCAGATACCGTTCGAAAGCCTGATTGGTACTGGAGACAATACCCAAGCGAACCATTTCACGCGCCAGATGAGGCCTTGCCAGCACTCCTTCAGCCGCCTTTTTGACATTATCGAATTCTATGGTGTCTCTGAATTTTTCGGGGATGACAGCATTGACTCGTTCGATAAGCTCCCGCATCCGTCTTTCACGAGTTTCGGTCATATCTTTTACTCGACTGAGCAATTCCGGCTTAATCGATTCATAATCTTTAAAATAGGCCAGTAAGTGAATATTGAAATCGTGAAACTTTACGGTGATCTCGATACCGGGAAATGCTTCGATGCTTGTCCCCTCTGCCGCCTTTAAAAAATCTGGAATACCATCAAAGGTATCGTGGTCAGTCAGAGAGAGAATCGTTACATCATTTTTTTGGGCAATATCAATCAGTTGGGCAGGCGAGAATTCTCCATCGGAGAATATAGAATGCATATGAATTTCAGATTTGCGCTGTGGCATCATTACACCTCAATATAGAGCTCAATCTTAACCGTCTCTGCCTCTTGTGGCAACAATCAATTGAAATTGCTTTAAGGTTTCGATACCTTAGAAGCTATGAAACGATTCGCAATATTGCTTTTGGTATTTCTTTCCGCCTGCCTTGCACCGGCTTAGGATAGCTGCGCAGACCGATCAAATCCTCGGGAGGACGTATGACCACAGCAACTTGGATTACGATGGCCGTTGTCATGACGTTCGTGTGGGGCGGGTGTGCCTTGGCGATCCGGACCGCAATGCGTAGTGAGGCAAACAAGAAAGACTAGCCCCACCG
>JAJDAW010000150.1 GCA_029261635.1 Nitrospinaceae bacterium
CGTTGCAATATGCACAAAGACATGATCGGCACTCTCTTTGTCGTACCAAATGGCCACTACACCCAGCCTAATGCAAAAGGCGAGTACGAATTTAAAAATGTAAAAAGCGAAGGCTATATCATGCAGGTCTGGGCACCTATGCTGAGCCCCGATGAGGTTGAAGCAAACCTCCGCTCTGCCGACCTGACAGGAGTCGACCAGACTATTGACTTCGATATTAAATCGGCCTCAGTTCCCGGGGAGATCCACGACATGACCGACCCCACGGATTACAACGCGATCGTCGACAATATTGAAAGAGAAATGTTCCAGGCTATCGAAGACTGGAAAAACGGTAAAAAATTCATCTCGCGAAAACGTATGTTAATGGCGGTCACCAAACATTTTGCCGGAGAAGGTCTGAAAGGCGCCATCGCCAAAAGCTTCAGTTCCAAACGCAGCATACTTCTGGAACGAAAACTGGATAAAATCCGCAAAGAAATTTCAGGTTACGGTAAAAAAGAAGAGCCTGTGACCGAAGCATCGCTCAAGAGCCAGGCCAAGTTTGCAGTCGCTGCCCTGCGCAACAACGTGAAAGAGCTAGAAGCCCGCATTCAGCCCACCACCGTAGGCCGCTAGGCGCGGGGCCAATAGGTCATCTCATTTCTAAGCGAACGAAAGCCGATGGGCTTCTAGAATTGGATTCTTTCAATGTTCCCCCTAATGAAGAGGGAACATTGAAAGAAGATTTCCAACCCTCCTGACTTTTTACAATCAGAATGTTATATTGAACTTATGAGCTTAAAAATATTCAACACAATGAGTGGGAAGAAAGAAGACTTTGTCCCGCAGAAGGAAAAACAGGTTGGTATGTATGTCTGTGGTGTAACCGTCTACGACTACTGCCATGTTGGTCACGCCCGCGCAGCTATTGTCTTCGACACGCTTTACCGCTATCTGCAATATCTCGGCAACGACGTCTGCTTCATTCGCAACTTCACCGACATTGATGACAAGATCATCAACCGCTCCAACGAAGAAGGCATCGCCTGGCAAGAGGTCAACCGTAAATACATCGAAGCTTTCCATGAAGATATGGGGAAACTCAATATCGCATCTCCCACGGAAGAACCGAAAGCCACTGACCACATCCCTGAAATGTTAGAGATGATCCAATCTCTTGTGGATCAGGATAAGGCTTATGAATCGGATGGAGATGTTTTTTATTCCATAAAATCGTTCAAGGACTACGGTTGCCTCTCTGGGAAAAACATTGACGACTTGCAATCAGGGGCTCGCGTCGAAGTCAACGACACCAAGAATGACCCGCTGGATTTTGCATTATGGAAAAAGAGCAAGCCGGGAGAACCTTCGTGGGACAGCCCTTGGGGACCGGGCCGACCGGGCTGGCATATCGAATGCTCGGCAATGAGTAAAAAGTATCTCGGAGACACTTTCGATATTCACGGTGGCGGCAAAGATTTAGTATTTCCGCATCATGAAAATGAAATCGCCCAGTCCTGTGGTTGCACTGGCAAACAGCCGGTTCGCTATTGGGTTCATAACGGATTCGTCAACATCGATAAGGAAAAGATGTCTAAATCATTGGGCAACTTTTTCACTCTTCGCGATGTTTATAAAAAATATCACCCTGAAGTATTGCGCCTATTCCTAATCAGCAGTCAATACCGCAGTCCGATAGACTTTTCCGAGAAGAACCTGGAAGATGCAACCAAGGTAATGGCACGATTTTATGAAGGGCTGGCCGGGGCGAACGAAAAACTAAAAGATCTCGACACAACCTCTATTCCAGATTTTCAGGACAAGGTGAAAGAACATGCTCTAACAAAAAGTTTTGAAACGGCAATGAATGACGACTTGAACACCGCCGTTGTTATGGCAAACCTGAACGAAGGGCTGCGAAACATCAATTCAGGATTGAACAATGAAGGCGACTTGGAAGGTTTTGCAGTATCTACCCAAGCATGGCTGAATGCAGGAAAAGTTCTCGGTTTATTTTCCCGCACTCCGGAGCAGTTTGAAAAAGAATTATTTGCGATCAAAAACGAGAACCTTAATCTAGACGTAAAAAAAATAGAAAGTTTAATTGCCGACCGCAATGCCGCGCGTAGCTCAAAAGACTGGGCGGAGGCCGACCGCTGCCGCGATGAATTAACTGCAATGGGTGTGCTGATTGAAGATACTGCTAACGGCACTGAATGGAAGATCAAATGATCGTCGCGGAAAAATTTTCAGATGCCTATTTGAAATTTACCCGCGTCTTAAATCAGTTTGAAGTTCGAGAAGAAGACCACACGATACGCGTCCCCGAAAAAGTCATTCGCTGCATCTGGAATGACCAGTTGTTTTGCACTCCCAAACTCAAAACCCAAGACAATCAAAATCTGGAAATCGTCTACCCCGGCTACTGGAATTTCGGTAAAGGGCCCGACTTCACCAGCGCAACCATCAAGGTCAACGGAAAAGTCTACGAAGGGGATATCGAACTGCATGTCTATGCCACCGATTGGGAGAGCCACGGTCATTCGCAAAACCCGGATTTCGACAATGTCATTCTGCATGTCTATATGTGGCAGGGACGGGGCAAGCAACCGCCTAAAAAAAACAAAAAAAATAATGCAACATTCGATTTTGAGATAAAAGATTTTCTGACCAAAGGAATCCTCGACCTCAACGATGAACTGGATTTTGAAAACTATCCGGTTCTCAACCAATGCAATGTAGGGCTCTGCCACGAACCTCTTTCCAGACTATCCGAAGAAAAGCTGACTCAACTACTCAACGCCGCAGGCGAGGCAAGGGTGCTAAGAAAATTGGAACGCTTTCACGACCCGATCATCATTGATGGCTACGAACAAACTTTTTACCGAGGTACCGCAGAAGCTCTGGGATACCCCAATAACAAACAGCCGTTTCAAATTCTTGCCGACACCCTGCCTCTCACTACGTTGAGAGATTTGGTTCCTGCAAAGGTTAAGGGAGAGGAAAGAGCTCTTCACTATCAGGCATTGCTTTTCGGTGCTTCGGGGTTGATGGACTCAGAAGGCTGGAAAGAGATACCGGCTTTGCGCAAGCTGGTTAAAATATTGGAAAGTTACAAAAATTCGTTGCCTGACTCTCCGCTGACAAAAAAGGATTGGTGTTTTCGTGCCATTCGTCCAGCGAACTACCCTTATAGGCGAATTGCGGGATTGGCTTACCTGATTGTTCTTCATGAGAAGACAGGCCTGTTCGCCAACTTCATTCAAGCTATTTCCAGATTGAATAGCAAAAATGCCTCGCGAAAAGAGGTCGATAAACTTTTAAACTTTTTCTGTTTAGATGCAACAGACTACTGGTCGCAGCATTACACGCCGGGCGGAAAAACCCTAGCTGACTCCCAGCAACTTATCGGTGCTGCCCGGTCACGCGAAATCATTATCAATATTGGCCTTCCCATTGGATTGATTTTTGCCCGCGCTGGCAAACTTGGCGACTTGGAAGAACGACTCAATCATGTATTTCAGATCACCAAAGGGGCCAGCGACAATAAGTTAATCCGGTTCATGAAACATTATATTTTTGGCGATCAGAAAGAAATGCTGCGCCTGCTATCCTCCGAAAAGCAGGTGCAGGGGTTGATGCAGGTTTATCAGGATTTTTGCACTCAGAGCCAGAATAACTGCTTGCACTGCCCTTTCCCCGATGTGATTGGCAAGTATTTTTCCTAAAAAACACTAAAAAATGCAGCATTCTCGTTGCGCAATTCCTCAATTTCCCGTAAAATTGCTGTCCCCCTTGATTCTATTGAAAAATCAGGATAAAGTGAGTTTCCCCATTAAATTGGAGAGCTTTACATAATTAGGGACGACAAGATGCTTCGACAAGTTCAGCATAGCAACTATCCATTTTTAATGGGTTATTCTGAGTTTATCGAAGTACCTGAGAACCTGTAAAGATCTCATTAAATTAAAGGAATTATTAAATTAAATGGATCATTTAGACGAACTTGAAAATCAGAGCATTTTTATACTCCGTGAGGCCTATAAAAATTTTAAAAACCTTGCCATGCTGTGGTCGATTGGTAAGGATTCTACGATATTGGTTTGGCTTGCGCGTAAGGCCTTTTTTGGGCATTGCCCCATTCCTCTGGTTCATATAGACACCACTTATAAAATCCCCGCAATGATCGAATACCGTGATCATTATGCGAAGAAGTGGGGACTGAATCTGGTCGTCGGTAAAAATCAGAAGGCTCTTGATGAAGGCATGAACCACGAAAAAGGACGTATCGTTTGCTGTGAAGCCCTTAAAACCCAGGGCCTGCAATGCATTATGGACGAACATGGATACACTGGACTCATTCTCGGCATTCGCCGTGATGAAGAAGGCACACGCGCCAAAGAGCGATATTTCTCACCGCGCGATAAAAACTTTGAGTGGAATTTCAAAGACCAGCCACCAGAACTATGGGACCAATATAAAACTACATTTGCTGACGACACTCACATTCGCATCCACCCCATTCTTCATTGGACGGAGCTGAACGTGTGGGAATATATTTTGCGAGAGAAAATCCCCATCATCGATCTCTACTTTGCAACCCCCGAAGGCAAGCGTTACCGGTCATTAGGCTGTGCCCCTTGCACTGGCACCATAGATTCCAATGCCAAAAACGTGGCAGAAATCGTTGAAGAGCTAAAACACAACACAACAACATCAGAGCGCTCCGGTAGGGCACAGGATCAGGAAAACACCTATGCCATGCAGAAACTGCGAGCCAGAGGATATATGTAAATGAGCGATAATGGAAACAACCTGGATCTTTCCAGTCGCTTGATGCGACTGGTCATTGTGGGTCATGTTGATCATGGCAAATCTACCCTGGTAGGCCGTCTGCTTTCAGACACAGGAAGTCTGTCTGACGGCAAACTCGAATTCGTCAAAGACATCTGCGAGCAACAAGGAAAAACTTTCGAGTTTGCTTTCCTACTGGACGCATTGCAAGAAGAGCAGGAACAGGGAATCACCATCGACACGTCACAAATTTTCTTTGACACCCCGAAAAGAAAATACGTCATCATCGATGCCCCCGGCCATAAAGAGTTTCTGAAAAATATGGTAACAGGTGCTGCCGATGCAGAAGCCGCACTTCTTCTCATTGACGCCAAAGAAGGCGTTCAGGAACAATCTAGACGCCACGGTTATATTCTTAAGCTACTAGGTCTCACTCAGGTGGCGGTGGTCATCAACAAAATGGATTTGGTGGATTACGACGAAAAAGTGTATTCCAAAATCAAAACAGAGTACACCGACTTTTTAGAGTCATTAGGGGTTGAAGCGAGAGAGTTCATCCCTGTTTCAGCAAAGTTGGGCGTCAACATTGCCGAGTTGAAAGATGAAATGCCTTGGTACAAAGGTCCCACTGTTTTAAATATGTTGGATCAGTTCGAGAAAAAACCAAGACCCGATCATCTTCCCTTCCGCTTTCCCGTGCAAGACGTCTATAAATTTGACGAACGCAGAATCATTGCCGGGCGTGTGGAATCAGGCAAGCTCAAGGTTGGAGACCGTGTTATCTTCTCTCCCTCAAGCAAACAGGCCGTTGTTAAAACCATCGAAGCCTGGAGCGTTCCCGAACAACCCAATGTGGCAACCTCTTCAGAATCCATCGGGTTCACTTTAGATGAACAGATTTTTGTCGAGCGCGGAGATGTTTGTACTTTGATGGACGAGTTACCTATCGTTTCAACCACGTTCGATGCCAATGTTTTCTGGATGGGAAAACGCAATCTGGAAAAAGGCCGCAAATTTACAATTAAGCTGAACACTCAGGAAGTGGAATGCGAAGTTCATGAATTTAAAAAAGCCATCGATGCTTCCACCCTTGAGACGTTAAGCAATCAAGACCACATAGCAAAAAATGATGTCGCGGAACTGACACTGAAAACAAGGTCTCCGGTGGCTTTCGATCTTTTTGGATCCATCGCGTCCACCGGACGTTTTGTATTAGTCGATGAATATGATGTCTGTGGTGGCGGAATCATCACCACCTACAGTCCGACCACCAAAGAAGACAAACTCAGAGACGAAGTCCGTACCCGCGATTTCAACTGGATAAAAAGCGACATCAAACCAGAAGAACGTGCTTATCGCAACGGGCACCGTGCCGCATTGATCCTCATCACTGGCGAACCAGGGTCAGGAAAAGGACCTTTGGCAAGAACCCTTGAGCACAATCTTTTTCAAAACAATTTCCAGAGCTACCTTTTAGATCGCAGAAATGTGAATCTCGGTGTCTCAGCTGATTTAAGTGAGTCCACGGTTGAAGATGAGTCCGCAAGGCGATTGGGAGAAGTGGCAAAACTGTTTCTCGATGCCGGGCATGTGGTAATTTCCACATCCAACGCTTTTCACAAAGAAGATCAGGAAGACCTCAGACTGCTGGCGAACCCTTACCAGGTGATAGAAATACAGGTCACCTCGCAGCCCACAGGCGAACCCGATATCACCCTGTCTTTAGATGAAGCTCAAGACGCAAAAGCGGCATCCACTAAAATTCAGGATTTCCTGAAAGAAAAGAAGATATTAATGGGACATAATTATTCCATCTAGCGGGGTAGGCCCCCGCAAGCCAATAGGTCTATTCTTCTATAGGCGAAACAATTGCACTCAAGCCTCTGGATAAAGAATTAAGGATTGACATTGTCCGGTTAATCGGGCATTAATAACGCTCTCGAAACCTAAACATCTAAAGGGTTAACATGCCAAAAATTAAACTCATCAACACCGAAACGGATGAGATCTTTGAATTTAAAGCAGGTTATGGTGCCAATTTACGGCAGGCGGCCCAATATAATGATGCAGAGGTTTATAAAGGCCTCAGTAAATTCCTCAATTGCCGAGGTACAGGTTTATGCGCCAAATGCGTAGTAGAAGTGGAGCCCATGGAAAACGTCAACGGGCGCACTTTCTTTGAAAAGATCCACAAACTCGAAGACCACCAAAAACTCGGTTGTCGGGTAAAAGTCTACGGCGACATCACCGTCAAAGCCGCCATCGCAGACTAGCCAGCAAGCTGGCTCCCACTTTAGTTAGTTGATCAATCAATCAACAAACTCTTCAAGACTTTTAAAAATCCTTCGCGAATCATACGAGTTCTTGCATTGATCCATTTTCCTGTCAAACGGGATAGATACAACTAAATTAAACCATCGAGCTGTCATCGCGAGCGACTAAAAGGAGCGCGGCGATCCAGACTTGTATTCTTCTTCATATCTTGTCTCTAATAGTCAATCTGGATTGTTTCGTCACCGCTGGTTGGTTCCTGCAATAACGTTCAATAGCTAAGTGCAAAGGAAGCACCGCTTCCTAGATTTGCAGGACGATGAGCAGAGGCATTAGTATCAACCCAAGCAACGCGACCAGAGCATGCACTAAAACATCGAAACGTTTGCTGAAGGGGACGAGTGCAACCATGTATAGAACCACCGCATAATCTATCAACGTGTTCTCGTGATGCGTCTGATTCATAATAAGAAAATAAACCAAACAGAACGCAATGGAGTAAAACAGCCATTTATGTATTTTCAGGTTCTGTGCTGTTTTTTTCTGAAAAGCAACATACATCCCTAAAAAGATATTGAGCAAATAAAACCCCATCGCCGCCAAAACCCATACGAGAGAGGGTGAAGACATTATATTTGTAAACATTTCCATCAAGCGTTAATCCTTTATTGAAATCTTTATTTGAATGAAAAAACAGGCCAAAGAATTATAACTTATCCTTCATTTTCATGCTTTTACAAAGGTCCTCTTGACAAGAGAATAGCTGAGGTTTAAGGTTAGATAAGTACAAGTAATATAAAATTTATTCGTTTTTCTGAAACCGAAAGGGGGATTTCGTGAGTGAATCCGACGGGTCTGAACGCAGTTTTGAAAAATTATCCAAAGCCATTACGGAAGCGGTAATGACATCGCCTAAGGTAAAAAAGATTGTTGCGGAA
>JAJDAW010000151.1 GCA_029261635.1 Nitrospinaceae bacterium
AGGGATTATGCTTGAAAAAGAGAAAGTGGTTGTAGATAACACCCTTGATGAATTAGTTGATTTTACCGTGATGCACTTTGGTTATGAGGAAAGCTTGTTTGATAAATACGATTATAAGGACGCTGTTGCACACAAACAAAAACATAAAGAGCTTCTAGGTCAGGTCGGAGATTATGTTACTAAATATAAAAAGGGGAATACTGAAATCAGCCACGAACTTTTGTCTTTTCTAAAAAACTGGTTGACCAAACATATTCTCGGAGTCGACCAAAAATATGTAGTTTATTTGAATGACAAAATGCGGGGTTAAAATCGGAGCGGGGTTACGGTTTTAGCACTTAGACGTAATGTTCTTGGGTTGTGCGGCTTCATCCTGGCCTGTGTTGGTAGTGGCGTCGTACAACTGTGTCCAGGCTTCTAAAAGAGGGTTTAGAATATTCAGTACCGCCTGCAGAGGTTTTATGTCTGACTTGATATTTGCAAGTGTCAATTGACTCAGTGCGAACTGATAAAGGGATTCCAGACGCGGTGCTACATCGCCGCCTTTTTTAAAGTCTAAAGCCAAAGAGAGTTCGTTGATGATATCATGGGATTTTTGAATGTACTTGCCCTGATTGGCTAAATCTCCTTTCGTCATGCTTTCTCCCGCTAAGGTGGTGAACTTGATGGCACCTTCATACATCATAAGAATCAGGCGGCCTTGGCTAGAGGTCGAGATCTGATTTTTGCGGTACTGATCGTGATATCGAGATGGAACCATTTATATTTCTTCCTGAAAATAATTTTTATTTTTATTTCTAATTTTGCTCATCAGCCAGAGAATAAAGACTTAATCCCATCAATTGAACTTTCAAATGCAGCTTTTTGCGAGTTCAATCTTCCTAGAACAACTTCAAGATTAGTAAATCGGCTTCGGATATTGGTTTCAAACAGCACAAGTCTTTCTTCGAGATCGGCAATGGTTTCATCAAAATCGGAGATGGTCTCGGTGGCGCTGTCTATCTCTGCTTCAAGGGGACCTTCCAAAGAGGCATCTGTTAATCGCGCTAAGATACGATTGGTTATTTGGGCAGCACCTATCGCGAGCGTGAGAGTGCCGTATTCTCCATCATCGAGACTGCCGATGCGAAAATTAAGTCCTTCGGCGTCAGTGCCCGGTGCGCCAGCATAGAAATTGCCATTGCCCACAGCATCAACGAAGGTACTACTGCCTGAAGTTGCCAGCTGGACCACTCCGCCAGAGACTCGCACTTGATAGCCACCGGGCTCGGTGTTATCGGTGAACCCGACAAATGTAACCGCGCTACTGGAGGATCTGCCTGAACTGGAAAATAATTGAGTGACGTTGCCGATGTCGCTGGCTATTGCTGTGCTAAGGGCTCCATCGTCTACAGAAAGCGTCCCGTCAGATTGCGTACGCACACCAACTTGCGATAGGAAACTAAATTCTCCGTCTATTCCAACAACCTGTCCCGTCACTGTTTCCCGTAATTGCTGCTGGAGGTTTTGAACTGTAAAATTTGCGAACAGAACGCCTGTTTCCCCGGTGGATTCGGTCAAAGCCAATTCGCTGTTCAGATGTAGGTTGAGTTCGTTGTATCCATCTACATAGTTTTGAACTTTTTCTTTTATAGCCTCTTCGTCTGGACTCAAAGTGATGAGGCCAGAACCTGCAGACTCTAATGTCAGGGTTGTGCCGCCGATGACATCGGTGACGGTGTTGCTGGCTTTTGTGACCGCCACTCCGTCCAGCGTAAAACTAGCATTCTGCGCGGCCTGAGTTTCAGTGAATGAAATAGGGGATGATTGCCCAAACCCAAACAAAGTATTGGAAGCAGAAATTGAAACCGCATTATCTGCTCCTGTTTGTGTTCCAGAAATAACCAGTTTAACGGGATCTGTAGCACTACCGTCATTGATAAAACTTGCCTGTACGTTGGCTCCAGAATTGTTGATAGCCAGTCTGATTCCATCCAAGGTGTTATTGCCATCACCGATTGTGAGCTCTGTGACTGTGGTTCCTACAGTTATTGAAACAGTTCCATTGCCAATCTCGCTGGATGTATCGGCAAACCCTGATGAAAGAAGCTTGGTTTCTCGGGCCAGATTATTAACAACTAAAGAAAATGTTCCTGATGTTGCAGCGCTTGTGGTCGTAAGGCTCGCTACATCATTGTTGTCAGTGGAATTGTTATTCGAAAAAACGCCTGTGGTGGTAAGAAAGCGTGATTCGGTATTAAGGGTGTTAACAACACTTTTGAAATTCTGCAGGCGATCTTTTAGATCTTGAAAACTCAACAGCTTGGCATCTTCTAAAGCCCGTTTTGCCTCAACGATACCGATAGGCTGGCGTTGAAGGGTTATGAGATTGTCGATAATCCCACCTGTGTCCAGGTTGGAATTGATACCAAATATTGCGTTTTGAGCCACTTATATGCCTTCCAGTTGATTTATCTGGGTCGCTAAAGCCATCTGTCTTTAGATTTATCGGTCTTAAAAACGGCAAACTTTAATGTTTTAAAGGGGTAAAGGCATTCTAAATAATTTGCGTATGCAACAATTGAGATATGCAGTTGTAGGATCTGTAAGTATATTTAAAATAAGGAGTTATTAAAAAAATGTTGATTTGGATACTCAAGGTGCTAAATTAAAAAAAATATCCCTAATTAACTTCTGGATTTATGTCTGAACAACTCGGTCTCTTTGGCGAACCTGAAGATCAGGAACCTGCCAAAACAGCTAAACAGGAACCCGCGAAACCAACCAAACTGGAATCAAGGCCTCGCGTCCAATTTTTTGACTTGGAAACCCAGAAAAGTGCGGATGATGTCGGTGGTTGGGGCAATATCCACAAAATGGGTCTGGCTATTGGCGTGGTTTGGGATAGTCATGATCAGGATTATTTCGTCTACGAAGAGAAAGACGCCAAAAAACTGGTGGAAAAACTAAAAACCGCGGATCTGGTCGTGGGTTTTAATGTGATCGGATTTGATTACACGGTATTGCAGCCGTACTCTGATTTTGATCTACAAGAGATCAATACCTTCGACATGCTTGTCGATGTCAAAAAGCTTCTGAACTTTCGCTTAAGCCTCAATCATTTGGCTCAACATACCTTGAACGCTAAAAAATCCGCCGATGGATTGATTTCCTTGCAATGGTATAAAGAAGGGAAAATTGACAAGATCATCCATTATTGCAAACAGGATGTAGAAATCACTCGCGATCTTTACTTGTATGGAGAGCAACACGGTTACGTCAATTACCAAAGTCGATCCGGCAATCCGCTACAACTTGAAGTTGATTGGAAGACGGCTAACTTCATATCCTGATCTGCTATATTCTTCTAAAGAATCTTATTTGTTTTTGTGGAGTGACGGTGCTTTTTTGTTGAACGCGAGTCTAGCTTTTTTCTGAGTTGATGAATTTTTTCAGGAAGGGGAACATCGCACCGCGTTTCTCGATCATTTCTTCACGCGATTGTTTTACTACTGCTTCATCAATAATTCGTATGTTGCGTTCGGTGGCGAATTTCTCGATACCTTTTACAACCATGCCGCGTGCAAAAGAAGGGATGCGGTCTAACCTGCCTTTGGCTTCCGGTGTCCATTGAATCTGGAACTCGACTTCCAGCCCAAGTGTATCTTCTACTTTTAAGGTAATGGCTTTGCCGCCATACTTGCCTGGTTCGTAATCGCAGGAAGGGTCCGGGTCCATATAGTTTCCAGTCTCGGCAAATGCACGTGCCCGACATCCGGAACACATGGCAGAGAATTCGCAAGTACCACATTTACCATCAAGTTGTTTTCTGTCGCGTAGCTGAACCATTAGTGGTGCGTTTTCCCAGAGGTCTTTGAAGGAGCGCGATTTTAAATTGCCTACTGATTCTTCAATAAAAGGGCAGGGGGTCAGGTTGCCTTCGGGGGATATCCGACTGTAATGCGTTGCCGCTGGACAACCACCGGAATAAGTTCGTGTGTAAACAGACTCGGGATCATTCTCATAAACCACGCGTTTGTATTGCGGAGCACATTTCGAATTGATCATTAGCTTGCCTTTGTATTTCATTTGCTGGTCATAAAGCATTTTTAATGCTTCTTCATATGCAGCGTTTGAAATATCGGTGTTGCCTTGACCGCGACCCGTGCAAACCAGAAAGTAGAGATTGAATGCAATAGCACCTATTTTTTCGGTGAACTCAACAACATCAGGAATTTCTTTGTAGTTCATGTCAGAGACGGACATTTGAACGAGGAAATCAACGCCAACTTCATTCAAAATATCGAACGCTTCCATGGAATGTTCCCAGGCTTTTTCTACGCCACGGAACTTATTGTGCTTATCAGGGTTCATTGAGTCGATGCTAATTCCAACACCATGTGCTCCCGCAGCTTTTATTTTTTCGGCGTTAACTCGATTGATCATGGTGCCGTTGGTGCCAAGCACAACCATGAATTTTTTATCAGCAGCGTAACGAATAATGTCGTAGATATCTGGCCTTAAAAGGGGTTCGCCGCCTGTCAGAATTAAGAAGGCATTGGGATTGACCTCTGCGATCTGATCGATTACACGAAAACATTCTTCCGTGTTCAATTCATCGGTTTTGAGTCCACCACGAAATTCTGCATCTAGATAGCAGTGGTCGCAATTGAGGTTGCACCGCTTGGTTAGATTCCACGATATGGAGTAAGCACGGAAATCCATTTTTTCCGGGCTGATTTCGAGAGTAGGTGTCGGTTCCATGTTAAATTAAGGGCGCAGGGCCAGTTAAGTAGTAAGTCATTGAAAACTGTTATTTATCATAGAAGGTTTTGACCAATGAAACAAATGTTTTGCGGCGTATTAGGGCTTTTCCTGATCATTGGGTTTTCCTCCTGTGCCCCCAAGCAGGAAAAAGTTGTCGATCCGGGTTCCGAGCGAATTTATAGAATTACGGTTTCGGATCGTTTTGGCAGAATCACCTCTGAATTCTGGACCGTCTCCAAACTGGAAAAGTTGGGAGTGAAGACAATAACCAGCTCCTATTTTGACCGGGCAATGAAATACGATGATGCCGAGCTAAAGGTAGTTTCTCTTTTAAAGATAATCAGTCAATTTGAATTGAAAAGTGGTGAAGACGCAATTTTGCTCAACTGCTTTGACGATTATCAGGGCATCCTTCCTATTGCAGATGCTCTGAAATATGATTTGCAACTGGCAACGAAAATCGAACTCGGATTCGGATCATCCAAACC
>JAJDAW010000152.1 GCA_029261635.1 Nitrospinaceae bacterium
GAACTCACCCGCAAATTGAATGAGGCGTATCGCACTCTGGATTCAGCATTTAAAAAAAAGTAACAGGAGATAATAATGTCCGATTTTGAAAAAGTAAAAGATTTTATACTGGATATGGGATTCGCCATAAGCCATGAGGACCCCAAGGACGAATTGGTGGTTATCGATGATGATGACCGAGGCATCAAAAATCTCGTGATCGATTGCGAAGGCTCTATTGTAATTCTTGAGCAGGTCATCATACCCATGCCTAAAGATTCTTCCGAGTTCTGCAAGCGCATTCTGCAGATCAATCGCACTTTGGTTCACGGTGCTTTTGTACTCGATGAAGAAGGCACAACCCTATTATTCCGGGATACCCTGCAATTAGAGAACCTGGACCGCAACGAACTGGAAGGAAGCATCGATGCCTTGAGTCTTGGGTTAGCAGAATATGCGAGCGAACTGGTTTCCTTTGCACGCGGATAAATAAAATTTTTGTAATGGAGAAATAAAAAAATGACCGGTTTATTTTCAAGAATACTACGAATGGGTAAAGCTGAGGCCCACTCTGCTGTGGACAAACTCGAAGACCCTATCAAAATGACGGAGCAGGGCATTCGCGACCTGAAAAAAGATTTAGAAGAATCCATGAAAAGCCTGGCGCAGGTTAAGGGCATAGTAATTCGCATGAGAAACGATGCGGAAAATAAAAAGAAGCTCGCGGCAGATTATGAAAGCAAAGCCATGGCACTGCTACAAAAAGCCGAGCAAGGTTCACTGGAAATGTCTGAAGCGGAAAGGCTGGCAACAGAAGTTCTTTCGCGTAAAGAAGATGCTGCGAAAGAAGCCTTACGGCTCAGCAAGGAGGTTTCAGCTCAGGAAGGCATGTCTCTTCAATTACAACGAAATGTGGATAAGTTACGCACGACGGTTCAGCGTTACGAGAACGACTTGGTCACCTTGCGGGCCCGTTCCAAAACTGCCGCTGCAACGAAAAAGCTGAATGCGCAAATTGCCAGAGTCGGGTCTGACAGCACCATCGCCATGCTTGAAAAAATGCGCGACAAGGTTGAGGAAGATGAGTCTCTATCTCAAGCCTATGGCGAAATGGCCGATTCAGGACAAAGCGTTGACGATGAAATCAATAAAGCCCTGGGTGAAGGTTCGTCCATGCCGGGAGCCTCTGATAGCCTGGCTGCTCTCAAAGCTAAAATGAAACTCAAATAATTATGGCCTTTGATTTTTTTAAAAAGAAAAAAGCGGAGAAAGAAGAGTTTCGCATTGAAGATCTGGTACTCAGCAAACTCAAAACGGGTTTTCTAGTCGATTACGACATGAAAACCTATAAGGTCACCGCCTGCAATAAATACAAGTGGGAAGAAGGCGGCACCACCGATGAATGGGAATTAAAGGCGGGAGATGAAACCTGGTTTTTGGAACGCTCACAAGAAGATGGCGAAGTTGAATGGAGTTTTTGCCGCAAACTACCTATCTCGCAGTTGGAAGGTGACATTGCAGGTGAAATCGTGAGCAACGAAGACCCACCCGAAACCGTCGTATTTCAAGGCAAAAAGTTTGTTTTTGAGGAAGACGATATCGGTGAGTTTTTTCGTGAGGGATCGGATGAAGGCATGAGTTTTGTTTCTTGGGATTTTGAAGATGAACAGGAAAAAGAGTTTCTTACCATCGAACAATGGGGCGAGACGAAATTTGACATGCAAGTCGGTTTCACGGTAGAAGAATTTCAATTCACCAATATCCTGCCCGGTGAATGACGGCTTAAGATAACTTCCTTAATACAAATCCCAACTTCCCTGCTTGTAATATTTTAAGATGTTGTGATCGAATTGAGTGTTGGGTTCAATCTCTCTCTCCTTTTCGAACAAACCCTTGCCAAAGTGCGCCATTGAGACCATGGCATCCTGATTAAAAAACTGGGTCTCAATATTTTGGAGTCTGTGCGTCGTGAGTTTTTGTTTGAGGATTTTTGCAGACATCGTTTTTTGCCTGACACCGAGCTGCCACCCCCACTGACCCATGCTGGGCACAGAATTTTGATAAGATAAGATCGAAAACCCAGCCGCCTGCATGGTTTTTTTTATGCAAAGAAATGCTTCGGGAGAATACAACGGGCTTGTACTTTGTGTGACCATGCCCCCGAAGGGTTTAAGATGTTTTTCAACCATCTTGTAAAATCCCAACGAATAAAGTAGCGATAGAGAAACTGATTTGGGATCTGGAAGATCGATGATAATAGCATCGTATAAGTTGCCGGACTCTTTTATAAATTGGTAGGCATCTTCATTAACAACGCGAACGCGAGGGTCGTTCAGCGAACCTTGATTGATGTTGAGAAAAATTTTATCTTGCCGGGCTAACCGAGTCATGGCCGGGTCAAGGTCCACCAGAGTAAGGCTTTCTACATCAGAATATTTGAGAATCTCCCGGGCGGCCAACCCATCTCCTCCTCCGAGCAAAAGAATATCGTTGCGCTCCTCAATCACCCCCATTACGGGATGCACTAGAGGCTCATGATATCTTTCTTCATCGTAGGTGCTAAATTGTGTGCTTCCATTTATGAATAGCCAAAAATCATCTTTCCATTGAGTGACGACAATTTTTTGATAGCGCGTTTGTTCCTGATAAACAATTTTATCTTTATATTTATGTTGTTCACCGTAAAGAACAATGGGTTTAGCAACCGCGAAAGCCATACCCGAAATCAATAGAAGAACAACAAATTGGATATTGAGAATTCGAGGCCGCTCCAAACGATCTGGGAATTGCCATAGTATTAACGAGGCCACAACCAGATTGAGACTGCCGATAATAACGGGGGTATAAGTCAATCCACAAAAGGGAAGCAGGACAAAGGCAAACAAAGCCCCTCCCAACAATCCTCCATAGTAATCATATTCCATGACCGAAGAAATGTTATTCCGTAGCGATTCATAAGTCTGGTTGATCCGCGTGATCAATGGAATTTCAAGACCCGTCATGAATCCGATCATGCAGGCAATGCCATAAACCACCAGACCAAAATGAATCGTGTAGGAAGAAATCCAAAAACAGAACATGGCGGAGAAGGTGCAAAGAAACGATAGGCCAAATTCGATCAGCACAAAGCGGTCTAGCAGACGGGTTTCATATTTTCTGCTATAGCGACTTCCCAGCCCCATGGAGAATAGCATCAGGGAGATCACTATTGTCCATTGTAGAATTGCATCACCCAAAAGATAACTAGCCAAAGTAGCCAGGGTATATTCAGTCACTATCGCGGCACAGCCAGTAGCGAATACACAAGCCTTCAATATAAAACTCAAGCGACGGAGCTTGGAGTTTTCGAGGCTATCTATGGAGGTTGTTGGCATGAATTAACGGTGCCTTGTAGAAACTCAAATGCACCAAGTGATGAGGAAAGAGGCACCGATGTAGGAAGAGGCTTCCAAAAATGCTGCGCCTTGATTGGGTTTCTCCTGATTCACCAGCTCATCAGCCAAGCTGCGTCCCGGTAAAAGTATGCGGTCTGTGAGAATACGTGCAGCAGGAAGCAGAATGAGCCCTACTATCATGTAGAAGAAAAAGGTCATTAAGTTTTCTTCCCAGGAAATAAAATTTTCGGCAGAAGCCACGCGAAGCAAATTGCCGATGCCTATCAGCGCTCCGGCAAAGCCGATGCCCACGGCAACGTTATCTTTTTCAATCTGCTCGTGAATATTGTAATGCGTAATGAGGTTATAATATTTGCCGACGAGAACGAGAACAGTCTGGCCCAATGCCCAGAATGCAATGGCTGTAAAAATAGACCCGCCCTCTCCAAAAATGGCTCCGTAGATATTGAGCCCTGTGGCCACAAAAACAGCGAACTCTACCACACCGGTGCCACAGTTTTGATCCTGCAAAATCTCTTTGCGAATATCGAATTCAGAAAGAATGAAACGGTCATTGATCAAAGCCGATAGGTTGAGCAAAACAATTGCCAAAGATCCATACACCAGCATATCGATCAAATCATTTTCCAGTCCTGCCGATGGTCCTGCGATCACTCCACCAATGGAAAATGTTAACCCTAAATAATAACCGCATAGCACCAATGCAAACGCCATATTGTCTTTTTCTACCAGTTCATCTTTGATGTTGTAGCTTAGACGAAAAAGAATAAACACCAGATGCCCGACTGCAAAGACAGCAAAACAAGAGCCTAAATATATTAATGAAGATAAGATGTGATCTAAATTCATAATCATTTACCGAAACTAAAACCGCGGCTTCTAAAGGTGTTTTTACTTCGCCCCATGCGCTGATTAACTTTATTCTTGAAGCGGGATTGCGATCCTGCTTTTTTTGCCATTTTTCTTTTGAAGAAATCTGGTTTTTGTTTTTTTGTTACGCTCCCAGCAGTTCCAAATTCTCGCCGTGGACCGTAATAAGGCCGCCCACTGCCACGAAAAGAGGAGTAGTCGTTATAGTGGTTTCGACTGAGACCAAACCCAGCCCAGTTCATCACTTGAGACATCAGCATGTATTTGCCGTAGAACTCCCACATACTGCCGCCGCTATCGTTATCCCGCCAACGACCGTACTGAGAATTCCCAACATATTGGTAGCCGTTTGGAAAAGGAGTGTTGGTGATAGCACCATCAGCCGTTTTGGCGGCCAACGCCATGCCGAGATACGCTGCATTCTTTTTATAATAAGACTCATCGACTTCGACGAAGGGGCGCATCGATTGTTGTTCTCCAATATCGACACGGTATTGATGGTAATAAGAAGGAACGAAGTTACCTTCTTCGCGCATATCATTGAGAATAATCGCGTATTCTGTTTCGTTTTGCAGTTCGTTTTGAATTTTCTCTACCGGGTTCTGCCCGACACCACAGCCCTGAAAAAAAAGAGCGACTGTCAGAAAAAGAAAAAACTTTTCTCGAAGCGATAGTGTGTAGATGTTCCGATTCATTATAAAATAATTCAATTAAAAATCGTTCAGATTGATACAGTATAAACAGTAACCTATCATATCAGTTCCGCTAGAATATACATACGTTTGTTTAGGAAGAGAGTTTTTATTCTATATAGTAAACCGCTATAATCAGACCTTTATAGTCGATGGTAACCTAAAGCATGTATTTTTATTATATTAAACGCATCATCAGAAAACTCAGGCAACCCGATTTCCGTCTGCTTTTCGGTTTGGGACTGATCTTTTTGTTAATGATCCTGATTTTTGCGTCCGTTCTTTCGGCCTATGAAAAGGATATTACCTTTTCAGACGGACTGTGGACCGCTTATATCACTTTAACCACGATCGGATATGGGGATGTTTCAGCAGCGACCCCGCAAGGACGGTGGGTCACGGTTTTGACCTCGATGCTGGGTATCGGTTGCTTCGGAATTTTGACCGGGGTCATTTTGGAACGGGCAATGCAAAGGAGAATGAAAAAAATGAAAGGCGAAGGCAAGTATACAGGCGAAGGACACTTGATCATTGTTAACGTTCCCTCCTATGCGGAGACAACGGAATTGATGAAAGAGTTGGACCACAGTCCCGATTTTAAAGATATCCCCCGCGTGCTTGTAGCCGCGCATTTACCCAATCAGGATAAAGAGATTCCACATTTTTTATCGAAAACAATAGATGCATTCATAATGGGTCTGCCATCCGCTTTGGAAACATTGCAACGTGCCAACGCGAGCGAAGCCAAAGCATGCGTTCTCACCTCATCTGCCTCTGACCCAGCGATGGATGATACCAACACCCTGACAGCCGGTCTCATCGAAAAAAACTGGTCGCAAGTCACCACCGTCATGACCTGCAGTCGAGCAGAAACACTGGGTAACCTCAGCACCTTCGGTATTGATGGCGGCATCAGCACCACCGACCTGCAAATGGGGCTCTTGGTTCAGGAGTTAGAAGACCCCGGTCTATATAAAGTTTATAGCGAACTGTCAACAAACTCTGGCGGCAACCAAATTTATATCAGCCAATCGTCAGTAGGGTCGTGGGAGGGATATGACAAAGAATTCAGTTTCGGGAGTTTAAAAGTAGCCATCATTCAACTCAACCTCTCGATAGGAATTTTGGGCCTCCAAAAGAAAGAAGAAGATAAGCCGATTCTCAATCCAGAAAATAATTTGATTCTAGACCCGACAGACCATATCGTTTACATGGCCAAAAAACGTTTCGACTGGAAGAAAAACAACGACCCCATTCTCAAGCAAATTTATAAAGAGTCCTGACCGACCGTTGCTTAAGAATAAAATAGGAAACTAACTTGTGGGTGGTGCGAATAAACGGAGAAATGCTGAACCAAACTCAAAAACCTCTGCCCGGGATTAGCAAGCTCTTTCCCACGGGAGTGGATGGTGCCGGAGGTCGGAATCGAACCGACACGAGGTTGCCCTCGCAGGATTTTGAATCCTGTGCGTCTACCAATTTCACCACTCCGGCACACTAGCTCATTGCACCTGCCAAACCGGAAATATACCATAACCTCATTTGAGTTGGCAAAATATTTCTCCCCCAGTGCCACACCGCAAAGTATCGTCGAGATCGCTTTCAGCATTTTCAATAGAGGCGCATTTGAAACCCCCAGAATTGAGGCCTCTGACCCATTGAATTTTTTAGGGCTGCTTAATTTAACGAATATTCTTTATTTTCTTTCACCAATTGACGAGCTTTTTTGAGGTCTTCGGTGGGGAATTTGCAGACATTTTTTTCACAGACGTAAACAATCGTCCGGCCTTCTGCTGTGGTTTTGTTCTCAAACACCGGAAATGAAGATTTGGAACCGGGTGAGATATAGCCAACAGTTTTATTGGGTAAGAACTCAGTGCGTAACATTTTAATAACAGCATCTTTTTCTTTTGATTGTTCAGGCCCTACCACAACCACTTCTTTCGATTTATCTAGATAAAAATCCAAGGCAATGAACATTTGAGCAAACGCATTGTGAGATCGGCTCATCATCTCGCCCGCCAACGTAAAAATAGTTTTTGCCTTATCTCTATACGGTTTGTGCAGAGTAAAGTTATAAAGTTTTAACAGGTTCAATGCTGACACGGCGTTGCTATTTGGTCGCGCATTGTCTTCAAAATTTTTATTGCGACCGGGCAATAAGCTTCTTTTCGCTTCAGAAAAATAATATCCACCGGTCTCTTTATCCCAAAATAGTTCGTCCTGTTTTTCCTGCAATCCATTGGCCCAACTCAACCATTGCTCATCGAAGTCAGCCTCATAAAGATCGATCAACCCTTGAATGAGATACGCATAATCATCTAAGCTTGCGGTAAACTTGGCCTCATTATCGCGAAACCGGCGTGCCAACTTTCCCTTTTTATAAAGATTCGTTTTAACAAACTGCGCTGATTTTTGCGCGGCTCTTAAATACCTATCGTCTTGCAATACCTGTGTGGCCTTCGCCATGGCGCTTACCATGAGTCCGTTCCAGGCGGTGAGGACTTTATCGTCTTTAAAAGGACGTTCGCGCTTCTCTCTAAACTGTAAAAGTTTGTTACTGAGGTTTTTCACTTTTACGCTGGAACTTTCTTTCCAACTAACACCTTTATCAAGATGGAGAATGCTTTTCCCGGTCACTCCAAAATTGCCTTGCGGAGTTACACCAAATATTTTAATGGCCTGCTGATATTCTTCGCGGGTCAACACTTTTTTCAGTTCGGCATCAGACCACACATAAAACGTACCTTCTTCGCCTTCGCTGTCTGCATCTTCGGCGGAATAAAAACCCCCTTGAGGCCCCGTCATATCTTTGAGGACATAATCGAGAACGCCACGCGCTACCGATTCGAAAACTGCGTTTTGCGTGACTTGATAACCTTCAATATAAACGGTTGCCAGAGCTGCCTGATCGTAAAGCATCTTCTCAAAATGGGGTACCAGCCAGATCGGGTCTGTGGAGTAGCGGTGAAATCCGCCGCCAAGGTGATCATAAATTCCCCCACGTGCCATAGCCTCTAATGTTGATGCCACCATTTTAATTGCATGCTTATCGCCTGTACGTTGGGCGATTCGCAACAACAAACGCATCTTCATGGTCGGCGGAAATTTTGGGGCAAGACCAAAACCACCATTCTCTTTGTCGTAACCGATGAGAGATTTTTTATAAAATTCCTTCATCAACGTTTCATCTAAAGTCACCGATTGCGTTGAGATGCGATCCTCCGCTTCAATAAATTTTCTTACAGAATCTCCCACAGCTTTTATTTTTTGCGGTTGCTCAATCCATGCAGTGCCTAATGCACCGATGATTTTCATCAACTCGCTTTTGGGAAAGTAAGTGCCGCCAAAGACAGGAATTTTTTCGGGTGTCATGATCACCGTAAGAGGCCAACCACCACTGCCGGTCATCGCCTGCACAACATTCATGTAAAATTGATCCACATCGGGATGTTCTTCGCGGTCCACTTTTATGCAGATAAAACTTTCATTTAACATCGCGGCAACTTCTTCATTCTCGAACGATTCTTTTTCCAGAACATGGCACCAGTGGCAGGTAGAATAACCGATGCTTAAGAAAATGGGCTTGTTTTGCTCCCGGGCAGCTTGTAGCGCTTCTTCGCCCCATGCGTACCAGTGAATGGGGTTGTCTTTATGTTGCAATAGGTAAGGACTCTTCTCATGCACCAAATGGTTGTAGGGCTTCGCGGCGAAAGCGCCCTCATAGAAGAAGAAAATCGCTATCGACAGTGGAATGATTAAAAAGAGAGAACGTCTCATAAGAATCTGAAACCTAGATATAGATATAACTCAGGATACCACAAATATTTTTCGGATTTTGAGAACGGTGTCAGTCGACATGTATTCCGAACCCTATAAGGAATAGTTTTGCACAATCGGTCAACGTGGCTCCAGAACTGGGCTTGGCAAAAACATGGATGATGCAGTAAAACTGTACGGTGCAATACATGGCGATGAAATCGGTGATCCAGTAACGATCAAAAGTCCATACCTTGCGAGTCGGCTTTCTCCAGAACAAGTACAGTTCGGTGACGGTGATACCCAGGGTTAGCAGAATAAAATAGGGCCAGGTCTTTAAGACTTCTGCAAAATTGCGGTAATACATCCCGTTATAAAACATGCCTTCTGTCATATGGCCCCAAACGAGGTTGCCAACAGTTACTGCCGCAAAAGTTGCAAGGCTTATTCTTAGAATAATATTATTTTTGAAAAACTTAAAAAACACCGGGTAGTAAAAGCAACGTACTAGAAATTCCCGGTAGTGGAAGGTAAAACGCGTCCAGAAAGTAACTAGATTGGTCGACATCCAGGGTTTATTAAAATAGGGGTCCATCTTGTATCCACAGACTCTCCATATCCCTGTTTTAAAATGTATCGAGCCTCCCCACAACATCATCCAACGTATCTGGTCGAGAACCGTGGTAGCTAGAACAGATGATGTCACTACTTCGCCTCCTTCAACGTAATGCGAGACCATTTTTGTAATGCGTGCATTGTAAACTTCAATTCCATAAAATTCGAATAGGTTTACCAACCCATATCGAATTACATCGTTAAACACGAGATATAGGAGAGCGATGCCCCAGATTTTCATCCCTTCAATTGCCAATCGGTTTTTATCGGAACAATAAAAATTATTTTCCAAATAGGTATAGGCTTGCCCCACCGTCACCCCCCATTTCCAGTTGGGCAGGGAGGCCGGAGTCAGAAAAATTGAAAGGTAGGAAATCGGCGAAACTTCTTTCGGCATGCGACCGCTTTTATAATCGACGTGGTACATCATCAACCGTTCCCAATGCCAGAAAAACAGTAGAACTCCTAAAGGCAAAGCCCACGCCTCCCCTTGTACCCCTTCCCAGATGGCACCCACTCCTACAGTTATCAAAGCCGATTGAACCACCAGAGTTCTCATACATTTCGCAAAAACTTCAAAGCGCAGCATTGCCGGCCAGATGATTAAATTGAAAACAATGCAGAATCCGAGTCCCCATGCTGAAATGAGTGACGCGTTTGTAAACCAGGAGTCTGCCGGTTCCACAAAAGCAATGCAGGAGAAAACCCCAGAAAGAAATGCAAATGGGATTTTTTCTGAGGGTCTGGGAATATGTAAAACAAGATAAACCAACCAATGCGCCAACAATAGGCAAGTGGTGGTTCTCAAACCATATAAAACTCCCATACCCACAAGAAACCAAATAAAAAGCGAAGCTTTTTTAAAACGCATAGGGAGGAAGTAGACACTTAAAAATGCACCTGCCACAATCGCAAAAAGAATCAGACGCTCATCGTCATTATCAAATTCATCCGTTGAAGAGATAAACATTTCGCTATCGACATTATGGTCATCATCAAAAATATTTTCTGTTTCAAACCCTAATTGCTCTGCAAGATTTTGCGGTTGCGGTAAATTGGCCCATTCTGCAATATGAGTGAACAGATAGGCATAGACCAGCAATGTACCGAGGACGGCACAAACAACACTCCACTTAACAGTGGAGTCATTTTTCTGTTGTTGTTCTGGAGTAAGGGATTTACCGCCTAATAAGGACATACTAGGATGGCAATTTGGTTAGCACAAAATTTGAAAGGCTGTCTATGTTCTGGAAAATTTCTGCATTGATATCCGATTCCACCAGGGAAACACCAAACTCTTGTTCCAGATGAATAACCGTTGTTAAAACGCGTAAGGAATCTATGAGAAATAGAGAGGGCAAATCGGAAGTATCGGTCAATTCCGTATCGGGAGCTGGGAACTCAGTTTGAAAAAAGTTAATTAAATCGGATGTGATTTTTTCTTTATCCATGCTTTCCATAAGACCGGACTTAAAAAGGTGAATCACTCCTACAAAACTTGCAGAGCACCTAGCAAATCGTTTTTCAGGTCTTCGGGCTCTTCCAGCCCGAAAGATAAACGGACCAGGTTCTCACCGATATTGATTTGGCGTTTTTCCTCATCTGTCATCGATGCATGACTGCCCGACCAGGGTTGTGCCACCATGGATGTCACACAGGCCATACCGGTTCCGGTACTAAAAAGTTTTAACTCCTGCCTAAATTTTAAGTACCCGTCTGGCTTTTTGAGTTCGAAAAATAAAATTCCAGCATACCCCTTTAACTGTTTGCCATCAACTTCAGGGTAAAAAACTTTTTCGATTTGCGGTTGCTGCTTTAAAAAATCCCTCATCTCAGCACATACGCTTTGCTGCTGCTTCAATCGAATGTTCAAAGTTTGCAAACTACGACGGGTGAGCCACGCATTTTCTGGAGAAAGGAGCAGACCTCCATAAAAGCGGGTTTCGCGAAATTCATCAGCCAGATCTTGTCGATCCGTCATTAAAACGCCATTCATCACATCACTGTGACCGGAAAAATATTTGGTGCCACTATGCAGAGAAACATCTGCACCCAATTCCAGAGGATGCTGAAACAAGGGTGTTGCCCAGGTATTGTCGACCACGATTACTGCATCTGGATTGTTACCTTTAACAAATTTTGAAACCTTCGCAATATCCACCGTTTTTAAAAATGGATTTGTCGGGGTTTCAAAAAAAACCATTTTTGTTTCCGCCGGAATTTTTTCTATATTGGATTCTTCCGAAAAATCCAAATCAACAAGCTTGAATTGTCTTCGTTCACTGATACGTTGTAAAAGCTTGTAGCTGCACCCATAGATAAAAGGATTAACCACCAAGGTGTCACCGGGCCGCAAAATTTCCAGAGTCATAAATATTGCTGACATGCCACAGGTGACGGCTACGGCATGCTCGGCGTTCTCCAAAACCTGCAATACTTTTTCGAGTTCCGCTACATTGGGATTATTTTTGCGCGTATAAAAGTAGGGCGAATCCGCTTCAAATGCACTGGTTTGATAAACAGGAGTAACTGCGGGGTGTGCACCCGCATCGTCCTCACGAGTATGCAACGCACGTGTGATCGGATTTAATTTAGATGAATCTTTTATGAGTTCGGCTCCGCAAGGGAAAGTTTGAGTTTTTCAGGAATCTGTTTCCCCTCAAATTTTGGCAAGGCTGTTCTGTCATTTTCCGAAACACCTTCTTCAATTGAAATAGTAGGAAAATGCGCTCTGTCGAAAACTTCAAACAGGTTTGAAACTATGAAATCCGGCAAGGCAATTTCCAAACCGGTATCTTTTGCATCCGCTTTAGCGAGAATAAAACGATAGCTTTCTCCCGGTGCCATAGCGATTTCTTTCCAGCAATCCGGCTCTTCATTTTTTGCTCGATAATAAATGCTTGCGGATTGGTCGGAAGGGTTTTTAGCCTGAACATGTAGCGAGATAATATCACCTCTCCACTCATAATCATGGCGTCGGAATTCTTTAGCAGGTTGCATGACCACGGCACTTTTATTTTTCAAATCGAGAGCACTAAAGTGAGCAACCTTACCGCATTTTGCGCAAGTAGCATCGTCTTGCAAAGATTCGAGGGTCGCTGCTAAGCCAAATCGATGCACCAGTTTGCTATCACAAGAACTGCAGAAAGTACTTGTCGCTTCCGAATTGGCAACATTACCGAGATACACATGTTGCATCCCCATTTCTTTAGCAATGGCCTGTGCTTTTTCTAATCGATCAATCGGTGTTCGCACAGTGTCACGCATGCGGTATTCCGGATGAAACCTGACAAAATGCAAAGGAACTTCCGGCCCTAGATTTTCCAGTACCCAGCCCGTCATATTTCGGGCAGATTGTTCATTATCGCTAACATCGGTAATCATTAGATTGCTGACTTCCAGATGCTTGCCAGCCTTATAGATTTTTTTAGTTGCATCCAATACCGGTTGCAACCACCCAGTAGTCAGTTTTCTATAATAGGCTTCATCAATTGCTTTTATTGAAACAGAAAAAATGTCGATATGCGGTAATAGCTCATCGAGTGCTTCTTCGGTGATGAAGCAGGCCGACTTATATAGATTGTATATCCCCGCCTTTTTCGCAAGTTTGGCAGTAGCTATTACAAACTCGTGCCAGACGACTGGGTCATTGTACGTCCAGGAAAGAACGCCTATGTTATGCCGTAAAGCCGTTTCAACTATGGATTCGGGAGTAAAAGAATGAACATCTTTGTCCTCGACAAATTTGGCTTGCGAGGTTTTCCAGTTCTGGCAGTATTGGCAATTTAAATTGCAGCCAATATTACCGAGGGAAAGTATTTTTGCGCCAGGAGCAAAATGGTAAATCGCTTCTGTTTCGATCAATTCTTCGGTGAGGTGTACGCCTTTGCCAAAAGTGTAGGTGACCAATCTGCCATCGCGGTTGCCTCGGACCCCGCAAAACCCCAACTGCCCTTCCTTCATCTTGCAATTACGCGGAGATAAATTGCAGCGCACTTCATTATTCGGCAACCTCTCCTCTAGGTTGGCGATCTGGTATTCCCCTTTAAAGCTCATTAAGGCTCCAATTTACAAAAATTCAATCCGATTCAGTCCGGCATCTTATCACTTATCCGAATAATTTAGTGTCAAAGATGCGTTACAAAATGCGAGGCGGATCAATTACCAAGAAAGTTTTTCATCCAATTAGGTGAGGTTTTACCTGAAACAGCTTGAAAATCCGTAGGTTTTGGTTCTGGCAGTGCAAAGCGATCGACTTTTCCATTTGCGGTCAACGGCATTTTTTCTAACAATACTAACGCTGATGGAATCATATAAGGGGGGAATTTTTGCTGCAAGGTCTTTAATAGATTATCCATTTTCAACGGGGTTTTATCATCCTCGGCAAGGTAGGCGATGAGATAAGGTTGCTCATTCGAATGTTTTTTCACCGTTACGGTACAGGCCTTAACACCTGTGCACCCATTTAGCACCGCCTCAATTTCTCCCGGTTCGACACGGTAACCCCGAATTTTGACCTGGTAGTCTACGCGGCCTAAAAATTCCATATTACCATCCGGTAAAAATCGGGCGCGGTCGCCTGTACGGTATATGCGTTTCCCCGGACGAAACGGATGATCGACAAATTTTTCCTTTGTCATGGATTCTTGGTTTAAATAACCACGCGCAATGCAAATGCCCCCCAGACACATTTCACCGGGAACGCCGGTGGGTAACGGATTCAAAGCCGAATCTAAAATATAAATTTCTATATTTTCCAAAGGACGACCAATAGCGGGACCTAAAGGCCTGGGAGGTTCATCAGCGTTGGTGAGATAAGCCGATACCGTGACTGTACCTTCGGCTGGGCCATAACCGTTAAAAAAGTTTCTCCCCGGTGCCCATTTTTTTACATTCTCATTAGTACACCTCTCCCCTACCGCAATAACCGTTTCCAAGGAATCTAATCCTTCAGAAGAAATAACATTCAATAGAGAGGGAGGAAGTAAAGCCATGGTTATTTTTTCTTCCCTCAAAGTTCTCGGTAAAGCCAGCAGGGAGAAAAGAGACTTTCCCGTTCCCAGACATAACGTTGCGCCTGCCGCAAGAGCCATAAAAATTTCCCAAACCGCTACATCGAATCCGAAAGAAGAAAATTGCAGAACACGACTTTTCTTATGAACATGAAAAAAACGGTTTGATGCGTGGGTTAAATTATTGAGGCCAGCATGCGTTAATAAAATCCCTTTGGGCTTTCCGGTGGAACCGGATGTAAAAATGACATACGAAAGGTTTTCTGGTTTTAACTTTACTTGCGGGGGTTCTGCAGAAAATCCCTCTATTTCCTGCCAATCCGTATCGAGACATAGAGTTTTTACACCGCCTGCATCAATTTTTTCTTTCAGATCCGATTGCGTTAACAAAATGGGTGAATCCATTTCCTGCCAGATGGCCTGCAACCGTTCATCAGGATAAGCCGGATCCAAAGGAACATAAGCACCCCCCGCCTTTAGAATGGCGAGAATACCTATCATGCTATCAAAAGATCGCGACATGAATATTCCCACGCAACAATCAGGGCCAACGTTAACCGTCCGCAAATAATTTGCCAGCTGGTTGGCGCGGCTGTCCAATTCTGAATAGGTTAAGGTTTTGCCTGCAAGTTCCACGGCGGGGGATTGCGGATTTTCTTTCGCTATCGATTCAATCCAATGGTGAATGATGCCATCACCTGGGGTATTTGCCTCGGTATCGGTGTTGACCTTTTTTTCGCGCTCGTCTTTAGACAAGATGGTGTGATCGAAAACTGTTTGTTCCTGATCATTAATCCCGCTTCGTAAAAGGTTAACGAAATGATCTGCAAAACGAGGGAGTATATCCGCATCGAACAATTCGATGTTACAACCAATCTCTCCCTGAAAACATTTTTCCTTTTCCTTGAGATCAATAACCAACACGGGCTCTGTTGAATCCAAATTATCCGGTAAAATATTTTTTTCTGCCAAAACCGATTCTACATTCAAAATAACCGAATAGAGGGGAGTTCGTCCGGGGTCTTTTGTTTCCAACGCTTCAAGCAAAATTTTTCCGTGCTCGGTAGAATCCATTTCAGATTCTTTGGATGCATCCAATAATTGTTTGAATTTTAGTGAGCCGTCTAGATTACCCAGAAATTGGATAAGCTTGGGAGATGTAAAACCGGGAGCCGTTCGGGTGAAGACCGCAATTTCTTTTTGTGAGGTGTAACGAAATAATAGAGCTTGCAACGTTGCGAGAAGAATGGGGAATAGCTCGCAGTCATGTTCTTTACAAAAAGAGTCGAGTTTTTGTTTCAGGCCCTCAGATATTTCGAAACCAAACATAAATGGGTAGGCTAGGTAAACCGACTGCCTTTTCCGGTGAGCTGTTTTTGCGGTAGAGAGACTTCTTTACCCTGACAACCTTCTACCTGACCAATTACCTGGCAGGAAAGGTCATTATTTTTGCAGATTTCAGTGACGGCCTCCACCTCATTAGTGCCTTCTACAACGAGGCAGAACCCTGTTCCCATATTGAAAACCTCAAACATTTCCGCTTCGCTCACTCCGCCTCTATCCTGAATCAGGTTGAAAATTTCAGGAACCGGCTGCAAGGTATCGATTACAAAACGGATGTTGTCGCATTCCACACGGTTGAGGTTGCAAAACCCACCACTGGTTATATGGACCATTGCTTTAAGGTCGATACCCGAGTCGAGCATTTCCATAACAGGTTTCACATAAATTCGAGTGGGTTCTAACAAGGCTTCACCTAATGTCTGCCCGAGAAACTCTTCGTAATCATTGACTCGAGATTTCTGTTCCTCCATGGAATCGCCCAGTAAAACACGTCGGGCCAATGTCAGACCATTGGAATGGACGCCGCTGGATGCCAGCCCAATTACCAAGTTTCCGGGTTTGATATCTTTCCCCGTATTGACTTTGTCGAGTGAAACGTGACCGATGCAGGCACCGATGAGATCGATACCGGAGATAATTTCCTTGATCTGTGAAATTTCGCCGCCGGAAATACTGATACTCGATTGTCGTGCGCCTTCTGCCAAACCTTGCCCCAGCTGATCAAAAACTTTCGGGTCGGTATGCGAACAGGCAATATAGTCGACCATGCTCACCGGACGTGCACCTACGCAAATAACATCATTCACATTCATTGCAACGCAGTCGATGCCAATGGTGTCATAGCGATTGAGTAGCTCGGCGACAATGATCTTTGTCCCCACTCCATCTGTGCCAAAGGCAATGCCTTCTCCGTTACCCAAGTCGATGACGTTGGCAAAATAACCAATGTCGGCTGCAAGAGGGTAGCGGTCGCTGAACCTGCGGGTTGGCAAAACATGTTTTAGCAATCCAGAAAGCGCAGTCTCTGCACCTGTGCTTGAAACACCGCTCTCATCATATTGGGATTTTTCAGATTCAGTCATAAAATTATCTAAGTTTCGTGGATTATAATTTGGCGGCTATCATACCTTGGAGAGGAGCAACAATCAATTAGCATTCCTGAAAATAGGGTATCAAGGCACTGAATAATGGCTCTATTTAATGAGGTTGTTTTGCAGGTAAAATCACCTGAAAAACGGATCCTTCTCCTGGAGAGCTTTCCACCAAAATTTCTCCATTATGACGCTCTATAATTTTCTTACAAATAGCAAGCCCCATACCTGTACCAGCATAGGCACTTCTTCCATGCAAGCGTTGAAAAGGTTTAAAAATTTGTTTCCTATATTTTTCTTCAAGGCCTATCCCATTATCTTCAAAAAACAATTGAACCATTCCATTGTCGAGTGATTTACCATGAATATTTACAACGGGTGGCACACCTTCTTTATGATATTTAAGAGCGTTACTCAATAAATTTTGGAACAGCTGTTTCATCTGGAACGGGTCCGCTTCCAAATCCAGAATATCTTTATACTCAACGGTTCCTCCCGACTCTGATATTCTCGCCTCGAGATCTTCAATTACTTCTTCTAATATTTTTTCCGTATGAATAAGTTCAAATTGTAGACCTGAGGATACTTTCGAATACCCCAATAAGTCGTTAATAAAGACCTGCATTCGTTCAGAGGCCTTTTGCATACGTTCAATATAATTCCTACTTTTTTCGTCCAGATTTTTTGTTCGCTCCAACAACAAGTCGCCAAAAATAATTACCTTTCTAAGGGGTTCTTGCAAATCATGAGACGCTATTGAAGCAAAGCTTTCTAATTCTTTATTGTGCGCCTGTAGTGTCTCTGCATGAACCATCACTCTTTCTTCAGCCCGCTTTCGCTGATTGATCTCCTGAGTCATTTTCAGATTGGCTCTTTTAAGATCTTCTGTTCTACATAAATGCCTATAACCCATATAAGATAGAGTTCCGCAAAAAATAAAAACCAAAAACCCTTCCCACACAAGGTAGAAAAAAGGATACCAGCCCGATTTGGGAGAAATTGACAATAGCCATTTTTCATTTGCAACCTGCACCTCAACAGACACAGGGTTTTCTAAGGTTTCGCTACCGGATTGGGCAATGATTGTTTTTTTATCTTTTATGAAAACAGCATTGGATAATTCATAATGGTAATTTTTTGATACCAATCCGTGAATGTCTACTATTGCTAATAATTGAGACAATTCGATTAATGCTGTTGTGAATCCCCAGAAATTTTCTTCACCCGTTTTATCATTTTGAAGGAATACCGGATATCGGCCTACTACGGCAACCCCTTCCTGGATAAGATTGAACGGGCCCTCAACCATTAGCTGTCTGGTTTCAATGGCGGCTACAGCCTTGGGGTTCTTTTTCAGATCAAGCCCGATTGCCGGTTCGTTTCCCTCTAGCGGAAATATCTTACGAATGATGGCGTCAGGAGCCAGTTGAAGACTACTGATTCCGCCATACCGTTTGATTAAATCTGCCGCTACGCTGTCAAAATTTGGGAAGGAGCTATTCTCTTTTAAAATCGTGGCAAGAGCTAAAGTCGTTGAAAGGGAACGGGAAAGTTGCTTCTCTATAGATTGAGCATGGGAACTGGCAATTTGAGTCGCCAAAGCACGAGAATCAAGCTCTCTTCGACTTTCTAATGAATAGATAACAAAACAACCGATGCCAAATGACAAAAGAAATATTATTGTAACTTTTAAAAATATTAATTTATTGGCCATAGATTACAGTATCAAAGATATAAAGCATTGGGAAGATACAGTAAAACTGGCAAAACGCAATTGGCTTTTCTAGCGGCTATCCCCTCATTATTTAAGTTGACACTTACGTAAATTTATACTAACATTTAGAAATGTTTAAAACCATACAAGCTCTAGCCGAACCCAATCGCTTTGCAATATTGCAATTGCTTCAAAAGTCTGAGTTGTCGGCCGGAAAAATCGCAGATAATTTCAAGTGCATTTCTCGTCCCGCTGTTTCGCAACACCTTGGGGTCCTCAAAAATGCCGGCCTTATTGTTGAGCGTAGAGCGGGTACTAGCAGAATTTACCGAATTCGACCGGAGGGATTTTCCCGTTTGAAAACTCTGCTAGAAGGATTTTGGGATCCAAGACTTGAAAAACTTAAAATGGTTGCAGAAAAAGAGGAAAAGAAAAAAAGGAGATCATCATGACGGATTCGTATGAGTTAACACGTGAAATTTATATTAAGGCCCAACCTGAAACAGTATTTTCTTATCTGACCGTAGAATCAAAAATGAAGGAGTGGTATGGAGAAATTGTGGAAGCAGAACCCAAACCAGGGGGAATCTTTCGCGTCGCCAAAAAAGATGGAACCGCCGATTGCCGTGGACATTATGTAGAAGTTATTCCCTACGAAAAGGTTGTATTCAACTGGGGAGGGATCGAAGATCTAGAACCTGGAGAATCCATTGTAGAAATTCTTCTGGAACCTAAGGGTAGTGATGGCACGCAATTAACGCTTCGCCATTATAATGTACGTTTAAAATCTGCTGCGGATTCATTTGGCCAGGGTTGGAAAGAGCATGCACTTCCGCTTCTTAAAACCATTTCAGAAGGGGGGACACCTGATGGCCTGTGTTTTGAGTCAGGGCATGAATGCAAAACTGGGTGATCAACCGGTATGACAACTACGATTTTTTACAATAGCCGCAACGCATATTGCCAGATTGACAGCTAAACCTATGATACCGGAATGGATGCCGCTCACGCGGCTCCAATCCAATGCAATTAATATAAGCGTTACCGCAAGGCCCGCCACCAGACCTACAATTACCGCTCGAGCATTCAAAGATTTACTATGAACACCCAGATAAATGGCAGGCACACATTGAATTAATAATTCAAATTTGATTTTCAATAATTGTATTAAGTTCCCTTCATAAGCCAGTGCCGCCCAAACTAGTGGGATCATTAAAACCCATGTTATGCATTTACCTATTCGAGTTAAGTGTGCCTGGTCGGCATCGGGGCGGAAAGTTTGTCCATAAAGATCGTGTGTAATCATAGAACTAATGCTTAAAAGTGCCGAGTCTGCAGTTGACATCACTGCTGCCAACAACGACGCAAAGATGATCACCACCAACCAGTACCCGAAAGCAGACTGTTGCATGATTTGCAGACACATTTGAGTCAACACCGTTTCGGAAGGGATAGGCCCACTGCCTGAAAACTCCCCTTCCAAATCTGGTAGGTGGGCCGCCATGAGTAGACCTACCATCACAGATACCAGGGCAGTGATCAGTGGCATGAAAGCCATAGCTGCTAAAGAGCGTTTTAGAATGCCAGCATTTCTGGCAGCATAAACCCTTTGGATCGCTTGTGGATAAATGGCTGCGCCCAATCCTACCAACAGAACAAAGCTTATCCAGTTTCGGACTCCATCTCCATCAGGAGGTTTTATTTTATGCAATGTTTCCGGATTGCTCGCCAGCTTTTCAATCGCATCGGGAATACTTCCAAATTGAAAAAATGCCAACCCCATCAAGATAATGAATCCGACCAACAACATACCTCCTTGAATCGCATCAGTCCAAGCGACGCTTCTCATCCCCCCCAGCGATTCATAAACCAGCATAACCAATGCAAGCCCGATCACCCCTGCCCACATGGGAATTCTCCCTTGCGAAATTCCCGCGAACGCGGTTCCCAGCGTTCGCATTTGCGCGAGAGTGAAGTTTGCCAACGCGTAAACCATAATCAGCGTTACCAGAATTCTCAAAGCCTGACTTTGATAACGATGATAAATAAAATCACCCGGGGTCAGAAACTGATTTTCACGACTCAATCGATAAAGTTGTGGAGCGAACAATAAATAACAAACAACGATTGCAGTCATAAAATGAACACAGACCAAAAAACTCAATCCATTTCTATACGTTGCACCGCTGAATCCCAATAAAGTATTGCCACTGTATTGCGTTGCATAAAGGGTGAGAAAAAGAATCGTAAATCCCAGATTGCGACCTGCGAGAAAAAAATCCTGCATGTTGTCTTTTTGTCTTTGCTTGTACGCATAGAAACCAATGCCAAGGAGACTTAAAACATAGATCGCAATAAATATTAACGCACCGGGACCAAAGGGTAAGGATTCAGTCATCATACCTTCCTTCATCATCCGGATCGCGCCAAACTCGAAGAATCACAAAAGCAATAAATAAGCTGGTAAGGATACTTATTAGAAGTGCAAAACCAGCCCAAGCTGGCACTCCAAACCAGGTTCCTGTTATGGGCCAAATGGGAATCATCGCAACTAGCAGGATAGCTATTCCAATTCCCACCCAAGGGACTCGAATAGGATCTACAAAATTATTTTTATTTTTCATTAGGGTTTTCGGTCTCACAACCGGAGGCAGTTTGCATTAATTTTTTTGGCAATCGAAACTCATTGAACGCATCACAGGAAAGAAAACATTCTCGAACCCTAGCAAAAGGCTCCACGATGTTGATTGCTCTTTGAGCGAGGGAAATCAGTGCATCCACAGTAAAGGCACAACAATTTATTTTAGATCTACGGGAATAGACCTATTGGCTCTGCGCCAAGTCGCTTAAGGGTAAATACCCATGGTTCGATAGCCTGTGTAGATTTTTTCTATTGCCAATGCCATTGCTGCTGTTCGGTAGCTATCGATTTTGTTGTTGGACCAGAACCGTTCGCGAATTTCCTGAAATGCTTTGCGCATGGTATCGTCGAGACCGGATCGCACCAGATCAATTTCACTTGCCCCTTGGCTCATTTTTTCTATTAATTCTTGAGGAAGTTTGTTTCCAGTTTTTTCTATTGCTTGAATGATGAGTTCGCTTTGCGATTCTTCATAGCGCCTCTGCATACGACCGAAACGGATGTGTGAAAGGTTTTTTATCCATTCGAAATAGGATACTGTCACGCCACCAGCGTTTAAATAAACATCAGGAATAATAACCGTACCTTTTTCTTTAAGCAAAGCTTCGGCAGCGAAAGTAACCGGTCCATTTGCCGCTTCGGCGATCACCTTTGCTTTAATATTTGCCGCGTTGGTACGGTTTATCACCGCTTCCATCGCTGCGGGGATGAGGATGTCGCATTCCTTTTCGAGCAACACCTTACCATCTTCAAAATACTGTGCTTTTGTATAACCCTTAACACCACCGTTATTATCTATTTTATATTGATGAACGTCCTGAACGTCGATGCCATTGGGGTCGTACAAACCACCATCCCATTCCAGGATAGCAATGATTTTTGCCCTGTCCTCATCCTGCAAGATGCTGGCGGTGTAGTAACCGACATTTCCTAATCCCTGGATAATAACCGTTTTGCCTTCCATGGAATTTCCATCCAACTTGGCATTTTTAACATCTTCAGGATGGCGGAAAAACTCACGCAGACCAAACACAACGCCGCGTCCGGTAGCTTCTACGCGTCCTTGAATGCCCCCCATGGTAACGGGCTTTCCGGTAACACAAGCAAGGTGGTTGATATCCCCTGGGCGGTGTGAAGCGTAGGTGCTGACGATCCATGCCATCTCGCGCTGACCCGTGCCCATATCAGGTGCCGGGACATTGGTTGACGAACTGATATAATCTTTCTGAATCAACTCGTAGGCAAAACGTCGAGTAATGCTCTCCATTTCATCGCGTTCATATTTTTTCGGATCTATTAGGAGCCCGCCTTTAGACCCTCCAAAGGGAACATCGACCAAAGCACATTTATAGGACATCAAAGCCGCCAAGGCTTCTACTTCATCTTGATTTACAGTGGGAGCAAAACGGATTCCACCTTTCGCCGGCAATCTGTGGTCGCTGTGAACGGCTCTCCAACCGATGAACGTTTCAACTTCCCCTTTTATTTTGACAGGGAACCGAACTTGATAAACGTTGTTCACATTGCGGATGTATTTTGACATGCCTTCTGGGATATCCAGCGTTCCCATAGCCATATCACAGCAGAGATTGACACTTTCTCGAAAGCTTACTTCTTTATCAGCGGGTAGAGACATAATCGTTTTCCCCTAATAGAATTTTAGAATCCGCATCCACTTGTTATTTTTGGAAGAGGGACGCTCTCATATTGCGATCCACAGATGATATATCGAAACTCATATAAAGTCGAGCCAGTGAAACCAGCCCGTTGGCTCTGCGCCTGGTGGCGAAGCTTTTTTATAAGCGCAACGAGTTATTTCTTGTTACCACTAGCGGCCTGATTAGCAACGGCATCGGCGGCTTTTTTTGCGGCTTCAGGATCACCCAAATAGTAATGCTTGATGGCTTTTAAATTTTCATCGAGTTCGTAAACCAGTGGAATTCCTGTTGGAATATTTAATTCCACAATTTCTTCATCGCTTACCTGATCCAGATGCTTCACCAGTGCACGCAAGCTGTTCCCATGTGCACAGATCAAAACTTTTTTACCCGCTTTAATTGAAGGTACAATTTCGTCTGACCAATAAGGTATGAAACGATCGACCGTGTGTTTCAAGGCTTCAGTTTTGGGAAGCAAGTCTTCAGAAACCTGGGTATAGCGGGCATCTTTGGAAGGAAGACGTTCATCGTCATCAGATAAGGGAGGGGGAGGAGTTGCATAACTACGCCTCCAGATTTTCACTTGTGCCGCGCTATGTTTTTCTGCTGTTTCTGCTTTATCCAGTCCTTGCAGGGCGCCATAATGTCTTTCGTTGAGTTGCCAGGAGCGAATGACGGGTATCCACATCAGATCCATTTTATCTAGAACGATCCATAGAGTTCGAATCGCTCGCTTCAAAACAGAGGTATAGGCCAAGTCAAAAGTAAAACCTTCTTTAAGAAAAAGGTCACCAGCTGCATTAGCTTCTTTTCTTCCCTGATCGGTCAGGTCGACATCGGTCCAACCCGTAAACCGATTTTCCAGATTCCATTGACTTTGACCGTGCCTTAAGAGGACCAATTTATGCATAATGTCATTCTCTCCCTTATCCTGTTGCTATAGAAAATTGCCCAATAAATTTGGGCTATTTTACCTTTGATTGAAAAATTAAAAATAGTTTTTCTGAAAAAAAATCCCCAAGCAAACTCAAAGCTCCTATCCCAACCCAAAAAATTGTTTTGATAAATCAGGTTTTAATTCCCCCGAATGGGGGATATTTTCCAAATACCAAGCGCAATAAATCTCCGATATATTTCTCTTAACATATTGACTTTTTTGATGTTATTAATTATATTGTTTGTATTCATCAATTGGAATATTATAGAATAATAAGCGGAAGCTGAATTTATGCTCCTGTCAATTAAAAAGCTGGCTTATTCTGGGGAGAAGTAAGCAAAGAATGGATTCAATTGCTCATTTTTACCGTGAAATTAATAGCAGTTTTCTAAACAAATCCTGCGACCAAGGCTTTGAGATATCGTATTTGGCCGAATACGATGATAACGATCAGCCTTTATTCCGCAAGTTCGTCCATTACACCCCGGAAAACCACGAAAAAATAAAAAAGATGATGGATGGGGACGACTGCATGGAGTTTTTCATCCATGAAACGGACCTCATTCGTTACTATAATGATTTCAAAATAAAAACCTTATCGGACAACTTGAAAAATGGGGAGTCCCCAAAAAAGGTTTTGAAAACTGCCTACCTTTTAAACGAACAGATCCTCAAAGAATATTTTGAGAACATTGGCTCCTCCCGGATTCTGCGAACCCTTGAAAACCTCATTAGCGTTATTCAAGATTGCATGGCTCAAGGTAATTTGGAATTTATAGACGTATTTCTTATTACCAGGAAGGATGATCACTCTTATACGCATTGTACCAATACAGGTATGTACTGCATGGCTTTGGCAAATAAATTGAAAATGAAACCAGAGGCGGTTCGGGAAATTGGTTTGGGTGGAATGCTTTTTTCTATAGGCAAAAAAACCATTCCCTATGATGTAATTATAAAAGAAGGGGAGTTGACACCGGAAGAATTCCAACTGATTCGCAAACTTCCCTCTGCATCAAGAAAAATTCTAAATGACATGAAATGCTACAGCGATAATATTATGAAAATGGCTTTAGAACATCGCGAAAAATTTGACGGCACGGGATATCCCTTTCAAATGAAGGGTGAAAAAATTTCGTTATACGCTCGAGTGGTTAGCATCATGGATGTGTTTGGAGCTTTGACGGCGGCACGGCCCAACCGTAAGGCTTTCACCCCCTTTACCGCAGTAAACGAAATGAAAAATAATATGACAGGCCATTTTGATACCCGAATCCTTATAAATTTCATAAAAATCCTGGCCGATGCCGCGGCAGCAAAAGTAGCCCCAAAGAAAACAGATACCGCAAACGCTTAATATCTATAAGGTTTTAAATTCTCAGCGTTAACCCCCTATTTTTTGCATATTCCGTTTCGCTAAAAACATAGTAAAATAGAAGATACTCGCATTAGCCAAGGAGAACCTCGTTGTTCCTGGAAATCGAATCTAATCCAAATGTTGAACGAAACTTCGACATGATATACCGGGATGTCAGCCCTACCCGAGAATTGTATTGCATCAAATACAATATAGACGGCAAGGAGCAACCCGTACAAATCACCGGTTGGGATGCAGACACCAATACACCATGCTCGGCCTATGCGTGCAAAGTAGAAGAGTCGGGAGATGGAATTGCCTTACTAATTTACGGAGGGTCTGGCGGGGTGCGTATGAAATTACTCGAAGATGAAACAAAATGGGACACCCAATCAACCGGGCAATGGGGGGACACCCACCTCGTATACCCTGCCAATAGTTTTGCGGTCTACAAGGACGAAATTTAGTCCACAACTACTTTTCTGATATCTTCTTCATTTAGAGAAGCACCCGTTTGAGTGCAATGGATGAGATATTCGCGGTTACCTTTCTGGCCTTGTATCGGGGATTCTGTTAGGTGACGCAGAACCCATGACTTTTCTGAAATAAAATTATAGAGCCGCAAAAGAACATTGGTACGTTTGGCGGGGTCTTTAATGATTCCTTTGTTTTCGATTTCGTCTTTCCCAACTTCGAATTGTGGTTTTACTAAAGCAACCAAATCGCCTTGTTGCTTTAGGATTTCAAAAAGGGCCGGGAAAATCAGACGCAGAGATATAAACGAAACATCGACTACCACCAATTGCGGGTCATCGCCCAAGTCTTCGCGCTTTAAGTTTCGGGCGTTAGTGCGATCGAGACAAATAACGCGCTTATCGTTTCTTAACTTCCAATCCAGTTGTCCATACCCAACATCAACTGCATAAACTTTGGCAGCCCCCTTCTGCAACAAACAGTCGGTGAATCCTCCTGTTGACGAACCGATATCCAAGGCGATTTTACCTTCTACATTGATTTTGAATTGTTCTAAGGCATGTTCGAGTTTTAATCCGCCACGGCTGGCGAAAGGATGGATTTGCCCCACCAAATGTATCTCGACGTTTTCATCGAAAACCTTTCCCGGCTTGTCAGCGATGGCATCTTGTATTCTTACTTTGCCGGCAAGAATTATGGCTTGGGCTTTTTCTCTCGTGGTTACGAGTTTTTTTTTACCAACAATTGATCCAAGCGAACTTTATTTTTCTTAAGCATCATTTTTATCTTCCACGGGAAAAAGTTCGCTCACCAGCTCCCCCTTTTGATCTCGGGTCAGTTTTTCAATTTTAGCTTCTGCTTCATTTAGTTTTTTTGAGCAAACGCGCGACATTTTAATGCCTTCTTCAAAAATCTCAAGGGACTTATCAATATCCAGCTCGCCTTTTTCGAGATCATCGACAATTTTTTCGAGCCTTTGAATGGCTTTTTCAAATTTCACTTCACCCATAATCAACCTCTTAGAAAACCGGTTTATATTGACAATAAACCGTTATTAAAATTATATTAGTTATCCTATTTTTTTTGGTGCCGCAATGGAAACAGTTAATGACCGCATGACCCACCCGGTTCTATCCATCGAACAAGATAAAACCGTTAAAAATGCCGCTGAAATTATTTACTCTAAAAGAGTTGGATCGCTTCTCGTCACCGAAAATGAAAACCATATCGGAATCATTACCAAAACCGATTTAATGACCCGCGTTCTCATAAAAGACCTTGATGCTAAAACGATCAAAGTTTCAGAGGTAATGTCCTCCCCCTTATACACCATTGATTCTGGAGAATCACTTGAAGCCGCCAGAGAAATGTTGCGCGAAAAATCCATTCGGCACCTTACAGTTACTCGAAACGATGAAGTTGTTGGCATCTTATCTATAAAAGACCTGTAACAAACCTCGTCTTAGCTTCCCTCTATTATTTTTTTTACCGTACAATCCAGTTCCCCCTGAGCTAGTCTTACCTTTACAGAGTCTCCTGGATTTATCCCCTCTATACTTTTCAAGGATTTCTCATCTTTGGAACAAATACTGTATCCCCTTTCTAAAATGGATAGCGGATTGAATGCGTTCAGGTTTTTTAATATCCCTTCAAAGCGTTCTTTGTTCAAAAGAAGATTCGATTGAATGATATGCAACATTCTTTTTTCCAGCATACCCAGATTTTCTTTCATATACGGAATGCTTTTTTCAGGGGAAGCTTGAAATAACCGGTGGATTTTGTCCTGCAATCTTTGTTGATGAGTTAACAGATTTTGTTCCAGTCCTCGAAGTAAGCGAGAATGCAGTTCATCGACTCGTTGGGTTTGTGGATTGAATATATCCTTCGGTTGATGAAAAAACCGCCTGTCCATCAACCTTTTCAGGAGGTCATAATAATATTGTAATTTTTGTTGCAGGGAATTTATCAGCGCTTCATTCAGCGAACCAATTTCACGGAGGGTGTCTTTAAGAATAGGCACGGTTAATTCTGCTGCCGCTGAGGGAGTCGGTGCCCTCAAGTCTGCAGCAAAATCTGCAATGGTAAAATCTATTTCATGTCCCACTGCCGAAACAATGGGAATACGAGAAGCTGTGATAGCTCTTGCAACTTCCTCTTCGTTAAAAGCCCACAAGTCTTCTAGAGAGCCACCGCCTCGTCCGACAATAATCACCTCTATGTCTTCTCTTTGATTCAGCTCGTGTATACCGCAGGCAATTTCTTCTGCCGCCCCTTCTCCCTGCACTTTCGCCGGATAGAGCAATACAGAAACTTTTGGGTTTCTGCGTCTCACTATATTAAGAATGTCTCTTACCGCAGCTCCGGTAGAAGAGGTG
>JAJDAW010000153.1 GCA_029261635.1 Nitrospinaceae bacterium
TGACTTCAACCAGCTATTTAACTGATTCAATACTAAAAATAAAATAGGCCCAACTATTCCATTGTAAACACTATAAGCAGGCAATGACTGATATAAAAAACTGGATGCCATCTCGCCTTCCAAAACAGTGTTCATGGAAAAATAAAACACCAGTCCATCAAACAAGGAAGATACAATCAGAAAAAAAGCAACAGGGATTACGCCTTCAACGTAAAACTTATCTTTTAGAGCCGCAAAAAAGAAACCAATAAAACTTTTCGACAAAGTGTTCACACCCAGTAATCCACCAGAAAGGCTATCCTGAATGATGCCTGTTACAATACCCGACCCAATACCCATATTTCTTGAGCAATGAACCCCGCAGTAGACTACCCAGATTAAAGCAAGGTCTGGAACTACTCCGCCAATGGAAAACATTCCAAGCCAAGTGGTTTGAATTGTAAACAAAATGATTACAATTAAAATTTGCGCAAAGTAATACATGCTATGTATTAAGAAAGGAAAACAAGGACTTCTTCCAAATTAGATAAGTCTGAACTGGGAGCAAGTGTGATCTCCTGAAATAGCCCCTGTTTTTTTTTGGCAACTTTAGAAACCGTTCCAATAACAAGTCCTTTAGGGAATACTCCTCCCAAGCCAGAAGACAGGACTCGGTCGCCCACCTTAATCACGGCGGTGTTCGGAACAAATTTTATTATGCATTGTTTTTCACCTGTGCCAACGACCACGCCCGAAACGCGACTGCCTTGAAAAAGAGCGTCAACAGCACTGCGTGAATCTATCGTTAGTAAAACTTTGGATGTAGTGGATCCTGCATGAATGATTTGACCAATGACTCCTGAGTTCGTCACCACTGCAGAATGGGTTCGAACACCGTGTTGAGTTCCCTTGTCGATAAACACAACCTTAGACCATTGTGTAGCGGCTCTACCAATAACGGTGGCGACCAACGACTCTTTCTTACGGTCTTCCTGATAAGCCATTAAACCAGCAAGGCGGTTCTGACGGGAAATTCGTTCAATCAGATCATTTTTTTCATTGACGAGCTTCTCGACCTCTACTTTCAGTCGCTCGTTATCCCTAGAAACATCAACAAGATCAAAATAATGATTGATTCCATCTGAAACAGATTGAACGGATTGTGTAAATAGATTTTGAAACGGGGAAAGAATGAGACCCGTCAACGAATCGAGGAAGGAAATTCCTTTTTCCTGTTTGGCACTTAAACTCATTAAGGCCAAGGAAAACAGCAAAATGGAAAAAACCAGAATAATATTTTTTCTACCTTTGGGTCCCTTGTTGGGCACTGCTAGATGGTAACCTTTCTCAGTAACTTGGCTTCGGCTAAAACCTTACCAGCACCTAAAGCTACCGCTGAAAGAGGGTCTGCCGCTAAAGTTATCGGTAGACCTGTGGCTTCTTTAAGTAAAATATCCAACCCCTTTATTAGAGATCCCCCACCAGCAACCACCACTCCTTTGTCGACAATATCAGCGGCCAACTCTGGCGGTGTGCGTTCCAAGGCAATTTTTACAGCTTCTACAATCGTCCCAAAAGTTTCGGTGAGTGCTTCTCGAATTTCTTCATCTGAGATAATCAGTGTTTTAGGGATACCTGCAACTAAGTCTCTACCCTTGACTTCCATTGTCATACGTTTCTTTAATGGGTAAGCAGAACCAATTTGAATTTTCACATCCTCAGCAGTTCGCTCACCAATCAAAAGATTATATTTCTTCTTTATGTAATTAACGATGGCTTCATCCATTTCATCTCCAGCAATTCTTACCGACCTGCTGAAAACTATTCCAGACATGGAAATAATGGCTACTTCCGTTGTGCCACCACCAATATCAATGATCATATTTCCGGTGGGTTCCTGTACCGGGAGGTCCACTCCAATTGCAGCGGCCATCGGCTCTTCTATCAGAAATACTTCCCGTGCGCCGGCAGATTCTGCAGAATCTCGAACTGCGCGTTTTTCCACCTGGGTAATACCCGATGGAACTGCGATGAGCACTCTAGGGCGAACCAGAGTTTTTCTATTATTGTGAACTTTTTGGATGAAACTGCTGATCATTTTTTCGGTAACTTCAAAATGTGCAATGACACCGTCCTTCATAGGGCGAATGGCAGTAATACTGCCCGGAGCTCTTCCAAGCATTTGCTTGGCCTCTTCTCCTACGGCTTGCACCTCCTTTGTAGCACTATTGATAGCTACGACAGAAGGTTCTCGCAGAACAATTCCCCGTCCCTTGACATTCACTAAAGTATTAGCTGTTCCTAAATCAATCGCTAAATCGTTCGAGAACAAATCCCAGAAAAAATTCAACACTCCAACTAGCCTCTCTAAGTTTCCAATAATTTATGTAACTAATTGTTTTTCCTCACCTTTCTTTATAGCAAGGGGTCGCGCGAATTGCAAGGTAAAAGCCTCACACCCTGGTTCACTCCTCGTTGTTCGCTCCTTGGTGCAAAGAATCTTCATTTGTAACTATAAACCCGTACTATTGGCTTGCGATTCTCTTTGGCCTTTTATAAGATAGAGGGCTTTATAAACGAACACGTCCCCGGAAGGTTTAATGCTAAGTATAATTCGCGAACACGCTGATTCATGGATGATTAAAGCCATCCTCTGGTTAATTATTTTTGCTTTTATTGGCACCATATTTTATTCATGGGGAATGGGAGGGTCTTCCGGTTCTGGCGGTGGAGTTCTAGCTTCGGTGAACGGAGAGAAAATTCGGCAAGGGGAGTACGAGCGTACATTTAACAACCTCGTAGACTTTTACCGACAACAATTCAAAAACCAGTTTTCCAATGACATGATTAAAAAACTGGATCTAAAAAATCAGGCTTTGGAAGCCCTGATCCAGAAAAAAATTCTTCTCATTGAAGCGGGAAAACAGAACATTCAAGTCAGTAACGAAGAGGTCATCTCTTACATTAAAAAAATTCCGGCATTTCAGAGCAACAAGAAATTCAGTGAACCAGCCTATCGAAATTATATCAAGAGCCAGAGATTAACACCCGGCGAGTTTGAAGAAACTCAACGCGAAACCCTTCTACTCGACAAGCTTGAAAAAATATTCCGCACTCACTCCAAAGCTTCAAAGTCAGAGATATTGAAAGAGTTCCGCAACCAGGAAGACAAGGTAAAGCTTGAGTATGTGAGATTCACAAATGACAATTTCGAATCTAAAACAACGATATCAGACCAAGCTCTCAAAGATTATTTTCAAGCTAACAAATCCAAATTTGAAATCCCCCCACAAATCCGCGTGCAGTATGTAAAGGTTGAGCCAAAAAAATATCAATCACAAATTAACCCCAGAGAAGAAGATATAGAAGATTATTATCAAACAAAGATCGCCAACTTCAATGTTAAGAAAAAATACAAAGCCAGCCATATCCTTACCAGCTTGAAACCTTCGGACATTGAAGGCGATGCAACAGAAAAAGAAAAACAAAAACAAGCGGATGAAAAGGCCAAACTAAAATCAAACGAACTTTTAGAAAGACTGAATAAAGGTGCCGATTTTAGCGAGGTGGCTAAAAAACATTCTGATGATCCTTCATCAGGAGCAAATGGCGGTAGCCTGGGAGAGTTCCCCGAGGGAACTATGGTCTCGGCATTTGAAAATGCTCTCGACAAATTGAAACCAGGTGAAATCAGCAAACCTGTACTTAGCCCTTTTGGTTATCACATTATCAAATTGGAAAGCATGGAGGAAAAACGAATTAAACCGCTTTCTGAGGTTAAAGATGACATCATTCAAGCCCTAAAAGAAATCAAAGCCCGGCAACGTGTAAAACGAATTATTAAACGCATACATCAGGCCGCCCAACAAGATGATAACCTGAGTAAAGCCGCAGAAGGCCATGAGTTGCAAACGGCAGAAACAGATTTCTTTTCCAGAGAAAACCACATACTCCTTGAAATCGGCAACCAGCCCGAGTTTTTCAATACCGCTTTTAGCTTAGAAAAAAATAAAGTTAGCGAACCCATCATTACACCGGAAGTATCTTTTGTACTAAAAGTTACCGAAGAAAAGCCCAAATATATTCCTGAGCTGAGCGAAGTTCAGGCAAAAGCGAAAGAGGCTTTAGCAGAAAGTAATAATGAAGCTGCTACCTTGAAAAAATTTGAAGAATTAAAAGAAATCCTAACCAGAGATAAAGATCTGGAAAAAGTAGTTAAGGGATACGACATCAGCATCCGTAACACGCCCTTTTTCAGCAAAGCAGAGTCTATCCCAGGTATTGGCAACATAAGCGAAATTAAAGAAAAAGCCTTTACCATGAAAACAGGAGAGTTTAGCTCTGCAAAAGTTCGCGATCGTTTTTATCTCTATAAGTTAGCAGACATAGAAAAAGCCGGTGAGCCAGACAGTGATCAGACCAAGCAAATCACCAATAAAATTAAAATAGAAAAAAGCCGACAGGCTTTTCAGGAATGGATCGAAAATTTAAAAACTAGAGCAGAAATTCTGGTAGACAAAACGTTGTTATAGATACTACCCTTCTTTTTTATATAACCGATGAATATCGAGAATCTTTTTCACCAAAGATTCCATATCTTCAGCAATCACGCGAATCATCTCTTCCTTCCTGATACCTCCCAAATCATAAATAATATCGGGGACAGAGCCAAAACTCGTTATTGCCTTTTCGGTTCCCCATTCGAGTGAAGAACCTTCGCGAACTCGAACTTTCTTCGGTTCTTTAGAACGATCAAAAGAAGCAATTTTGTATTTCAGCTTCTTGCAGATTCTTAGCAAAGCATCGGTATATTTTATATTCATTACCGCCCGCATATCCGGCTCGTGCTGCATCACCGTCAACACAATATTGGCCACATGGCGAGAACCGCCAAATTGTGGTCGTGCTCCTGTAAAAATATCTTCTCCATTTTTTATAACGCGCCCGGGAATAGCCAGAACATCTTCATGCCTTTTGGCGTTGCTCAAACCCAGACCAATATTAGTCTGAACCTCTGGAACTAAATTTCCGATCCTCTCTTTTGTGAAAATTTCTAAGGCATCCTCTAGATCACCCAAGCATTGCTGTTTTTCACTTTCACGATACATGGAAGCAAAAGGTTCGACACATGGAGTTCCATTACCCGAAGCAACCCCTCCAACAATGGTCTGACCAACATATTCCTTAGCATTTTCAATTGCTTCTCGAAGAGGTGCGCCTTTAGCCAAACTAGCCGTTATTGCGGCAGAAAACACACAACCTGTACCATGCATATCTGTTTTCGATAAACGTTCCGACGAAAAAATCTGTACCCCTTTAATATCCAACAACAAATCTTCAGGGCTTCCCTTGAGGTGCCCACCGGTAATCAATACAGCTCGCACGCCTGTTTTTAAAATTGCGCGTGCGGCTTTTTTTCTATCCGCTTGGCTTTTAATTTTTACTCCAGAAAGCAATTCCGCTTCCTTTATATTGGGAGTAACCAGAGATGCCAGAGGGAGCAAATACTCTTTCAGTGCCTCTACTCCGTCTCGCGTCAACAAACGTTTTCCTGAGGAAGCAAGAACAACCGGATCGACCACCACATTTTTCATTCGGCTTTTCTTAATCAGTTTCGCAACCAAACAAACCGTTTCCTTATTGCCAAGCATTCCCGTTTTCACCGCCTGGCATTTTTTATCCTCAAAAATTGCCCGGAGCTGTTGCTCAACCACATCCGACGGCAAATCATAGGTCGAATTCACACCAAAAGAATTTTGTGATGTTATAGAAGTGATGATGGTTTTACAAAAAACACCGAGAGCCGAAAACGTTTTTAGATCCGCTTGAATACCTGCTCCACCACCTGAATCCGAGCCAGCAATAGTTAAAGCCGTATTCACAATTTTTTCAGACATAGATAACCTTAATGAAATTTCAGAAGGGGGTAATTTAGCAGACGGTCAAGAGGGCTGGCAATAGAATATTATACTTTTTAGCCCACCGTAACGGATTTTGCCAGAGAACGAGGCTTATCGACATTTCTTTTGAGGGATGTTGCAGTAAAATAAGCAAACAACTGACCAATCACCAGTTGAATAAGTGGAGCGATCAGAGGCGGAACATTGGGTAGTATCAATTCCTCACTGAATAAATCCTGGTTCTTCCCCTGCTCTGTAAAATGGATTCCCAGAACAAACCCCGATCTAGCACGAATCTCTTCGATACTATGTATTGTTGATTCGTATAAATCCTTCTTCGCTTTGGGAGGCACAAAAACGATGGAAGAAATATCATCATCTATCATGGCGAGGGTACCGTGCTTGAGAAATCCAGCTGGCATTCCCTCAGCGTGCACATAAGCCACTTCTTTCATTTTCAAAGCAGACTCCAGAGCAATCGGATAGTAAATTCCACGCCCCAGATACAACCAGTTTTTGTTTTTGCAATATTTATTTGCGATACGATGAATAAAACCCGACCGCTCGTTTAGAACGCCCTGAATGATTGCCGGCAGTTCCTTTAAAGATTTCAAGTTCTCTTGATACGCTTTTTTGGTAATGACCTTTTTCTTCAGCCCAAGCTTCATCGCTAATAAAGTGAGAACAACCATTTGAGATAGCGCCGCCTTAGTGCTGATCACACAAATTTCAGGTCCGGATCCTTGCAAAACAACTTTATCGACCATTCGTGCAATGGAGGAACCCATCACATTCACTACTGCCGCAGTTTTAGCACCTTTTGATTGAGAATATTTCAAAGCCGAAAGCGTATCGAAAGTTTCTCCCGATTGCGACATGGCAAACACCAGAGTCTTTTTATTGACATTTGCCAGACTTAAAAACTCATCTGAACTGATAGGAGCAATGAATTTCTGCGCTAATTCAGAAAAAATATATTGTGCATATTTTGCGACATAGAAAGTCGTGCCCACTCCCAGAAAATAGGAAGACTCCGCTTTCTCAAACATCTTCACAACATCATCAAGGCCAGAAGGTTCTAGATCCAGAGCATTGGAAATCGTTTGCGGCTGCTCATAAATTTCCTTGAGCATATAATGAGGGTATCCCCCTTTTTTAGATGTCTCACTGTCCCATTCAATTTTAGTGATGGGTTTGGTGATTTCCTCTTCATTGAGAATACTCTTAACAACATAAGAGTCGCGAGAAAGTATGGCGTATTCTCCATCATCCAGGATTACCGCATTTTTAGTATGGTCTATGAAAGCATTGAAGTCTGAACCGACAAATTTGATTTCGTCTCCAATCCCCAACATTAAGGGAGACTCGCGCTTGGCGCAAAATATATGACCCGGAAGGTAGGTACAAATAAAAGCCAGGGCAAAGGTTCCCTCAATCAGGTTGAGGGTTTTTACCAATGCTTTTTCAGGATTGCGACTTTTCTTGAAAAATTTCTCAAGGAGATGCGCAATTACTTCGGTATCTGTATCCGATGTAAACTTATAGCCCTCTTTTTTGAGTTGGTCTCTTAATGGGCGGTAGTTGGAAATGATTCCATTATGAACAACAGCAAAGTTGCCATCACGGGATGTAAAAGGATGGGTATTCTCCTGGGTCACCTTTCCGTGTGTCGCCCAACGGGTATGAGCTATCCCAATATTGCTTTTCTGCTGCAGAACGTCATGCTTCCGGTAAAACTCTTCTACCCCACCGATATCTTTTTTAATAATGAGGCGGGTTTTGTTCATCAGAGCAACACCGCAGGAGTCATAACCTCGGTACTCTAGATTTCTGATGCCTTCAAAAAGAAGCTGCGATACATCCTTCAGCCCAACAACTCCACTGATTCCACACATATTCGCCCGCTATTTATGAGTTACGGAATAGCAAGCAGGAATAATTTCTCCCGAATGCACCACCGTACCAGGTTGAATCATATTACCCGCGCCGACCACTACGCCATCGCCAATAAACGCACCAAGCTTGGACATTCCCGTAGAAATGCGTTTTCCATTTTTAACGGATATGGGTTTCCAGTCGACAGTGCGGTTCACCGTCATACAGCCGGAACCAATATCCACATTTTCTCCCAGAACACTATCACCGATGAAAGAAAGTCGACCAATTTGTGTATTGTCCATGACAACGCAGTTTTTCAATTCCACACCGCTCCCCACCTCGCAGTTTTTTCCGAGAGAGGTGTAGCTTCTAATAAGAGAATTGTTGCCAATATAACTACCACGACCAATTGAGCAAGGCCCTTCAATAACCGCACCCGCTTTGATCAATACATCTGATTCAATTTTAACGATTCCTTGCAACGTCACATTCGCTTCAAGGGTTGCCGTCTTAGCAATAGACGATTCTTCCCAAGAGTCCATGATCATTTTATTGGCTGTCAATATTTCCCAAGGATGAACCACATCCAGCCATTCATCTTCCCACATGGATGCACGTAAGCCATCGCCTGCCACCATTTTCTTGAGCGCTTTTTCCATCGAAGCCCCATTCGACTCCAACAACTGAAAAAATGAGGCGGGTAAAACGAATACTCCTGCAAGAACATAATTGCCGAGATTGTTACTCTTCGGTTTTTCAATGATTTTCGTGATTTCCATCTGCGCATTGAGAAACACATTTCCAAACTGTTCATTGGAAGGAGGCAGACAGATAGAAGCTACAGGGGATTTGAAAGCATGAAAAGATTGCTGAATCTTGCTAAAAATATTATCCGCAGTGAGTATGTCTCCATACAGAAGAAGAAAATATTCTCCTGGAGAAATTTTACTTTTAACCTGCATAACCGCATTTCCAATACCACGGTTTTGTTTTTGTTCTACATAATGAATATTTAATCCATCATGATCATGCTCTCGAAGCGCATCGATAAGCTTGTCTCTTTTATGACCTACCACAACAAAGATGTCATTGATACCTGAGCTATTTAACAACTCAAGAGAGTTATCAAGAATAGTGCGACCTGCAACACCAATCATCGGTTGCGGACGAGTGTCTGAGAAAGGACTGAGATGGGAACCTTTACCTGCAGCTAAAATGATGGCTTTCATTTAGAAAATCTCGGTTGGGAGGCTATGCTCTATATTGCGGACGGGCGTTATTTTTCCAGTAACTTCTCTGCCCGCTTTAAATCTTCGGGAGAATTTATACCAAAGATTTCATCGGTATCCTCTATTTGCACCGATGCCACGGGGTATCCATTTTTCATTGCGTATTCTAATGTATCGGTCAAATAATATTCCTTCTGAACATTATCATCGCTGAGACAGCTTAAGGCTTTAAAAAACAACTCCTTACCAAAACAATATACTCCAGAGTTGAATTCGTCAACAATTTTCTCTTGGTCAGAAGCATCCCTATGCTCAACAATCTTTAATATCGCCCCATCAACATGGCGGATAATACGACCAAAGTCGTGTTTCTCTTTACTCTTAAGTGTCAAAACGCTGCAATTTGCTGACACTTCCTGATGCTGCAGGAGCAGCCGCTCAAGGGTCTCTATCTTTATTAAAGGCATATCCCCGCAAAGCACCAAAACATTACCTTTGAAATCGTTCAGCGCCTGCTCTGTTTGACGGGCCGCATGCCCAGTGCCCAGTTGCTCCTCTTGCAATACAAATTCTAGACCGCGATTGGAAAACCTTTCCTGAACTTGGTCGGACTGATGCCCTACAACAACAATAGTTCGAGTCGGATGCAATTTTTCCGCGACATCAAGAACGTACTCAAGAATGGGTTTTTCAGCAATGGGTATAAGGACTTTGGCTAAGGAAGTTTGCATGCGGGATCCTTTGCCCGCCGCGAGGATGATTACTGCTAGGTCTTGCTCTTGCATTTAATTTCGTATTCCGCAATTTTCTTTCTTAAAGTATTACGGTTGATGCCTAAGATATTTGCCGCTTGTGTTTGGTTGCCGTTGGTTTCCTTTAAAACGATCTCAACCAGCGGTTTTTCAATGCCTCCCATAATCAACTCATGTAGATGACCGTTGTTTTGTTCATTCATTGCACCGACATATTGCTTAATGGATTTGTCGAGCCATTTTTCAAGAAACGTATGTACTTTTTTTTGAGTGTTCTGCATTGTCGAAGAATCCATTCTTATCCCAAGAAAAAAAACGCGGCGTCCTCCCCAGGGCTTGGCGTGGCTTGATTGCGTGGATATTAGCAAACTCCTCAAATCCGGTCAAGCAAGGACTTGTTTCTCTTTATAAGTCACACAATTACAGGTTGCTTAGTTTCCACCCTCTGGTCTAAGATGAAAGTAAATAACAGTTCATTATCGTTGTTTTCATTTTTTTCTCTAAAATTTTTATCCCATTTTTCACATGAAAGTCTCTTGTATTACATTAGGGTGCCGGACCAACCAGCACGATACTGCTGAGATGCAAACTCTTCTCGAAAAGGAAGGTTTTGTCATGGTCGGTCAAAGAGAAAAAGCCGATGCCTATGTTATCAATACCTGCACCGTTACACAAAAAAGCGATGCAAGTTCCCGGCTTGCCGTAAAAAAATCCCTCACCCTCAATCCCAATGCTTTGGTAGTGTTCACCGGATGCTATGCACAACTGAATCCGGAAGAAGCTGCTGAACTAAACGGGCTCGATGTCGTACTGGGCAACGCCGACAAACTTGAAATTGCAAAACTGCTAAAAAGCAAGCTACTAAACACTGACAGGCAATGGCAAAAGTCCGAGGCGACCGAAATCGTGATGTCGGACATTCATAAGAAAAGGATTTTCAGAACCATCCCCGTCAAAAACTTTCAAGGCATGACCAAGGCTTTCATAAAAGTTCAAACGGGTTGCGATGAGAAATGTTCTTTTTGCACCGTCGTTCGAGCGCGCGGCAAATCCATCAGTGACAGCCGAGAAAATATCCTTAACAATATCCAGGAAGCGATTAATACCGGTTTCAAAGAAATCACCTTAACTGGAATCAACCTCGGCACTTGGGGGATGGATACCGGAGAAACATTCTCTTCTCTGGTTCACGAGATTGTCGAATTGCCTGGTGATTTTAGGGTCCGACTGAGTTCGATCAACCCTATGGAAATAGACAACGATTTGATTCGGCTCATCGCTGAAACGGATAAGCTCTGTTCACACCTGCATATTCCTTTGCAAAGCGGTGACAACGAAATTCTGCAACGAATGCGTCGGAACTACAATATCGAGCAATACAGAGATGTAGTCCGTCGCGCTATCGACGCGATTCCTAACCTGGGGCTGGGTGCCGATGTCATTGTAGGGTTCCCCGGAGAAACCGATGCGGCATTTGAAAACACCCGCAAGTTAATCGAAGAGTTCCCCTTCTCTTACCTGCACGTATTTTCTTATTCGCCAAGGCGTGGAACCGAAGCCAATGACTATAAAGATGACGTTCCCGGAAACATTAAAAAGGAACGAAATAAAATTCTCACTCAACTGGTCGCAGAAAAAAGCCTGGAGTTAAAAAATAAATTCCTCAACCAAACCGCGACCGTACTCATAGAAAACCAGCGCGACAGAAAAAGCGGAAAACTCAAAGGCCATACCGACAACTATATACCTATCAGCTTAAACGGGCCTGACTCACTTAAAAACCGCCTTATACCCGTAACCCTGCAACAAATTTCAGGAGACCATGTTGAAGGATGCGTCCTCTCATAACACTCACCACCGATTTCGGACTCAATGATCCTTTCGTTGGAATTATGAAAGGGGTCATTCTTAACATTGAACCCCAAGCACATATCGTTGACATCACCCACAATATCGATCCGCAAAACATCTTACAGGCGGCCCGAGTCCTGAACGCGACCTATCCCTGGTATCCGAGAAAAACCATCCATATCGTTGTCGTCGATCCAGGTGTAGGCGGACCAAACTTGAACAAGTCACCAAAAAGATCCAACCTTTCTTTGATTACAGAGGGTCGAGGCCCTGTTGGCAAAAGGCCCATCGTGGTGCAATCGCAATTTCAAACATTCATAGGCCCCGATAACGGTGTCCTTACCTCGGCTTTAGATCCTAAGTCCAGAGTCTATGAATTGAACAATCCGAAATACTTTTTGAAAAATATATCCAACACCTTTCACGGACGCGACCTGTTTGCTCCTGTAGCCGCATGGATCGCCACGGGCATTGCCGTTTCTAAAATGGGACCGCGCGTTCTAAAACCAATCCGACTAGAGCTACCAGAAGCCATACAGAAAAGCAAAAGCATCAAAGGCGAAATCATCTATATCGACCGATTTGGAAACGCCACCACAAACATATCCGCAGAATTAATGAGCGAAACCTTTGCATCATCCGATACAATAGAACTCAAGGTCGGTAAGAATAAAATAGATGGACTCGTAACCGGTTATTTTCAAGTCAACCCCGGCCAGGCAGGAGCCATTCTAAACAGTTGGGATCAGGTTGAAATATTCTGCCGCGATTCCAGTGCAAAAGAAAAACTCAAACTTAAGGTAGGACAGTCCGTCACCCTTAAACTAAAATAAAACAGGTCTAACATTAAAAACTCCACAACACAAAACACCATTCGAGTTTATCTTTTAAAACTATAGTCCCTATGAGAACACACGACACAGAAGGCATAAAAATCGTCTGCCAAAATAAAAAGGCGCGCCACAACTACACTATTGAAGACACCTTCGAAGCCGGAATAATGTTGAAAGGCACCGAAGTAAAATCCTTGAGAGATGGCAAAGCCAATCTGGTGGACAGCTACGCCACTATTAATGGCGAAGAAGCCTGGCTGAATCATTTCCATATCGATCCCTATAGTCCTGCAACTCAGTTCAACCATCATCCTATGCGGAAACGCAAATTGCTTTTACACAAAAAAGAGATCAACAAACTAATCGGAAAAACTCAGGAAAAAGGCTGCACTCTCGTTCCTTTAAAAGTTTACTTCAAAAATGGAAAAGCAAAAGTAGATCTCGGCATCGCTAAGGCCAAAAAGCTATACGACAAACGCGCCACGCTCAAGAAACAAGAGTCTGACCGAGAAATCGACCGGGCGATGAAGTCCAATAACCGTAGCTAAAATTTTTCGAAACAGGATAAAAATATGGAAACAGACAAGGCGATTAGCAAGATATTGCAAGGGTTTCAGCCTGCCTGCGTGGTTATCACCGCGAACGAGTTGAAAATCTTTGACCAACTCAAGCAACCCGTTAATGCTAATCATGTAGCCGAAAACTGCAATCTTGACCCGGAAGCGACCGAGCGATTGCTAAACGCCCTCACCTCTCTTGAAATTACCACTAAAGAAAATGATAAGTATCACCTACCGCTAGCAGCGCAGGATTATCTCGTCACCGGCGGTAGCCATTCCATGCAACAGTGGATACAACTTTCTGCAGACCTTTATCCTGTTTGGGGTCAGCTGGCAACCTTCATCAAATCAGGAATCCTCATAAAAAGTATTATGGAAATGTTGGGAGGCGATCCCCATAAAATGCGCGCCTTCACCGATGCCATGCACGACAAAGCACTCAAAGCCACATGGATGATCGCCCGTGAGATTCCCATCGGTGATGCGAAAAATATGCTGGATGTAGGAGGCGGACCAGGAACATACGCGCTGGAGTGGTGCAAACTGCACACGCATTTGAAGGCAACGGTATTCGACATCCCTCCGGTCTTAGAGGTTGCCAAAAACTATATCGAAAAATACCAACTGGAGGAACGTGTTGGAACGCAACCCGGTAATTTCCATAAAGATGACCTTGGAGATTCACAATACGACCTTGTCCTGATGGCCAACATTCTCCATATGTATGATGCCGATATGGGGAAAACTCTGGTAACGAAAGCCGTAAAAGCATTGCAACCAGGAGGACGCATCGTTCTACACGGATTCTGCACCGACGAAGACCAGACCGGGCCTTTGGATGATACGTTGTTCAGCCTCAACATCGGCATGCTAACTGAGGGAGGACGGGCGCACCCCGTAAACGAAAAAATCAATTGGCTTAAGGGAGCCGGGGTTTCCGATATCCGCTACTTTCGAGTTGATGCAATGCCCACCGGAGTAATTACAGGCGTGAAAAGCTAACTTCAAGTATAGTTCCCTTCTTTCCAAAAAATCATTTCACAAAATTAATACACCCAGCTAAGAGTGGAATATGTTCTGGAAATTATTATCACAGGCAGTGAAAAGTATTATTGAAAATCGTAGGGTACTTGCAAAAGCACTATCGATTCCATTTTTGATTTATCTTACCGCTAATTTTTCAGTTTGGTTTTTACCTGAAAATACCTGGGTTTTATATATCCCACATATTTTGTTTTTAGGAATCAAAACCATTTTTGCGGTTACTACGCATCGGGTGGTGTTGCTAGGACCCGGTGCAGTTCCTGAATGGGGTCTGCTCAAATGGGCCAAAAGGGAAACGGTTTTTACCTTATATGTATTGGGTTTAGGTGCCAT